>PLUW01000029.1 GCA_003162935.1 Acidobacteriaceae bacterium
GCGGAGATATTGCGCAGAAGAGTAGCCGGCTTCGAACTGGAGGAAAACTTTCGCGCTATACTAAAAACACCCATTGTCGTGAGACCATGCCGATTACCTCGAAAAAGCCCTCCTTGCCTTCAGATGACAAGCGTTGGCGAATCGTAGTGGGAACCATGAGGCGGCACGGGTTTGCCCGCGAGGCCCTTATCGAGACGCTGCACACCGTGCAGGAATATTTTGGATACCTTGACAAACCATCCTTGAGGTTCGTCGCCGCGTCGCTGCGCGTACCGTTGAGTCAGGCGTATGGGGTCGCGACGTTCTATCACTTCTTTACCTTAAAGCCGCCCGGCAAGCATACGTGCCTCGTGTGTTTCGGCACGGCTTGTTACATCAAAGGGGCCGGCCAACTTCTTGCCGCGGCGGAAGCGTCGCTAAATGTGAAAGCAGGGGAAACCACGTTGGACGGGAATGTTTCTCTGTTGACTGCGCGCTGCATCGGTTCGTGCAGCATGGCGCCGGCTTTTATTTTTGATGGAGAAACCGCCGGCAATGTCAATGAAGCCGCTCTCCAAAGCAGGCTGGCGGGATGGAAAAACTGATGACGCTCGAGGAACTTGAACAAATTGCGAACGAAAGGCGAGCAGCGAAAGAAAAATCTCCACGCGCGTTGAATGTCTGCGTTGCCGCGGGCTGCTTGTCTTTGCACAGCGATGCGATCAAGTCGGCACTGGAGAAGGAAGTGCAGCGCACCGGAGCGAACTGCCGCGTGGCTGGAACGGGCTGCTTGGGGCTTTGCTCACAGGGACCGCTGGTGAGCGGCGAGCCTGATGGCTGCCTCCTAAAGAACGTAGCGGAATCAGACGCGGCAGAGATCGTGGCAAGACTGGATAGCGCCATGCCCGAGCGTCTGCTCTGCTCTCGCGAGCAACCTTTCTTCCAACGGCAAACCGTCATCGTGCTGGAAAACTCGGGCCGAATTGATCCGGAAAAGATCGACGAGTACATCGCCGCGGATGGCTACCAGGCGCTGGTCCACGCGCTGACGGAAATGACTCCGGCGCAGATTGTGCAGGAGGTTTCAAGAAGCGGGCTGCGCGGGCGGGGTGGGGCGGGCTATCCCACGGGTTTGAAGTGGGGCACGGTGGCCAAGACGATTGGGACAACGAAGTATGTCATCTGCAACGCCGACGAGGGGGATCCGGGTGCATTTATGGATCGTAGTGTGCTTGAAAGCGATCCGCATCGTGTGCTGGAGGGAATGATCATTGCCGGCTACGCGGTGGGAGCGAGTCAAGGCTACATCTATGTACGCGCGGAATATCCACTGGCCATCAAGCGGTTGCAGACCGCAATTCGCGAAGCGCGGCGACTGGGCTTCTTGGGTAGTCAGATCTGCAGCGCAAAGTTCAGCTTTGATGTTGAAATCCGAATCGGCGGCGGTGCATTCGTGTGCGGGGAAGAAACCGCGCTCATCGCTTCCATAGAAGGCCGGCGGGGCACGCCGCGGCCTCGACCTCCATTTCCCTCCCAGTCTGGCTTGTGGGAACTGCCCACGCTGATCAACAACGTGGAATCGTTCGCTAACGTTCCAACCATCCTGCGGCGGGGCAGCGAATGGTATGCCTCGCTGGGCACGAAGAAAAGCAAAGGGACAAAAGTATTTGCGCTCTGCGGAAAAGTGCGGAACGTGGGTTTGATTGAGGTGCCGATGGGCACGCCGCTGCGGCAGATTATTTTTGAAATTGGCGGAGGGGTACCCGAAGGGCACAGGTTCAAGGCGGTGCAGACAGGCGGACCTTCCGGTGGCTGCATCCCGGAGCAATTTCTTGATCTTCCAGTGGATTACGAATCGTTGAAAGAAGTTGGGTCGATCATGGGGTCGGGCGGGATGATCGTCATGGATGATAGTGCCTGCATGGTGAACGTGGCGCGCTATTTTATGGAGTTCTGCATGTCCGAATCGTGTGGCAAGTGTATTCCGTGCCGTGCGGGTACGGCGCAGATGTTCGAACTGCTGACACGCATGACCAGTGGAACGGCGACGCCGCACGACTTGGAACTTCTGGAAGATCTCTGTGACATGGTCAGCAATACCAGTCTGTGCGGGCTGGGACAGAGCGCACCGAATCCCGTGCTCAGCACGCTGCGCTATTTCCGCGAGGAATATACCGAACACATCGTGGACAAGCATTGCCGCGCGGGGGTGTGCGAATGCAGCAAGTTGGCGGAGGTCTCCGCATGAATCCGGTGCCCGCTGTAAAAACACTTGTCATCGATGGCACGGACGTGAGCGCAAGCAGCGATCAAACGATTCTCGATGCCGCGCAAGAAAATGGGATTTCGATTCCTACCCTATGCCATCTCGATGGACTGACGGAAGTGGGAGCCTGCCGAATGTGCCTGGTGGAACTAAAGGGTTCCACCAAGCTGCAACCCGCGTGCGTAACGCTGGTTGAAGAAGGTATGGAGGTCACGACCCAGACGCCGCGCCTGCAAAAATATCGGCGCATGGTGCTGGAACTGTTGTTTGCGGAACGAAACCACGTCTGTTCCGTGTGCGTCGCCAATAACATGTGCGGATTGCAGGATCAGGCCAAGTCGCACGGCGTGACCCATGTCCGTTTTCCCTACCGCTCTCCGGCCCTGCCTGTGGATGTGTCCCATGAACGCTTCGCTCTGGATCACAATCGCTGCATTCTGTGCACGCGTTGCGTGCGGGTGTGCAACGAAATTGAAGGTGCGCACACTTGGGACCTCCTTGGCCGCGGTGTGAACTCCTTGCTCATCAGCGATCTGCATGAACCATGGGGCGAATCCGACACGTGTACGAGTTGCGGAAAGTGTGTGCAAGTGTGTCCCACGGGCGCGCTGTTTGATAAGAGCAAGGTCGGTGGCAAAGAGCGTAAGAATCCAGATTTCCTCTCGTACCTGAACGACATGCGGGAAGGTCTGCGATGAGCAAACCGACGCTCGCAACGGTCTGGCTTGATGGCTGCTCCGGCTGCCACATGTCAATCCTGGATATGGACGAACGGTTGGTGGAACTTAGCGAACAGTTCGATCTGGTGTATTCGCCACTGGTAGATTGCAAAGAGTTCCCGGAACAAGTGGACATCACGCTGATCGAAGGCTCGGTGAGCAGTGATGAGGACGACCGCAAAATACGGGCGGTGCGGGCCCGCACACGAATCTTGGTTTCGCTGGGCGATTGCGCAGTGACGGGCAATGTGCCCGCAATGCGCAACTCCATCCCCGTGCCCGAGTTGCTGGACTGGGTTTACAAGGGAAATGGTTTGCTGCAGGAGCAGGTGCCGGCCGACCGCCTGCCTTCTCTGTTGCCGCGTGTGCGACCGATACACGAAGTAGTGAACGTGGATGTGTTCGTTCCGGGATGTCCACCTTCTGCCGATACGATCTTCACGGTCATCAGCGAGTTACTTGCAGGCCGCGTTCCGGACGTAGCTGCCTTGTCTCGCTTTGGGGTTTAGCTGAGGCTGGGCCGAGCCACGCTTGAGAAGGGCAGGAAGATGTCCAAGACGATCACGATCGATCCGGTTACACGCATCGAAGGCCACGCCAAGATCACTCTCCAGTTGGACAACGAGGGCGAGGTTGCCGAGGCGTATTTCCACGTAACCCAATTCCGCGGATTTGAGAAAATCTGCGTTGGGCGCCCGTTCTACGAGATGCCGTACCTCATGGAGCGGATTTGCGGGATTTGTCCGGTGAGCCATCTGCTCGCCTCGGCAAAAGCTTGCGATGCACTGCTGGCCATGAAAGTTCCACCGTCGGCCGGGAAGCTCCGGCGCATCCTCAACTTGGCACAACTGATTCAATCTCACGCGCTGAGTTTTTTCTATTTGTCCTCGCCGGACTTTCTGATCGGGATGGACGCCGACCCCAAGGAGCGCAATCTGTTCGGTGTGATGCGCAAGCATCCGGAGCTCGGGCGGGGAGGAATCCGAATGCGGCAATTCGGGCAGCAGGTGATTGAAACGCTGGCCGGGAAGCGCATTCATCCAGGCTGGGTGGTTCCGGGCGGAGTGAATGAGCCACTCAGCGTGGAGAAACGTGACAAGCTGTTGGCGCAGATACCGGAAGTGATCGCGATCGCCCAGAAGGCCCTGGCTTGGTTCAAAATAGAATTCGAGAAATTCCGCGAAGAGATCCGCACCTTCGCGAATTTTCCCAGCCTTTTCATGGGATTGGTCACTCCAGATGACCGTGCAGGCTACTACGAAGGCAAGCTGCGGTTTACCGACTCTCATGGAAACATCGTGGCCGACAAACTGGAGGCTGCGAATTATCCAGAGTATCTCGGCGAAGCCGTAGAACCGTTTACCTTCATGAAGTTTCCCTATTACAAGCCCCTGGGCTATCCCGAGGGCATGTATCGCGTGGGACCGCTGGCGCGGATCAACCTGGTGGAAAACTGCGGCACGCCACTGGCCCAGCAGGAATGGATAGAATTCCGCGCCCTGGAGCGCGGGGCGGTGTTGAGTTCGTTTCATTATCACTACGCGCGCCTGATCGAGATACTTTTTGCGCTCGAGCACATGGAGGAATACCTGCTCGATCCGATCATAACCAAAAGCCACGCTCGGTATTCCGCATCGCTGAATAATCTCGAGGGAGTCGGTTGCTGCGAAGCGCCTCGCGGCACGCTGATCCACCACTATCGCGTGGATGAGCAGGGGCTGATCACCTGGGCCAACCTGGTGATTGCCACAGGGCATAATAATCTGGCGATGAATCGCGGCATTCTACAGGCCGCACGCCATTTCGTGCGCAGCGAAAGACTTACCGAAGGCATGTTGAACCGCGTCGAAGCGGTGATTCGCGCATTTGACCCCTGCCTCAGTTGCTCCACGCACGCGTACGGGCAAATGCCGTTGCAAATCCGGCTGGTTGCTCCGGACGGCAAATTGTTAGACGCGATTTGCCGGGAATCATTTTCGGAGAAACATGTGTAAAGCGCTGGTGTTGGCCTGCGGCAATTCACTGCGTGGCGACGACGGCGTGGCGTTCCAGGTTGTGAGTTACTTGCGGAACGATTCGTGCGATCCAGCGGCGGAATTTTATTGTCAGCAGCAGTGGACGCCCGAACTTGCCGAGCCAATCAGCCAGGCGGACATCGTCATATTTGTCGACGCCGCCGTGGGCGCGCCGCCGGGCTCAATCGCGTGCCGGCGGTTGCAGCCAGCTCCGAGTGCTTCGCTGACCAGCACGCATATCACTTCTCCCGACTCTCTCTTGCTCCTCGCCGAGGAACTTTACGGGAAGAGCCCGGCCCGCGCCTATTGCATCACCATCGCGGGAGACTCGTTTGAATTGAAGGAGACTCTCTCCGATCCGGTTTGCGACGCCATCCCCCGCTCGGGGGAACGGATCAAGGCGCTACTCTTCGAAGCCCCGATGCCGGAGGACTAGCGATGGTTTCCGCAGGGCAGAACCCTCCGGCTGGTCGACCGCCCGAGAAAGGCGAGCGCGCAGCAGACGTTCCCACATTTTTCAAGAAAAAGGGACTCGTACCTGAGTTCGATCAATTCCTCCGACGTAGCGGCCCAGGACATTTTGTCGAACCGACCCTACTGGCCGATGTGAAACCAACCATGCGAGTTGTGCGAACTCATCGAAGGCCTGACGATAACCCGGCTTTGCGTCTGCTGAGTTCAGGCTGTTCAACACCGCGTCCTTGGCGTGTTCAAGGTCGGGCAAGCGCAGGATGGACTTGGTACTGTTGCGTACTCTTCTGGAATTGGGCTTCTGCTTCATGACCGGTGGCCCCCGTGCCACCGATCATTGATCAGAGTAGTGCCCCGACTGTGGGGTGAGAGTTGCCCTCGACGCGACCAGAAATCCAGACCCGCGACTCCCGTGGTGAGTGCCGTAATGTCAGCGTTAGTTGCGATTGCTTCTAGCTTCTGCTCTTGGCTTTCGGCTTAGGTAAGCGCTCTTCATGATTGCCGGAGCGGTTCAAATGCTCAGGAATTCCGGTGATAAGGCCTTGATACTCCGTGAGGCGGTCACCCATGATGACCACTCCCTTAGAGGTGATTTCATATTCGCGGATATCCTTGCTATGGTTGCCCCCGCGCATCTTGATCACGACCATGATCTTGCGAAGCTGGCCGTCGATGCATACGTACCGAAGCCGGATAATGTCATCGGTAAGAAAAGAAATCGAGTAGGTACTGAACGNNGTGAAAGACTCGTTCACCTCAACCGTGCTTAGAATCGTCACCCCGACTCCGGTCAAGGCGGTGATCATCCGGTAGAGCGATTCGCGAAAGTCCGCGCGGAAGCCGGGAGCCAGCGCCATCTCAAAGCCCGCCAGCGAATCAATCACCAGGCGTTTGGCGCCAATCTTCCGCACCGCCTCGAGAATCTCGTGCATGGTTTCATCCACCGAGAGGTCCAGCGGACGGAGATAGAGAATTTCGAGTTTCTTCTCTTTTCGCGGCGTCTTCAAATCCAGACCAAAACTGCTGGCCCGCTCCGCATACTCTTGCGGTCGTTCTTCGAAGACCACCACGATTCCCGGATCCCCCTGGCGTATGCCCTCAGCAATGAATTGGGTTGCCAAAACCGATTTTCCCGTCCCCGAAGCCCCTGCCACCAGGACACTATCGCCTTCAGGAATGCCCCCGCCGAGCATCTTGTCCAATTCCGGAATACCGATGGAAAGGCGCCGTGTACTGGGTATCTTCCTTGCTAGTCCAGCCAGCCCAAGAGTACGCGAAAAGGCTTGCAGCCCCGCTTGGGTAATGCGGAAGGTGTGCAGTCCGGGCACGGACGCCTGCCCGCGCAGTTTCACGATCTGGAGTTTCCGCACAATGGAACTTCGCTCCGCAACCTGGTAAAGCCAAAAGAGGCCATCGGAGACCGTGAAAACGGGATTGTCTCGGATCTCACCCTCGACATATTCCCCGACCAGAAAAGTCGTGGCTTGCCAACTCGTCAGCAGCAGGGCTAACCGCTGAATGAAAGATTGCAGTTCCACTTCGGTTGTACCGCCTTGCGCCTTCCGCACCACGGTGCGAAAGGAGTCCACTACCACGACGCCGGGGCTTGCCTTCTCAACCTCTTTCGTAATCTCCTCTAAGACCGCGTCCAGGTCCTTCTCCAACACCACCTGGCTCAAGTTGATGAAGCGGACGGCGGTGTTTAACTGGGCTTGGTCAAAGAACGTGTACTGTTGCTGGTAGCGCAGCATTTTGATGGCGGGTTCGCCGAGGATGGTGAAATAGAGCGCCGGGCGCTCCGGCGTCGCGTTGGCGAATATGATTTGGTGCGCCAGCGTGGTCTTGCCGCTTCCCGGGGCGCCCGCGATGATATTAAAAGAAAATTCCGGCAGACCGCCGCCCAGGATTTCATCAAGGCCCGGGACCCCGGTCGGCAGTTTGTTGATTTTCACTTTACTTGCTGTGCTCAAGCTTTCCCTCTTTCTCGGAAACGCGCCCGTTGAAGGCGGCCTCGGGCCACACATCCTGAACCAGGCGCAACGTTAAACCTTCGCCAATGAACGTGAGAAGCAGCCCGAGTAACTGGGCAATGAGAATGGCTCCTCCGTCCCTGGCCTGCTTATCACTTTGCGGGTCCAGTTCGTCCAGACCCTTTAAGGATCCATCCGCAGCGACCTGCACCACGCTAAGACCGGGAGCTTCCGCCCTGGCCAGCGTCAGAGCACGTGCAAGGAGCGAGCGAAAACCGGCAACTCCCGCGAGCGTAATGAGGGGCCGGCGCAGCTTCGCACAGACACGAAGAGCCGCAGGCTCCGTGGGCTCGGAGTTCTTGCCCGCAACGGCTTCGTAACTAAGAAGCCGTTGGGCCAAATGTCGCGACTCTGGAAGACTCACCATTTCCTTTTCCGGGCAAGGCGCGAACGCTGCACTCAGTTCGGCTTGGGACTTTTAATTGCCGCCACTACCGCCAATACCGTCGCCGTGTTCAGGACGTTTCCCGAGAGAGTCATCAGCGCGTCTGTGACGGGCGGATATTGCTCCGCCAGTCTCTCGAGACGTGCACTGACGCCTTGGAGATCATCGACTTCGTTGACGATCGCTTCAAAACCGATGGGCATACCGCTCTGCGAAACGAACTTAAAGTCCGGGAGAATTTCAGATGTCACCAGCTGCAACGTCACAGCTTCGCCCACAACTCGGACAAGCAGCCCGAGTAACTGGGTAATGAGAATGATTCCTGCCTCCCTGGCTTGGTCCTCGTCGACTTGCGGCCGAAGTTCGTTTAGACCCTGTAAGGAACCATCCGCCGCAACCTGTACCGCGCTAAGACTGGGAGCTTCCACCCTGGCCAACGTCAGAGCACGAGAAAGCAGCGAGCGAAAACCGGCAACTCCCGCGAGTGTAATCAGGGGCTGGCGCAACCTCTCACAGACGCCCAAGGCCGCGAATTCCGCCGGCTCGGAGGTTTTGCCCGCAGCGTTTTCGTATGCAAGAAGGCGCTCGGCCAAATCTCGCGTCTGTGAGGGAAGCATCATTTCCGTTCCGTGACCATGCAAAATTCCCGTGACACCTGGACGTGAAACTTTCAGCCTAATGTTACGCGTTTGGGAGTCGCTCGGATAGGGCGTGCTCCTGCTTCATCGGATTCGGTGGGCGCGGTGCCCGCCCTGGATCATTGTTTAGCCGCTGTCCCGCAATCGAGATGACGCGGCCCGCTAGTCGTGGAGAACGACGTTGAGAAGTGAACTGTGAACCTGTAACCCGCCTTCTGCGCCCCCGGCTTAGTCAATGAACCCCAATTTCCTAAACCGGTTCATGAAGAAGCTCACCTGCGAACGAGTCGTGCCCGCCATCTCTGCCAGCGTCTCTGGACTGATCTTCGGAATCACGGATACAGGAATCCCTTCCTTGCCAAAATGAGCGAGCATGAGAAGGACACGGGCTAAACTTTTCTCGCTGGAATTAAACAGTTGCTCAACCAGATCCTCTTCGTACTTGATGTTTCGCGTCAACAAATGTGCGGCGAACAGATCGGAAAGGGCGTTTTCCCGGTGACGGATTGCGCTGCTTTGGGCACGATTGCGGCAAATTGCACCAAAACTGCGGCAATCGCGTAGACGAACATCAAGCGACTGGTGCGCTTCCTCAGTCAGCCGACAGCACCGGTTCTGCCGGCCACCACCTAGTCGAACGGGGACAAGAAAACCGACGACGGCCTGCTCGCAGATCAAAAGGCGTTCTGTTGAGGGACTTTTTCAACACCTACTATCGATTACACTCATCGCGGCAGCTATCGGTATGCCGGTTCAGACAGCGAAGTTAAGAAAAAGTTGAAGAAGGCAAAATGCAAAGAAGCTATTGAAGAATTAAGAGAATAGCGCGCATCGCTCTGGATTCGGCGCTCAGTTGGCGACAAATCGGCGGAATCCGAAACATTCGTGCATATTGGATGACGATGTGAGACCGCTGATTGTGACCGCGAGCAACTGAGAGTCAAGTCGCTGCNNAAACGGATTGCTGGAATTTTGTGACGTGACTTGTGACGTAACCCTCGCATCCATCCCCCTGCAAGTGGCTGTAAACGCCTGCTACGCTAGCCAAGTCGATTAAGGCTGAAATCGACATAGGGCTTTGCGCGTCTGCAACTTGGAGCTACTCCTCCTCACTCCTTAACTTATTGCGGTTTTTGAATTCGGGACCAGGGGGTCGGAGNNAATCCTCTCTCCCCGACCAATTGTTTCCAACTACTTACATTGGCGGCGGGAACCCCAAAACCGACCCACCTGGTTTTGCCCCAGGTGCTCTAGCGCGGCGACCCGCATAAATACAGCACTTTTTGCGTAGCGAAGAGTGCAGCACCGTCTACAAAATCGACTACAGCGATGTGACGGAGAAACCAGAGGCCCTACCCGGTGCCTCGTTCGCTTGACTATTCTCCGAAAATGCGAGAAGCTGTCGCGCAACGCAGTGGGCGTCACCACGGGGCGCGCAGACCATGAGCAGCACCAATGATTCCACTATTGCATCGCTGGCTGACGCGACCGAGCGGGGTGACCGTTCTGCTGCAGACGCGCTTTTTGCAGCGCTCTATTCGGAGTTGCATCGGCTAGCTCGTCGCGAACTGGCAAGGCAAGGTGTGCCCTTGGGTTTGAGCGCTACCACGCTCCTCCACCAGGCTTATCTTGATATGGCCGAGCGTGAGGGCCCTGCCTTTCCCGACCGTGCCCGCTTCATGGGTTACGCGGCGCGGGTGATGCGAGGTCTGATTATCGACCACGCGCGGAATCGGCAGGCGCAGAAGCGCGGTGGCTTATTCGAGATTACCTCGTTGACCACTGACGTGCTGGAGAACCCTGTCGACCATCTCGAACTGGAGCGCATCGGTGAGGCGCTTGACCAACTTAGCAAGACAGAGCCTTCTCTAGCCGAGATCGTGGACTTGAAGTTTTTCTGCGGCTTCTCCTTTTTAGAAATCTCTGCTATGCGCGCCGTCTCGGAGCGAACGGTGCAGCGCAACTGGGAGAAGGCTCGGATTTATCTGCACCGCAACCTTCGCGGGAGTACGTCGCTATGAGGAGCCCATGCACGCGCCCAATCCCGACGAATGGCAGGAAGTAAGTCCTTATCTTGATGAGGCTCTGGCCATGCCGGCGGAGGAACGGGCTGGCTGGCTGGCCTCGCTGCGCGAGAGCAACCCAGAGTTGGCAAGCATGGTGGAAGCCTTGCTGGACGAGCACCGCCTTCTGGAGGAAGAGCATTTTCTCGAACACTGTCCTGCTCAACTGCCAGAGCCGGTGCTGGCTGGGCAAAGCTTCGGCACTTATACCCTGATCTCCGCCATTGGCCACGGTGGCATGGGCAGCGTCTGGCTGGCCCGGCGCAACGATGGACGTTTCGAACGCAAGGCAGCGGTCAAGTTGCTGAATCTGGCACTCATGGGGCGAGGCGGCGAGGAACGCTTCAAACGGGAGGGCCGAATACTCGGCCAGCTGAATCATCCTCATATCGCGGAACTGCTGGACGCCGGCGTGTCATCCGGCGGGCAGCCGTATCTTATTCTTGAATATGTCGACGGCCAGCACGCCGATGTCTATTGTGATGAGCACACTCGGAACGTCGAGGCGAGAATTCGTCTGTTTCTTGACGTGTTGGCCGCAGTCGCCCACGCTCACTCCAACCTAGTGGTTCACCGCGACATCAAGCCCTCCAATGTGCTGGTCACCAGCGACGGCCAGGTGAAGCTGCTGGACTTTGGCATTGCCAAGCTTCTGGAAGATGAAGCTCAGCCGGGAGCGGCAACCCTGCTCACCCGCGAAGCGGGATCAGCCTTGACCCCTCAATATGCGGCGCCAGAACAGATCACCGGCGAACCAGTCACCACCGCAACCGATGTTTATGCTCTGGGCGTGCTCCTGTTCGTGCTTCTGACGGGACAGCACCCAGCCGGCCCGGGTCCTCATTCCACCGGGAAGCTGCTCAAAGCCATAGTGGAGACTGAACCGCCGCGCATGTCTACCCTCGTCGCGCGCGGTGGCACTGACGCCGAACTGATCTCCTTTAGCGCATCGAAACGTGGCGCAACGGTCGAGCGGCTCCGTCGCCGCTTACGAGGTGACCTCGATACCATCGTGGCTAAAGCCCTGAAGAAGAATCCGCGGGAGCGCTATGCCTCGGTGAATTCCATGGCCGAAGACCTGGGCCGCTACCTTCGGCACGAACCCATTCGGGCCCGCCCTGACGCGCTGGCATATCGGGCGGCCAAGTTCTTGCGGCGGTATTGGCTCCCGGTGTCGGCGGCTGCGCTCGTGATCGCCAGCCTTTCGGCCGGCCTTTATACGGCGAGCCACGAGCGCGCGATTGCGGAGCGGCGATTCAGCCAACTCCGGCAACTGTCCAATAAAATCTTCGATCTCGACGAGGACATTCGTGACCTACCCGGTTCAACCCAGGCCCGGCAACGTCTGGTTTCGGCTGCTCTGGAATACCTGGATGGCCTAGCTCCCGCCGCCCATGGCGATCTGGACCTGAGCCAGGACATCGCCGACGGCTACTGGCGCGTGGCTGGCATTCAAGGCGTTCCCACTCAGCTGAACCTGGGCGAACCGGAGAAGGCCGAGGCGAGCATGAAACGCGCGGACGAATTGACGGAAGCGGTACTTGCGTCGCGGCCCAGAGACCGGCGCGCGCTGCTGCGCTCGGCGGGGATCGCACAGGAACGCATGATCCTAGCGCAGGAAGAGCACCGCGACGCGGACGCGATCGCATACGCCGGCAAGGCCTCCCATCGCCTGGATGAGTTTCTGCGATTAGGTGATGCTACGGATTCGGAACGTATCCAAATTTCCTCCGAGTACGGGAACATGGCTCTGGCGCACCTCAACATGCACATGTACGCGGAAGCGGTTCCCTACGCGCAACGAACCGCAGAAGTAATCCGGCCAATAGCGTCTGCCCAATATCTCGTCGCCCAGGGGCTGAGTTTGCTGGCCAGTGCGCTACGCTATCAGGGTAATTTGGAAGGCGCCCTGCAAGCCATTCAAGAAGCGAGAAAGATTTCCGAGCAGGCGGTGTATCCGAATCCCACCACGCGCATGCTGGATGAGTATGGAATATTCTTGCGCAACGGCTTGATTCTGGGAGAGGACGCAGATGTCAATCTGGGCCGGCCCGCAGATGCAATCGAGCCTCTGCACAAGGCCTTCCAGACCACCGAGGAATTTGCTGCTAAGGATCGCAACGACGCCGTCAGCCGCATGCGCGTCGCCCACTCAGGAACAGCACTGGGCAACGTCCTGCGCCAGCGCGATCCACGGGGAGCTCTTGCCGTGTATGACCTAGCCCTGAGTCGGGTCGGCGAGATACGGAACAGTCTGCCTGCGAGGCGTTCTCAGGCGACGCTGCTGGCGAGTTCTTCCTACGCACTGCTGGCCCTACACCGGCGCTCGGAAGCTATGCGCCGGCTTGAGAGTGCATCTTCAATTCTCCACGAAACGAAAGATATTCCGGCAGAAGGGCTCAAGCTCGACAGCGATGCGTACGTCGTTTCCTGTGCCTGGGCGGACTATTACGCGGCAGAGGGAAATCTTGATCGCGCCGTCGCTCTCTACGAGCAATTGCTGGGCAGAGTCATGGCCGCTAACCCGAAAGAATTCGATGACCTGCGAAACGCGCCCAAGCTCTCACTTCTGTATGAAAAAGTGGCTGGTGTTTATCGGCGCACCGGCGCGACTGCGAAGGCAAACGCCATGGAAGCACGCCGGTTAGACCTTTGGCACCGCTGGGACAAAAAACTGCCCAATAACACCTTTATTCGCCGGGAACTTGAAGCCACAAGGCTTGAATCCGGCCCGAAACCCGTCACATCTGGGGCGGAGTGACCTAATCCGCGCCGAAATTTTCCGCAAATTCCTTGTTTTGCCTGTCGTCTTTTGCTCTTCGTTTTCGATATCCCAATAGAAGCCGTTCTGAATCGGCCCAACCTGGGCTGTCTGATGAGGCTTCCGCCACCAGCCAAAGGCGGGCGGACGGATTCGAGCCAGCAAGGAGACGTTGCGTTAGTAAGTTTGCGATATAGATAGAAACGCGGCTTGAGCCGCGCAGTAACCAGCACCGAAATTTGAATTCCCATTCCGGACTGGGCCGACGAACAAAATTTGCAGGAAGAAAAAACTAGACGGAGAATGGCCATGAAAAACTCGAAACTACAGGTTCTGCCGATCCTGGTTCTGTTGCTATGCATGCTTTCCTGGGTGGGGGCCTTTGGCCAGATAACACCCAGCCAGGACGCCTTCACCAACACGGAAGCGGCGTCGACAAACTACGGCGCCAATGTGCTGCTCGACGTGAATGGCGCCAAAGAGATCGTTTACATCCAGTTCAATCTGGCGTCGATTCCTGGCAGTGCCAACGTCAGCCAGGCCACTCTGAAGTTGTACGTGCACACGGTCACCACCGCCGGCAGTTTCAATGTGGATTATGTGAACGGCAGCTGGGCGGAGAGCACCATCACCAGCAGCCTCTCCCCGGTGCTGGGAACTACGATTGCTCCGAGCGTGCCGATCACGGCCGCGTCAAAGAACCAGTACATCCTGATTGACGTTACTTCCGCTCTGCAGGCATGGCTGAGTGGGAGTCAGGCGAATGATGGTATCGCGCTGGTGGCGAATGGCACCTTCAGCGCCAGCTTTGACAGTAAAGAGAGCGCGACGACCAGCCATCCGCCAGAGTTGGATGTTGTGTTCGCCGGTGGCGGCGGTGGAATCACCGGAATCACCACGGCCAGTGGCAGCGGGTTGATCGGTGGCGGCACGAGCGGCACGCTCAATCTATCGCTAACCAACACCTGTGCAACCAGTCAGGTGCTGGCATGGAACGGCACAGCATGGGCCTGCGCAAATCCCAAGGG
This sequence comes from Acidobacteriaceae bacterium, assembly GCA_003162935.1. Lineage (GTDB taxonomy): Bacteria > Acidobacteriota > Terriglobia > Terriglobales > Acidobacteriaceae > Acidiflorens. Next base: position 14,356 of record PLUW01000029.1, read on the forward strand.
CACCGGCACCATCACCGGCGTGACGGCGGGCACGGACATGACCGGAGGCGGCACGAGTGGGACTGTCACCTTGAATCTGGATACAACCAAGGTTCCGCAGCTAGCTGCGGCGAATGTTTTCACAAATAATCAGACCATTGCGGGCACCAGTTCCAACTTCGGATTGACCGTTTCCGGCGCGACCTATGAAGGCATTCTTCTGTCCGGGCCGGAAGCGTTCATCGGAGCCGCCCTGGAACTCGAAACCACCGGAACCAACGGCATGTATTGGCAGATTCTGAATACCGGGGCTACCTCGGCGCAGGGGATCAACAAGCTGAACTTCCGCAATGACAGCACCGGGTTGGATGTCATGACTCTGTTGCCCAACGGGCAGGTGGGCATTGGCGCAACAGCGCCAACCGCCTCTGCATGGTTAGAGGTCCAAGCGCCGCAGAATGGCGGCTCCGCCAGCTTAGACGCCAACGGAACCAACGGAATTATTGCCGTCGGCGCGACCAATCCAACCGGCGAGAATGCTGGCGGATCTGGAATCATCGGCATGGGTGGACACGGACTCGCCCAGGACGCCGACGGCGGATACTTCGAAGGCGGGACTGGCTCGTCGTTTGGCGACGGCATGCAGGCGATCGCCGGCAGCGGCGGTATCGCAGGCAACTTCAACGGGAATGTAACCATTACCGGCACGCTGAGCGCGGCCACGAAGAACTTCAAGATCGACCACCCGCTCGATCCCGCCAACAAATACCTCGTGCACGCCTCGGTGGAATCGTCGGAGATGATGAACATCTACACCGGAAATGTCATCACCGACGCGCAGGGAGAGGCCAGAGTGCAGTTGCCCGACTGGTTCGAAGCCGTCAATACCGACTTCCGCTATCAGTTGACGGTGATTGGGCAGTTTGCGCAAGCCATCGTGTCCAGCGAAGTTCAGAACCATGAATTCGCGATTCGCAGCAGCGTGCCCAACGTGAAAGTCTCCTGGCAGATTACCGGCGTGCGCCAGGATGCCTTCGCCAAGGCGAATCCGCTCGTCGTGGAAGAAGAGAAGGAACCGCGGTTGAAGGGCTTCTACCTGCATCCGGAGTTCTACGGCGCGCCCGCCGAGAAGCAGACGGAATGGGCTCGCCATCCGCAGATGATGAAGCAGATCAAAGAACAAAGACAGAAAGCTCAAGAGAAGTAACACCAGGACTAAACCAATCGTACTGCTAAGTGCCGTACAGCCGAGCGCCCCACTCTTGCGCGTTCTGTGCGCAAGGGTGGGGTGCCACGACCGCAGTCAATCTAGCAGGCTGCGGAAAAAGGGTTCGGTAGAGAGCATGGCTTGCCTTCCGGTGGTTTTCCGATGCCATTGTCGTCGGGTTGGCCACGTTGAAGGGTGCTCAGAGCAGACCTTTGACAGTTATGCACACTGCCGCTGTGGGGCACTACGGATTAGGTTGCGGATGCGAACTAAGTTGTAAGCCGCCGCCGCGAAGGTGAACATCCAACTGACGCGCTCCAGTCCGCGATGCCGTAGCTTGCGCAACAACCCGATGCTCTTCATCCAGCCGAACACCTCTTCGATCCGCTTGCGTTTCCTCTGACTGACTTGATACCCCGTATGGCGCGTTGTGCGCTCATCCACGGCGCTGCGGCGATTCGTGTCGTTCTGCGCGATGTGCGGCGTAATCTCCATGTGGCGCAGTTCGGCGATGAAATCGTGGGCATCATAACCCTTGTCTGCTCCAAGCGTGACGCGGTGAGTGCCGGGCAGACCTTCAGCCATCAGCAACGCGGCATCGCGCTCCGCCGAACCGTACGCTCGCGTGGTGAGTGTCGAAACCACCAGACCGTTGCGGTTCTCTGTCAGCAGATGGCCGCGATAGGCCAGCACCGCACCGCTGCCTCGGCTCTTGCGTGACAGCATGGCATCGGGGTCGGTAGTCGAGCAGTGGGTCTGGTTGTTGCGCTTCTCGCGGTGGAAGTTTACGGTCGGGTTTGAGCCTTCGCCCGTTCCAGTGGTGGGCGGCTGGCGGTCATCGTCGACATGGCGAAAGCTCTTTTGTCCGGCCCATGCCTCCAGTAGGGTTCCATCCACGGTGAAATGCTCATCGGAGAGCAGATTTCGCTGTCGTGCCTGCTTGAGCACGGCTGCGAAGAAAGCGTCGGCGATGTTGCCTGCAAGTAGACGCTGGCGATTCTTCGTGAACACCGTCACATCCCAAATCGGATCATCCATGTTCAGTCCCACAAACCAGCGGAACAACAGGCTGTAGTCGAGTTGCTCCATCAACATCCGTTCGCTGCGCACCGAGTACAGCACTTGGAGCAGCAACGCACGCAATAGCCTCTCCGGTGCGATCGATGGCCGTCCACTCTTGGCGTATAGTCTGCTGAAACGAGGCTTCAGTTCGCGCAGGGCTTCATCGGCCATGACACGTAGCTGCCGAATCGGGTGGTCGTGAGGGATTCGTTGCTCAGGGCTTACGTAGCTGAAAACTCCTAACTGCTGATCGTCTTGTCCACGCATGTCTTCTTCTTATCAGGTTCTGTTGTGGAAACAAGAGAGTTTTCAGGTACAGCACCAGCTTCTTCGAAGTCGATGCCTCGGCAGGCGCAACGGCCTGTTTGCAGCAGTTATCTTCAATTGTCTGAGGAGGAGCGCATACCAGACTTGTTTGCTTAACGAGGCGAATCTATGTGGAACGGAGCGCCTTGTGACTTGAAGTTCGCGATTTCCTCCATCGACCTGTTCCATTTAATGCGGTTAGAAGGCTGCCACTTTGGGTCGGCGAATGCCTTACACGGTTCGTTTGGAAATTCGGTGAACGTCCAACCCGTGAAGAACCAGTCGTTATGCTCATATACCGCATGCACAACAGCAATGCCGTTAAACATCATGCCTTCGCGGCGGGCCTTCCCGCACCCATAGACATCGAAACCATCATCGTTTTTCTCGGATCGGTCGGGGTTGAATTCGAGGAGGTCTGGCATCTGTGCGAAATCTATCCCATGCTCATGTTTCATGGCAGCAATGAATGTCTGCCGATCTGCACCTCCCTTGCCGGTGTCCGAGACCAACTCGTACAGCCTGTCCCACTTTCGTCCTCTATATGCTTCCACATATGCGCCTAACCGTTTGGTCAAGGCTTCTCGTTGCGCGGCTGGAATCTCGGACAGTGGTTCCGTCCCTCCTCCAGCGACACAGAGGGCAGAGGCAAGACATGCAGCAAGGATGAGAACAATTCTCCTACGGGTATTCATCTCGACCTTATTATCACAAAGCAAACCCTTCGCGAAACCGAGTTTTTCCGCAACCTGCTAGGTAAACTCCAGCGGAGTCCCGGTGTGTCCAACCAACCAAATCGGAGAGGAGTAGGCCCTCACGACAGCCTGTCACTATTCCAACTACTTACAGTAGCTGTGCGACTCCAAAACCGACCCACCTGGTTTTGCACCAGGTGCTCTAATGCGCCGACCCGCATAAATACCGAAGTTTTTGCTCCGCGAAGAGCGCTGGACCGTCTACAAAATCGACTACAGCGATGTAGCGGACAAACCAGATGCCCTACCTATTGCAAGCTTGAGCGACAAAGAACCGCGAGTGTAGGCATTGCCACACAGCGGCGGCCAGAAGTACTCCGATCACACTGATAGGGCGAAGCAAAGGACGAGACGTTGCAAGCGCCGATGCGACGGCTTCGGATTGCCTCCCGACACGCCTGCTGGCAGCAGCGCTCAGGAAGAAAGACATTACATAGACTTCTTTTCGTCATTGTTGCGGACCGACAGGGATTTGGCGGCGATCAGGCCGAATCCCTTGCCGCGCGCAAGTTTTTCCAATGCGACGAGATCTGCGTGCGCCTCGACTCCCTGTCCTAGCTTCCTTTTCAGTTCTGCAAGCGTGAGCCGCGTTTCCAGTTCAATTCCCAGGAGAAGATGAGCACGAGCGCTGTCGAGGGTCCGCTGCAGCTTGGGGCGCGCCGCCGCCATATGGCCGATGGCCAGTTCGACACGAGCAGAGACTAGATCGAACTGGAGCCGGTTGAGTTGATTTGTACTTTTCGCGGCCAGCGCCCGACTCGCTTGCTCTTCCTTGGCTGCTTCCACGGGCTTGCCCTCGTCCAGCAGCCCCTCCATCAAGGTGACGCTGGCGGCGAGCTCATCGTCGGCTTGACCGTCCTGATGAAACTGCTCCTTGCACTTGCGGATCACAGTTTCGGCATCGGCGGCATGCCCTTCCTCAAGCGAGAGCCGCGCCAAGGCGAGCTCCGTTTCCGCAACGCTTTGCTTTTCTCCCAACTGTTTGCGCAGGGCCAGCGATTCTTCATAAGACTTGCGCGCGGCCGTCAAATCTCCGCGATCCGCAAGCACGTCGCCGACTCCGGAGAGTGCATACGCAATGGCGCGTTTGTCGTCAATCTCTTTAGCGATCGCTCTTGCCTCTCGATAACTGGCAAGCGCCGCTTCGAGATCACCACGCCGTCGCTCCACTTCGGCAAGGTCAGCGAGCGTGAGTGCGACGCCGTCCTTGTCTCCCATTTCCTTGTAGCCCGGAATCGCGTCTGAGAGAGAGCGTGCCGCATCGGTCAGATTCCCGCGAGCCAGATAAATATCGCCCAGGTTACCGGAGGTGGTTGTTACGCCCTCGAGATCGCCGACCTGACGAAACACCTGGATCGCTTCCCGGTACATAGCCTCCGAGCGGTCCAAGTCGCCCTGTTGATAGTAGAGGATGGCGAAATCGTTCGTGGCTCGAGCTGCGTTGTCGCGATCGCCAACTGCTGTGTAACTCTTTCGAGCATTGTCACAGGCTTGGGCGGTGGAATCGCCATTGCCGATCTGACAGAGAACTCCATAGGCTCGCGCAACCAGTAGCCGCGAACCCTGAGTGGTCCCCTTTTCGACTGCGCGCCGGGCCGCAGCCTGCGCCTTGACGACATCGTTGTTGACCCACGAGCGCGCCTCGATATAGTCGATGCGTGGATCGTCGCTCGAAGGAAACGGAAGATGCCGGAGACCTTCCAGCGTGTGCAACGCATCCTCGGGATTCACCCATCGCTGCTCGTTGGCGAGTCGAAGGCCGTAGTCCAAATTGTCCGGGAACTGCGTAAACAGTTGCCGATACGCATCGATGGCGCGTGCCCGCTCTTGGATCGTGGCATAGTACTGACCGTCGATCAGCAGGCGATCTTCCGGCCCCAAATGCTCGGAGAGAGCGCGTGCCCGCTCGATTTCAGCGCGGGCCTTCGTCGCGTAGCCCAGATGATTCCATGCATCGGCCAAAGCAGCATGCGAGAGCGGATAGCCGGGGTCGGCGGCGACGGCTTTCGTCAGCAAATCGCGGGCGTGTATATAGTCGAACGCCCATAAACGTTCCTGGCCCTCCGTATAAAACCGTACTGCCTCTTGATTGGATGGAAGAGCGGCCCTCGCCTGAAGGCTGGCTTGGGCGGAGGCTGAGCCGATTCCCAGGCTCTGTCGAAGCGCCTGACCTGCCTGGGTGGCGAGTTCGAAAAGGTTCGCCTCGCTGCCGGTAAAGGATTGTTCCGAAATGGTCTCGCCGCGGACCGTATCCTGCACGCGTACATCGAGCCGGATGCGTTTGTCTCCGTTGCCCGAAAGCGGAGTATACGAACCGAGGACCACCACATCGGCGCCGGGGTTGATTCGCAGGCGCTGCAAGGTTCCCTTGGCCAGGCTGTCTTCGTCGGGAAGGGGCAGCTCGCGTTTGACTCGGGCAACGTCCTCGCCCGGCACCATTCGAAGGGTGCCATTGGCGGCCAGTTCTGTGTTCAGCATTTCGGCAAAGGCTGGAGACAACCAGTTGTCTTCCGGGTGACCCGGCAGATTGCGGAAGCCAAGGACAGCCACGGAGCGACGGATCCGCAGCGGAGTTCCTGTACCGGCGGCTTCCGCTTTGTCGGCTGGGTGACGAGGTCGCGCCCGGAATGCGTAGATCGCGCCGCCCACGAGAAGCAGTACCAAGGCTGCCGTTAGCCAGTACTCTCTCCTGTTGTGGGAGGGCGCGGCTTCAATCATGCCGATTGGAGGTAGGACCGAAGACTCTTTCCTTACCAAGACGGCCGGCGGGGGTAAGTCTGGCGATCGAACGGGTCCCAAAACTGTGATCGGGGCCACGAACCGGTATCCGCGGCGCGGAAGGGTTTCAACGTAGCGCGGCGTGTCGGCATCATCGTTAAGTGCGTCCCGCACTTTTCGGATGGCCACGCCCAGGCTGTTATCGAACTCAACGAACGTGTTTTCCGGCCACAGGCGTTGCCGGACTTCTTCCCGGGTGACGATCTCTCCGGGCCGCTCCAAAAGCAGCACGAGCAGTCGATAGGGAAGGTCCTGGACTTTCACGCGGGTGCCACTCCGCGCAAGCGATTCCTCTCCGGTGTCCAGTTCGAACGGACCGAAGCGGTAACGAGGCCGGGTTGGAGCCACTCCGGGCATGCCCTTCCCCCAAGTTGGAAGATGGTAGCACAGCAGACAGCGCAAAACTCCAGTTAAAGTCAGCTCGCAAGTTGCTGTGGCACAGGCACTTTTTAGTTAAGGAACACTTAAAACCAAGTTTCATTGACCCGGCTGCGGATCTGAATCATATTCGCGGTCGCCGGGGGCCGGATGTCGCGTTCAGGAAAGCAATTTCTAGGACGGGGGGACGACGGGGCCGGCCTCTGGAGATTCTTTCGATACTCCAGCCAAGGAGAACATTATGATTCGCAAGGGCACATTCAAAGACACCCTCAACCGCCTACGTCATGCCGTCTGTGCATTCGGGCTCCTGATTTGTTTTGCCGCGGTGCCCGTGCACGGCCAGGAAGTTCACATGCTCTCCTACAACAATGTAGGTTGGACGGACCAAAACCTCGCTGGAGTCTCCCCGAATTCAGGGGTCGCCGCCTATTTCACGACGCCGAACGACCAACAACACGTCTTCTATTTGGGGGGATTTCCCTCGACCCATGTGCACCAACTCTTCTACAACGGCAACGACTGGGCGGACGAAGACCTTACTGTTGAAACTGGCGCCCCTGCCGCTCGCGGAGGAACGATTACGGGCTTTTCCGTACAAAACTACAGCTATGTTTACTACACCGACTACGCTAGCTCCCACCTTCATCAAATGCTCTACAACAACATCGACTGGACCGATATCGACCTGACCGCCATCACAGGAGGTCCAGCGGCATGGGCCGGCAGTGTGGTTGCTTTCACGACAACCCCGGCATTGCACATCTTTTACATGGATATGGCAACCCAGCACATTCACCAGATATTCAATACCAACGGCACGAACTGGCAGGATCAGGATTTGACCGACATCACCGGCGGCACCCTGGGGTCCTTTGCTCACGAGGGGATGGCCGGATTCAACATCGGCAACTATTCCTATCTTTATTTTGTATCTCAAGCTGACGGCCACGTTCACCAATTCCTTTACAACAACTCGAACTGGTCCGACGAAGACTTGACTGCGCTCACTAAGAGTTCGCCGTCGCAGAGTGAATCACATAGTGTCGCAGCCCTCGTAATCCCAGGCACGAAGAAACTGCGCGTCTATCTGCAAGCCGCCAACGATCACATTTTGCAGCTGGCCTCAACCAACAACCTAAAGTGGAGCAGCTCCGACTTGACGAAGAAAGCGAAAGGGCCGCTACCTGACACTGGGACGTCCATCGTCGGTTTCGCCACCGCTCCGAACAATCAACTCCACATATATTACGTTTCGGGCAATGACGTGAACCAATTGTTCCTGCCGACTCCCTCTACGGTATGGCAAAACGAGGATCTGACCGCCGAGACTAACGGCGGACTCGCCATTGCCTACGATGGCATTGCCGGCTTCTCGTTACAGAACCTGCAATACGTGTTTTATGTGGCAAATTGAGCTGTGACTCCTGCGAGAGCGGGCAATCCGGGCAGCAGAAAGCGTTTCACAAATTCCTGAGAAACAAGTGAAGAGGAAAACATTATGAATCGCAAAAGCAGCAACCAAGGCATCGCGAATCGCCTGCACCATGCAGTTTGCGTATCCGCGCTTCTAATCATGCTCGCCGCCCTGCCCGCCTATGGGCAGCAGCAGGTCCACCAACTGCTCTACGACAATAGTAACTGGACGGACCAGAATCTCAACGGATCGCAATCGATCTCGAACGGCCCGGTAGCCGCATTCCTGACGACGCCAAACGACCAGCCGCACGTCTACTTTCTGGCGACCAACGGCCACGTCCACCAGCACTTCTACAACGGAGTGAGCTGGTCGGACGACGACCTGACGGCTTTATCCGGCGGATCGGCGGCCAGCGGTCAGGTGAGCGGGTTCTCGGTGGGCAACTACCAGTATGTTTACTATGTTTCCCTGAACGCTCCGCAGCACGTTCACCAACTCCTCTACAACAACGCCGGATGGGTCGACAGCGATCTGACTGTGCTCAGTAAATCAAACGTGCAGGCGATCAACTATTACGGGCTGGTTGCCTTTACAACGTCGCCGGCGCTGCACGTTTACTACCAGCAATACCCCATCGGCGACATCCATCAGCTTTACTCCACCGATGGCACAACCTGGCAGGATCAGGACTTAACCACGCTCACGGGGGCCCCGCAGCCTTACATCCTGTGGTCTGGATTCAATATCGGCAACCTGCAGTATGTCTACTATCAGGACAAAGTTAGTCTTGACCTCCATCAATTGAATTACAACAATTCCAGCTGGTCCGACACCGACTTGACGGTTACAGCCAAGACGGTGCGGCCGTCGCTCTCTGGCGAGGCTGCGTTTGTCATCCCCGGCACCAAGAAGATGCGGGTCTATTACGTTAACGACGACAATAACCACATCATGCAACTCGCCTCCAGCAACGGCAAAACTTGGGCCAGTGCAGACTTGACAAAGAAGTCAAAGGCGCCCAAACCGGACGGCGGCACTTCGATTCTCGCTTACGCAACCACTCCCAATGACGACGTCCACGTGTTCTATGAATCCGGAGAGCATATCTGCGAGATTTTCCAGCCCACAACAACAACCTGGGCGAACGACGATCTCACGGCTGAGGGAAACGGCGGACCTGCGGTCGATTTCACCCGTATCGCAGGGTTCTCGCTGCAAAACTACCAGTACGTATTTTACGTAGCGCAGTGACGCTCGCGGTGTCCAAAAGTGTCGGCGGCGCCGGCCCTTGTTCTCAGATCGCGCCAGAACGCAGTTGCACTTAACGGAACGCTAATGGAGGAACTACAAATATGAAACGGCTCTCGATGTTGTGCGCTCTCTTTGCAATGCTGTTGAGCGTTCTTGCGATGTCTGCCTTGGCTCAGATCACTCCCAGCGACGACTCCTACACNNTCCGGCATTCCTCCGAGCGTCACCGGTGCGATGGTCGCCAAGGCCACGCTGAAGATTTATGTCAGCACGGTAACGACCGCCGGGTCCTTCAACGTAGACCTGGTCACCAGTTCGTGGACGGAGAGCACGATTACCGCGAACAACGCGCCCACTCTCGGCGGCGCGATCGCCTCCGCCGTGCCGGTGACCACGGCCGACAAGAATAAGTATGTTCTGGTGGATGTCACCGCAGCCGCTGTGGACTGGTTGAACGGCACCGCCAACGATGGCATCGCGATCGTACCCGACGGCGCCGTTTCGTTCGCTCTGAACAGCAAGGAGACGACCACCACCAGCCATCCCGCGGAGTTGAACATCGTGTTGACCGGACCGGCCGGACCTCCGGGACCGATCAGCGGAGTGACGGCGGGAGCAGGCTTGGCGGGGGGCGGCACCAAGGGCAACGTCACGCTGAGCTTGTTGACAACGTGCTCCAGCGGACAGGTTCTGCAATGGAACGGGACTACGTGGGTGTGCGCGACTTCGAAAGGCGCGGGCACGATCACGGGTGTAACCGCAGGCACCGACCTGACTGGCGGAGGCACCAGCGGCTCGGTCACACTCAATCTCGACACCACCAAAATTCCGCAACTGACGTCGAACAACATCTTCATCGGAAACCAGACATTTTCAGGCAACGCCGGCATCGGAGCCGCCGCCAGCACGAACAGTTACACGCCATTAACGGTCGGCACCGCGAACAGCTTCGGAACCTGGCTGGCAATTGCGAACAGCAGTAGCGGCGGCCACACCTGGAACATCATTTCAGCGGGTGCAGGCAATGCTGAAGGTGCCGGGAATATTGGAATCACGGACCTCACCGGCAAGAGCACCATTTGGCTGGAGGGCAACACCAACACCTCCAACCTGACCGCGACCGGAGGCGTGAGTGCGGCGACGCTGGCTGCAACCAATACTGCCGGCAGCGCAATCATTGACGCGGACGCCTTCGGGAAAAACAGCGGTGCTTTCACCCCGGGACTTCGCTTCGGCGGTGCCTCGAGCGGCGAAGGCATCATTTCCAATCGAGTCGGTGGCAACAACGCTTTCGGCCTGCAATTATTCACCGAATTCACGCCTCGTATTTCCATTCTCCAGAACGGCATGGTCTCGGTCGGCATAACCAATCCCACTTCTCAACTGGACGTGTGGGCGACCTCGAATGGATACAACGCGATTGATGGCTACGGGGGGAACGCTGCAAACGGTTCAGGCGGGAACGGAGGCTCCGCTGTCTACGGCCTTGGCGGGAATGGTGATCTGACTTCGGGTTCGAATGTTGGCGGCACCGGAATTTTCGGCGAAGGCGGAATCGGCGACAACACAGACGGTGATGGTGGTGTTTTCTTCGGCGGCAATTACTCTACTTACGGCGACGGTATCTTCGCAGCCTCGGGTAGTGCGAACAGCTGGGCCGGCTTATTCCAAGGCAACGTCGGCATCAACGGCATTCTTTCCGGTGGCGGCGCTTCCTTCAAGATCGATGATCCGCTCGACCCCGCCAACAAATATCTGTCTCACTCTGCCGTCGAATCGCCCGACATGATGAACATCTACAACGGCAACGTCGTCACCGATGCCAATGGTGATGCCGTCGTCCCGCTGCCGGAGTGGTTCGAAACTCTCAACCGCGACTTTCGCTATCAACTCACGGTGATTGGGCAATTTGCTCAGGCGATTGTCACCGCCGAGGTTGCGAACCACCAGTTCAGCATCAAGACCGACAAGCCGGCGGTGAAGGTTTCCTGGCAGGTCACCGGCATTCGTCAGGACGCATGGGCCAATGCACACCGGATTCCGGTGGAAGAGCAGAAGAACGTTCGCGAGCGCGGCCATTATCTGAGCCCCGAGCTATATGGCGCGAGCGAGGAGGCTGGCATCGAGTGGGCACGCCATCCCGAAAACATGAAACGCATGAAAGAACTGCGCCAGAAACAAAGCTCGCCGCATGCGTCGACGGCCCAGAAATTGGGCCCCGTAGCGTCGGCAACGCGCTAGGCCGCGAAAGGGAGAACCGCGCTTCGGCGCGGTTCTCTTTCCCGCACGCGCCCAAGAGCCACAGGGTAATCTTTGAAAACGCATTCGTACGCGTGCTCGAAGTCAGCGTATCGCCAGGGTGGGAGCGTTCGCGACATTCCGAGCGCGAACGAGGCAACTCATCCCGGCACATGGAGTGTTGATTGGATGAAGCCCGAACCCACGCACGCCGTTGAAATCCTGGAGGCGCCGGATTCCAATGGGCCGCCCGACCTTCGCATTGAAATCAAGGGTTACCCCTAAAATCGAGGTCAGAAGAACCAGGCCATCACGGGGAACAGATGCTCCTTCCATAGCGAGCGATAGGACCCTTGTTGACATGGCTGATTGAGGTGAAGAAATATGAAACCGTCAGCAATTCTCGCAACCGCACTCGGGCTCTGCTTAGCGCTGATCGCAGGCGGCAGCACGACACCACTCACGGCAGATCCCCTGACAGGTCTTCCTCTCTATCCGGCCACCGATTCTCGTCTTCATTTGGGAAACGATCCCACCCGATTGCCCGAGTCGAACGTCTGCAAGAGCAAAATGCAAGCGGACTTCTATACGGTTTATGACACCAAGGTGGACGCCGCCCTATTGTGGTATGGTGCTCACCTTCCAAGCTTCAAGAGAACGCACGCTTACGCCGCCAATCGCTCCCAAGATACTTTTTACAACGCTGAAGGGACCATATCTGTTTCTGTGACCGGAAGTTCGGGTAGAGCGGGTGAGAACACCGAGACCTATTCCGTCGTTTACTCGCTCTTTCAACCCGCCCTCGTGGAGAAAACGATCATCGGGCTGAATCAGCAGAAAATCGTCTGTCAGTGACCACCCTACTGAAAGATGCGGGTTCCAGGTGTGCCCTCGATAGGATGAACGAAACGGCAGGCCAACGGGAAGCTGCCGTTTCAGTCTCTCTGGAAAGTCCGACTACTCAACTCACACTGGTTTTTTCGCCGGGGACGGCGGACGCGATCGGAACCTCGTTGTTTCTCTCTTTGTGGCAAGAGGCACGCGGGTTCTTGAAACTTCTCCTCCCTTGGTGCTACGTGGCATAGCCCGGTAAGTTAACGCGCCAGCACTATTTCGGGTCGTCCCCATGGAACGGCCGTCGCAATCTCTCGCTGCGTCACTGTTCGACGGTGAAGACAAAGGCAGCGGTCGGACCAACGACGAGTGAACTGGGCCCAGACGCGCCGTTCTGGATCGTCGCCGCTTCGCCGGTATTGGCATAGGCGTAAAGAATGTGACGCCCCACAGCGAGCTTCGGCGTGGTCACGGTGACCGTGCCCGTGGTGGTGCTCTTGACCGGTTTGAGGGACTTCGTAGTCCAAGTGCCCTGCCAGCTGTCGACCTGATAGAAGACCGTCGTGGGTGTGATCGACGCCGCCAGGCCCGTGAAGTTGCCGGTGGCACTGATGGCAACCTTGGGCTGCGTATTGCGGGTGCGGAACAGCGGCGCCGTCGCAATGGTCGAGCCGTCGCTGACGCCCTGCATCGTAACGGATATCGGCACCGCAGACGCCGATGTCAGATCGGCCGTCGGGAAAAACAAATTCGTGTAGTCAACGCCGCCAGCCGCCAGGACGTGCGTGCCCAAGTCGATGGCCAGCGCGTAGCCATTGGTCTCTTCGGTACTGGGCGGGATTGCCGACACCACATTCGTGTTGCCGTCGATCGCCGCCAGGACCGCGCTACTCGTACCGCGCTCGCTGCCGACATAGATGGTGTTGCTCAGCGGGTCTACCGTGATCGAGTCTGCTCCAGCGAGTGCCGGAAAGGTCTCACCGGAAACATCCACGAGAAGCTTGTTGGTTGTCCCGCTGTAGACTACAACATGCGGAATCGGAGCCGGAGAATCCTCGAGACCGATGACATAGTACTTGCCGGTGACGGGATTCGTTGCGATGCCGTTCGTGGGGTTACAGGGAGAACTGAACGAGGTGACGAGCGCGTTGGTGCTGGTGTTCACGACATAGACCTTCGAGCCTGTTGTGGCGACATACAGACGGCTGTTCACCGGATTGAGCTCCGCGGAGCTGGCAGTCGTCGACAAAGGGATGGTCGCCGTGACCATCGCAGTTGCCAGATCGACGACGAACACCGAGGAGCCGACCACATAGGCAACGCCCTTTACGGGATCGACCAGGAGCGGTGTTCCCCGCGGAAATTGCCCAATGGGTATCGTCTTCACCACGGTTTCGCTTGTGCCGTCCAGAACGAAAAGGTTGCCGCTGAAATAATCGAAGACGAGGATTTGATTCGTGGCGGAATCGATGGCGAGGCCGTCGACGTCGAGGTTGGCCGGCATTCCCGGCAGAAGCGTCGCCACATTGGTCGCGCCATTGACGGAATAAAAGAGGTTGGGGCCGTCGGCAACATAGATTTTGTTGGTGGCGGAATTGACGACCACAGCCTCCGAATAGTACCCCGCAAGCGGAATCGTCGTTACCCCGGTCGCATTTTTCGCGGTGCCGTTGGACCCGGCGGCCGCCTGACTTTCGTTCATCGCGTATAAATTGTTGAGCCGCAAAATATAGGCCGTGCCTGTAGCCGGGTTGGTATCGGCGTAGTTGTAGGTCACGGAAAATCCGTCCAGCGCGCCCTCGTATGCCGGGACCGCGTTGTGTGGCGTTACGTTATAGACACGGACCGTGTTGTTCCCGGCATCGCTGAAATAAGCCCAGTTTTTGACCGGATCGAAGGCGACGCCGGTCGGATTGATGCTGGCGGGCAGGGGGGTATACGCGGCTTCGAATCTTGGGTTGAAGAGGTTGTTGAGGATCGGGCCCCCATTGCTCGACATCAGCCCGGCGCCTGGATCGAGGGCAATCTCGTTAAAAGGACCGGCGGGATACCCGCTCGGTGGAACATTCGGACAACCGGCGTTGAAGCCCCAGAAATCGTCGAGAAAAAACCCAGCCGTATCGTCGCCAATATACAGAGAGCTTCCCAGAGACATGTAAAACATCTGGCGGGCGGAATCATACGCTGTGAGAGAGGGGGCGGGAAAATCGAACGGGCAACCAAGTTGGATGCCCACTCCGCCAACGGGCATCGTTGTAGTCACTGCATAGTTATTGGCCGCATCGATGACCGAAAGGGCGTTGGAGGCCTCGAAGGTTACGAGGGCAACGTTGGTCTGCGGGGCGACGGAAATCGACGTGGCTCCGACGGGGAGCGCGCCGATGGTGGTGGCGATCTGGTCGTGAACACCGTCGATGACCACGACCGAACCCGACGCACCCGTGCTGGCTACGAAGACGGCATGCGTTGCGGGATTGAGGGCCATGGCCTTCGGGGTGAGAGTGGTGGCAAGGGTAGCCAGCACAGCTCCGGTTTTGGAATTCAGCACGACGACCTGGTTACCGGTGGTATCGGCGACGTAGAGATGGCCGAGGATCGCATCGGCAACGATCGGTCCAGGGGTTCCGCCGACGTGCCAGGTCAAGGCGGCGGCAGTGCCCTTAATGGCGCTGACGGTCCCGTCGCCTGAGTTCGCGACATAGACCATGCCCAAACCTAGATCAGTGGCGATAGCGACTGGAGCTGCGCCGACCGCAATCACCTTCGATACTTTCAACGTCTTGGCCGAGATCGCCGACACGCTGTCGGCACCGGTATTCAACACATAGGCAAAACCTGCGGCCGAGTTGACGGCAATCGGGCCCGGGCTGGCGCCAACGTTAATGGTCGCCAACGGGCTTAGCGTTGGCTGCGGAGAATCGGCGCTGTGGGTGGAGGCGTCGGCGCTGGGTGAGATCTGCGCTTTGGCTGCAATCGTAAGCAGTGCCATGACTAGAACCAAGCAACGCAGAACCGATCGGAAGCTAAGGGTGTTCAGGGTCACGAATTTCCTCCTCGAAGGTGCAAGTTGCATGATCTCGCTCGAGCTGTGTGCGATATCGGCGAGTTCTCAGAAAGGCAATTTGCCGGAGTTCGGAGCGGAACGCAACACAACCGTCAACCATCTTGAGATCACCAGCTAACTCATTGAAACAACGCTGGGTTCGTTTAACTTGTAACTTGCCATGCTATACTCCTCCGAACTTTTTACGGGGTTGGAATAATTGCCATGCGCCCGGGTACAGGAGGCAGGATCGTTCGTTTTGGGTCCTTCGAGGCAGACATCGATGAAGGCAAGCTTACCAAGTCTGGGATACGGATTCGCCTGCAGGAGCAGCCGTTCCGGATACTGGCTCTGTTGCTAGAAAGTGCCGGTCAGGTCGTCAGCCGGGAGCAGCTTCGTCAGGAACTCTGGTCAACGGACACGTTTGTTGAGTTTGACAAAGCGCTGAATACGGCAGTGGGCAAGCTCCGCGCGGCGCTCAGCGATTCGGCCGACAATCCTCGCTTTCTGGAAACGGTTCCGCGGCGGGGTTACCGCTTTATAGCTCCGGTCACTTTCCCACCCCCGCGACCGGCTAATTTAGTTCCGGTTCAAGCCGCGACTCCAGAGATTTCTGCCTCCTCAGATTCGGAAATTGGCCAAATTGGAGTGATGGCACCTGGTTTCGCGTCAGAAAAAGTTCACCGACGGCCAGCAACCGTGATCGGCGCCATTGTATTGTTAATGGTCACAGCCTTCGGAATTTACTGGTATCGGCACCGTCCAGGTTTCCAGATCTCTCCCCAAGACACGATCATGCTAGCCGATTTCGTCAATACCACGGGCGAGGCAGTTTTCGACGATGCGCTTCGGCAGGGACTCGAAGTGGGATTGGAGCAGTCTCCATTTGTCAAAGTGCTTCCTGACCGCAAGGCGGAGCGAATCCTGAAGCAGATGGGTCGTTCATCGGATGAACGCATGACGGGCCGAACGGCAATCGAAGTATGCCAGCGAGCGAGTGGCAAGGTGACGGTGCAAGGGTCGATCGCGAGTTTGGGTACAAACTATCTCATTGGATTGGCGGCGATCCGGTGCGACAGTGGTGAGCCGGTCGCCAATGAACAAGTACAAGCCAAGCGTAAAGAGGATGTAGTCGATGCCCTGGGCCGGGTCACCACACGTTTGCGCGCGCGCCTGGGCGAGTCACTCCCTTCGATTGAGAGATACAACGCACCTCTGGAACAGGCTACGACCGTCTCGCTCGATGCTCTTAACGCATACGGTCTGGCCCTTTCCACTTGGGACAAGAAAGGGGATCGGGAGTCGCTGCCGATTTTTCACGAAGCCATCAAACTGGATCCAAACTTCGCCATGGCGTATGGCGGACAGGCGACTGTCTATCACAACCTGGGCGAGTCCGACTTGGCCCGTGAGAATGCTGCCAAGGCCTACGAACTTAGATCTCGGGTAACAGAGTCCGAACGGGCGACGATCGATGCGCGCTACTACTCCTATGTAACCGGCGAGCTGGAAAAATCAGCCCGAGTGCACGCTCTCGAAGTTCAGAATTATCCTGAGTCACCCGGCGCCTATAACCATTTGGCCATTGACGATGGCAAACTCGGACGCTACGAAGAGTCAGTCGAAGGCCTTCGCAAAGCCCTGCGGCTTGATCCGACGAGAGCTGCCACTTACTCAAATCTCGCGGGCATGCTGCTGGCTTTGAATCGGGTGGAAGACGCGTCCGCAGTTGTGACGGAAGCCGGCAAGCGGCAATTGCAGACCGATTCTCTGATGCAAGCGGGCTATCGGATAGCTTTCCTTCGCGGCGACAGTGGGGAAATGCAGCATTTGGTCCAGCAATCGTTGGATGTACCGGGAGGTCAGTCGCTTCTGTTGTCCGATCAGTCGAATACCGAGGCCTATCACGGCCGTTACGGCAAAGCTCGCGAGTCGTCGCGAGTAGCTGCGCGGCTGATGGAACACAACGGAGACACCGAATCGGCCGCCAATTGCTTGGCCCAGGCGGCGGTCCGTGAAGCCGAAGTTGGCGATTCCGCACGAGCCAGCCAGTTTATTTCCGAGGCGCTAAAGTTATCGCGC
This sequence comes from Acidobacteriaceae bacterium, assembly GCA_003162935.1. Lineage (GTDB taxonomy): Bacteria > Acidobacteriota > Terriglobia > Terriglobales > Acidobacteriaceae > Acidiflorens. The sequence continues at coordinate 31,689 of PLUW01000029.1, forward strand.
GGGCAAGATGTGAGAACACTGGCAGCGCTCAGTATGGCTCGGATGGGACGCTTCAAGCGGGCGGAAGCGCTGAGCCAGGAATTGGACAAAGAGTGGCCGGTGGGCACCTATGTCCAGAAATACTGGCTGCCCTTGATTCGCGCGGAGATCGACCTTGGACAGGGCCGATCGTCAAAAGCGGTCGATGATCTGAATCTGGCAACTACTCCCATTGAGTTTGCGATCCCTCCGGCAATGCCAGTTGCGACGCTTTATCCGGCATACGTCCGAGGTCAGGCATACTTGGCGGCGGGCAACGCGAGAAAGGCGCTGACAGAATTTCAGAAGTTCAGCGGCCATAGTGGCCTGGTGGCGAACTATCCCTTGGGAGCCTTGGCTCGACTGGGGCTTGCGCGCGCTTATTCGCGCACCGGAGACATTCAGAAGGCGCGCCTGGCCTACCAGGAATTCTTCCAGCTCTGGAAGGACGCGGATCCCGATATCCCAATCTTAAGAAAAGCCAAAGCAGAGCACGCTAAGCTGCATTGAGTTGTCGCCGATTTTGTTTCTGTCGCCCCCACTTACGCTGACAAGAACGGAAGTATCGATGCGGGTCGGCGCGCTAGAGCCCCTGGTGCAACACGGTGCGCGAAAGGCTGCCCGGAGCAATGAGAAGGAAATTTTCTCCGGTCCGGTTTCAGCGCGAGTATCGCGAAATTACGTCCATTTCTCGCTATGTTCGGAGGAACCCAAGCCGAGTTTCTCTGCACTGGGCATTGTCCTGGAGCTCAGTAGGCGTGTCCTTGAGTATGAGAGCGACACAGACGAGAGGCCCAGGTCGCCCTAGGCCGCGATCGTCGGGAAGTTCCTAGTTCACCGTCAGCGGGAACGAGACCGAAGCCGGGCTCGCACTGTAGTCGGCGTTACCCATACGTCGCGGTCCGGGTTGTTGTTTCCGGCACCGAGAACACCAGCGAACTCTTAGCCTCGTCACCGAATCCATTTGTAATAACCCGGTAGCTCTTGCTTCATAATGTGCAAGACCTTCACTTTGTGCAAGACCTTCACTTTCGTGAAGGTCTTGCGGAGTGATTTGTCTCTGGCCATGGACCATTGAGAAGGGCTTAAGCGATCTCCATTGACTGAAATGAGCATGGCATCGGCTTGCGTGTTGCTGCCCCACAGCGCCGAACTTGGACGGGGCATCCTTCACAATTGGGGTCGACCACGCGTTCCTAAAACTGCCCCGCCAAGCTGAACAAGGTTCCGGTATCGCCTTCATGCACTTCCACGAGATCGGGTCCAGCGATGGCAATCGAAGGAGCGGCGCCAGTCTGGTAGTCGACGTCCGTGCCCCACGAAATCGTCCCATCGGTGCCGAGACGGTAAAACAGAGTTGGACTAGACCCCTGATGCACCTCGATAACCGTAGCCCCAGCCAGCGCCACCGCAGGAGCAAACCCATTGTCGTATTGGGCAGCACCCACAAAGGTTATCGTGCCATCCGAATTGAATTGACCGGATTTAAAGAAAAGGGCGGCGGGGTTCGACGCCGTCGCCTGATGTACTTCGATGATCTGAGTGCCGCAAGCCGCTACGGAAGGCGCGAATCCGCCTTCAAGGTTAATAGCCGACGCCCACTTGATCTATCTATAGGAAAAACAAAAGTCAATTGCGGAGAATAAATCCGGTAAACGAGTAACCTTGTCCTCAGTACTGAAGGTCCCACTAAGATTGGAGGGTTGTCGATAGTGAGGTTGTTGCGACTCAAAAGTGGGGGGAGTCTGTTGCGGAGGGGTAGAGAAATTGCACAGCAAGGGAACTGGGCGAGCGCGTCACAGCGCCAATGGTTTAATGCGACGCACCCAATGCATGGACTGACCACGGATGTCGGCCAGCGGATCGACCCCAAAATGCTTACGTACTGAGTTCCTCCAACTAAGCCGTTGCGGACGAGGGCGCTTTTTCTGGCCCAGCAGCAAAAAAAGTGTAGCCGAGGTCATGTGTTGTGTGCGGTGTGCCAACAGCCCGAAACGGCGCATTGCGTGTCGGTAGTGGTCTGGCACGTGCTCGGCCAGAGCGTCAACGAAGTCCTCAATCAAATAGCGGGTTGTCACGACCCGCTTTTGTTTTAGNNTTTAGATCTTTCGTCAAGAACTCGACTTCCCCATCCGTGATCTTTGTGAATCGATGCTGAGCAATCGGTGGGCGTCGAACGTACCGCGCCACATATCGCAGGAAATGCCATTTCGATCTGATGGGATCAACGTAGAGGTTCCACCAGCGTTCATATTGCGTTTTCAACAATACTCTGAGCTTCTCGGTACTGGTATCCGAAGCAAGTAATCCCTTCGTCAGAGCTGCTCGAAGGTCCATTCTGTGGCCCTTCAACTCTTGCAGTCCCTGTGCACCGCAGTCACGGAGTGCAATTTCAAGATTGATAATCCGTACATTTTCAAGACGAAGGCAGACGTTGTCACGAGCTTGTCAACCAATCAAGCCGCACACTTGATTCCCTACACCTGTTCTTGTGCCCATTTGATGTTCAAGTCTAAGACTCAATGGCATTGTGGGAGTTGCAGCCAATGCATTGATCGAAGATTCGCTATCACGGCTTCGGGCCTTCTGGAATACGATTTGGATTCGGACTACGTCTCCGATGTTTTTGTGGGACCACGCAAAGACGGACCGGAAAGGAGCATGGCCGTGGATTATGCCCGTCACGGGATTGAGTTAGACCGGTGGTCAGAGTCAGAATTGGCGGCACGCTTCAATGCCGAACTCAGCCGTGCTGTGCGATACGAACCGAAGCGTAGCGAGACCGCTCAAGAAATCATTTCGATGCACAAACGGCATGGAGAAGGGGTGACCCGAGTATTGCAACGGAAGGTCATTGAGAACGCCGCAAAACTCGTGGATGGAACTCTCGACAGCACGTCGCTATTGGCGCTCGCGATTGGGCAAGAACGCCTGAGACAACAGCGATTCGCTGGTGAAGGCGTGCATGGAAACATGGACCACGATAGCAACATTGGACCCGCCTCTTTAATTCAATCGCAAGTTGCGGCAGCGGCGAGGGTGGAGGGGACCCTTGCAACTATTCTGGCCAGACTCGGGGGCTTAACATCCAAAAAGGTCAAAACGAAGAAAAAAAGGAAGTTAGTGAAGCGAGATGCGGTTACCTTCGCGGCCATCCTGATGGAACTCAAAAGCACAAAATACTGTTCATTTCTCCAGGATCACGGGACCAAGCCAAGTGGACAGAGCCTGGCCCGGCCTCCTATCTGCGGGGTTACCACGCTGGAGATCCTTAGCGCTCTGCTGACCACGGCCTATAGCTTCGCCTTCCGCAAGGGCGAGTTGCTCTCGATGCGAGTCAAGCAAATCGACTTGCCGACTGGCACGATCCGGCTGGAAGCTGGAACGACAAAGAACGGGGAAGGTCGCGCGGTCAAGATGACGCGCGAAGTCGCAACCCTGCTGACCGCTTGCATAATCGGCAAGCAGCCGGATGATTTCGTTTTCACCCGGTCGGACAAGAAACGCAAGGACGGGACATTGGTAAAAGGCAAACCAGTCGAAGCCTTCCGCAAAATCTGGAAGGCGGTTTGCACCCGCGCGGGCGTTCCCGATCTACTGTTTCACGATCTGCGACGGAGCGGCGTCCGCAACCTTCGCAGACTTGGCGTTCAGGAGAGCGTGGTCATGCGGATCAGCGGACACAAGACGCGCTCCGTCTTCGAGCGCTACAACATCGTTGACGAAGCCGACCTCGCCGACGCTGCCAGCAGACTCGACACTAAGCAAAACGCTGCGGCAGTGGAACTTACTCAGACCTTTGGGCACGATTGCGGCCAATTGCACCAAAACTGCGGCAGATGCGCAGATGCAGCTTGTAAATGCCGTTCTGCCTAACTAGCTTTCTTGTGAATGGGTTGGTTTATACTGCTCTTCTCAGAGGGCCCGTAGCTCAAGCGGATAGAGCATCGGATTTCTAATCCGAGGGTTGCAGGTTCGATTCCTGCCGGGCCTACCAGAATGTCCTATGCCCATCCCCCGTTCGTGCCATTCCCCGTTTCGCGATTCAAACGTAGTGTTGTTGGTGAGCAGACTTCGGGGGAGGGCTGTTCAAACGGGCGCCTCGCGACTCTAACTGAGTCCAAGGCGCTTTCGTTTTTTGCGGCATAATCCAGTGCTTAATCTGAAAGCGCCGGTCCAAGGCCCAGCCCATCTATCGCCCCTGGTTTACGCCTTCGGAGCGCTCTTTTTCGGTCTCATCCTCTGCCATTCCTCTTCGGTCAGCTCGCGCCCAAGGGCCGTAAACTCGCCTGCGCCTTGCAGCCACTCGCCGCCGTCCATGGTCACGACGTCCCCATTGATGTAGCCAGAGCCGTCGCTAACCAGGAATGCGGCCAGATTGGCGAATTCCTCGGTGGTGCCGAATCGTCCCAGAGGAATGCGCTTCTTGGCGGCTTCGGCCAGTTCGGGCCGGGGCAGCAGGCGCGAGAATGCACCCTCGGTGGGAATCGGCCCAGGCGCGATCGCGTTCATCCGAATCCCGCGATTCCCCCATTCGACGGCCAAACTGCGCGTAAGGGCATGCACGCCCGCCTTCGCCACCGCCGACGGCACAACGTAGGCCGAGCCCGTCGTCGTGTAGGTGGTCGTGATGTTGAGCACAACACCTCCCCGGCTTTCGGCCAGCCAGCGCCGTCCGCACGCCATCGTCGTGTGCAGCGTGCCCAGCAGGACGATTCCGATGACCGATTGAAATGCTCCCAGCGAAAGGTCTTCGGTGCGCGAGAGGAAATTTCCCGCCGCGTTGTTCATGAGCACATCGAGCGGCCCTTCGGCCCAAATCGCGCCGATCAGCTCTTCGACGGCCGCAGCGTCGCGGACGTCGCAGGGTAGGGTGTGGATCTTCTTGTGGTCCCTGCTGCCGCCGGTCCGCTCGTGTAACTCCTGCTCGGTTGCGGCTAGGACATCCTGGCGGCGGCCGCAGAGGTAGACCTCCGCGCCGAGTTCGAGAAAGCGCTGTGCGGCGGCCTTGCCCAGACCGGTGCCTCCGCCGGTGATTAGGATGCGCTTGGCTTGCAGCAGGTCTTTCTGGAACATGATGAATTTCCTCCGCGCAATGAACCGACGATTGTACCGGACAGGCTCGCTTGCGAACGTTCTACTGTTACGTCCCGCAAGTCGAGGAATTGGTTCATGGGGTTTTTGAAAGGGCACGGCTTCACCACTCGCGGAGCGTCGCTGTGGCGCTTGATTTGTCGCAGCGCTTTCAGTGCTGCGAGAACTGCACCGCGAACGATTTACATTGCAGAATCTTTTGTCACGATTGGTTCCCACCCGCTTGCGACTTGACCAGCGCTTGGGAGTGTTCGGCTCGCAGTTTCTCCGCAACCGCGTCGGCCCCTAAAGGCTTGCTGAAGTAATAGCCTTGGATCTCGTCGCAATGATGGGCCTGGAGGAATGACATTTGCGCTTCGTCCTCCACGCCTTCGGCAATCACTTTGAGATTCAGACTTCTTGCCATGCTGATGATGGCAGCGGTAATGGCCGCATCATCCGGATTCAGCGCGACATCCCGCACAAACGAACGGTCCACCTTCAACTTGCTAACCGGAAACCGCTTCAGATAGCTGAGGCTGGAATAGCCCGTCCCGAAATCGTCAATCGCCAACGACAATCCCATGTCCTTCAATTCCTGAAGGACCGCGAAGGTCACGTCGGCGCTCGATAGCAAGAGACTTTCCGTTACTTCCAGTTCGAGGTGTTGCGGGGCGAGGCCAGTATCGAGTAGCACCTGCCGAACCAGTTCAGAGAAGCCCTCTCGACGAAATTGGACCGCCGACACATTGACTGCCACGGACACTGCGGCCAGCCCCTCATCTTGCCATTTTCGGGCCTGCGAGCACGCCGCCCTGAGCACCCATTCACCGATGGAGACGATCAGCCCGCTGCTTTCCGCAATTCGGATGAATTCATCGGGTGGCACAAGGCCCATTTCCGGGTGTTGCCATCGAAGGAGCGCTTCCACGCCGACGATCTTTCGAGACTTTATATCCATCTGCGGTTGGTACATGAGAAAGAGTTCTTTCTTGTCGAGCGCCGTCCGCAAGTTGTTTTCCAGGTTCAACCGCTCAACCGCTTGAGCATTCATGTCAGCCGTAAAGAATTGAAAGTTGTTCCGTCCGCTGTCCTTGGCGGTATACATGGCGGCATCGGCATGCTTGATGAGGGCTTCGCTGTCCGCACCGTGCTCCGGATAGATGCTGATGCCGAGGCTGCAACTAACGCTGAGAGAATGACCTTGGATCACCATTTCAGCCGTCAGTCCATCCATCAGTCGCTGTGCCGCGACCGCGGCATCGGTGATGTGCTTTATGTTGTTCACCACCACCAGGAATTCGTCGCCTCCGAGTCGGGCAATCGTGTCCTGCGCTCGCCCCCATGCTTTCAGTCGTTCTGCGACACTTTTCAGAAGGAGATCACCCACCGAGTGCCCGAGCGAGTCGTTGATGTTCTTGAACCGGTCGAGGTCGAGAAAAAAAAGAGCAACTTTGCAGTTGTTGCGGCGAGCATGGGCGAGCGCCTGCGATAATCGGTCCCGCAGAAGAGTCCGGTTGGGTAATCCGGTCAGAGCATCGAAATACGCCAGCGATTGAATCTGTTGTTCGGCGACCTTGCGCTCTGTGATGTCAACGAACGTCCCCTCAATAAAACTGTTTTTACCCGAATCATCGGCGACCACCGTTGCATTTAACATCGCCCAGGCAGAATCTCCGTTCGTGCGCCGATAGTTCACCTCATAGTTTGTAACGTATTTCTCATTCTTGAGTTGTTTCAGGAACGCTTCCCGATCCGAAATCGTCTGATAAACATCTACAATCGACGTGCCTAGGACTTCCTCAGACGAGGCACAGCCGAACATCCGAGCCGCGGCCTGATTGCACTCCAGAATGAGCCCCTCCATCGTGGTACGAAAGACGCCCGCCAGGTTGCGCTCAAACAGCAGCCGGTAACGCCTTTCCGACTCGCGAACCGCTTCCTCGACTTGCTTCCGCTCTGTGATATTCACGAAAGTCACAACCGCACCGATTTTCTTTCCTTCCTGCACTATGGGGTGGGACCAGTATTCGGCTGCAAAGTTGGTGCCGTCGCGGCGCCATATGACTTCGTCATCGATGTGGGTGCCAAGTCCGCGCCGAAAAGCTTCGTAAATGTGGCACTCCTCCACGGGGTAATGCGTTCCATCCTTTCTGGTATGGTGCATCACGTCGTGCATATTCTTTCCGTACAGTTGCGCAGGCTCGTCATAACCTAATAGCCGGAGGCAGGCGGGATTGCAGAATGTGCAATTGCCTTCCATGTCGATACCGTAGACTGCCTCGGGCACTGAATCCAGCACCAGCCTGACCAGTTCGTTGCTTTCTCGAACCTTTTCTTCCCCTCTCTTGCGCTCGCTGATATCGCGCACGAAACAACAGCCGTACTCCCTCCCATCGAGCTTCAGATAGCTCGCGTTCACCTCCACCGGGAAGATCCGCCCTTGTTTGGTGCGATGCTGGGTTTCAAAGATCATGGTGTCGTGCGTCGTGAGCTCATGCCAGAACCATGGCCAACGATCTGTTGGGAAAAGTGGATCTATGTCCGGGATCGACAATGAGAGTAGTTCTTCATGAGAACGTTCCAAAGCGCGGCAGGCGGCCTCGTTGACGTAGTCGATTCCGGCTTTCGCATTGATCCAAAGCACTGCGTCGGAGCAATGTTGCAGTGAGAACTGCATCAGTCGCAGTTTCTCTTCTGCCTTTTTGCGCTCGGTGATGTCTTCCTTGAGCGCGAGAAAATGGGTGATGGCTCCGCTGGAGTCACTGATGGGCACAATGCAGGCGGATTCCCAATAGATCTCTCCATTCTTCTTCTTGTTGCCAAACTCCCCGCGCCATTCACCTCCACCGAGCACGGTCCCCCAGAGCTCCCGGTACACCGCCGCCGACTGTATCCCCGAATTCAGAATGCGCGGGTTTCGGCCGATCGCCTCCTCCGCCGTATAGCCCGTCACTTGGGTAAATTTGCTATTGACGTATTCGATCGTGCCCTGTGTATCGGTGATGACCACGATGGCAGGGCTTTGCTCAACCGCGCGTGACAGCTTCCGAAGACGGTCCTCCGCCTTCTTGCGCTCAGTGATGTCGCGCACAAAGGCGAAGACGAATTCCTCCCCGTCGAACTGCAGGTAGGTAGCATTTACTTCTACTGGAAAAAATCGGCCCTGCTTTGATCGATTCGTGGTTTCGAGACACTTCGAGCCTCGAACCTTGAGGTCCTGCCACAATTGCTTCCATTTTTCCATGTTGAGCAGCGGGGCAATCTCCGAGACGGACAGGGAGAGCAATTCTTCGCGGGAATATCCCAAGGAATCGCAGACTTCCTGGTTGACATAAACGAAACGGCCGTTTGGGTCCACCCAACTGACAGCACCCGAAGTATGCTCCAGTGAGAACTGCGCCAGTCGCAGTTCCTTTTCCGCCCGCTTGCGATCGGTTATGTCGGTTGTCGTTCCGACAAATTCAACAACCTTGCCGGCTTCGTCCATCAGCGGCCGCCCGATGCTGTGAATGTTTCTCATCGATCCATCCGGCAGGAGTATTCGATGATCGGCTTCGAAGCCCTTCTTGGTCGCGATCGATTCCTTGACAAGGTTACGGAAAATCGCCGCGTCTTCGGGATGGAGTCGTTCCATCGACTCCTCGAACCCCATGCGCCCACTCCTCGGCTCCATGCCAAAAATCCGATAGTGCTCTTCCGACCAGAAAACGAATTCCCGCTGGTCCGTCTTCCAGGACCAACTTCCGATGTGGCTTAGCCTCTGCGACTCCGCCAGGCAATCCTGGCTGCGCCGCAATTCCTCCTCCCTGCGGCTGCGCTCCGTGATGTCGTGTATGGTGAGCACATATTCGGTTCGGCTCGAGCGCAACTGCAATGGCCGGCACCAGTATTCGGCCGAGAACGTGGTTCCATCCTTCCGCCAAAACACTTCGCCCGCGATGTGAATCTCCTGATGGGTGCTGAGCACTTTGCCGAATGTGCACTCCTTCGAAGCATCCGGCGTTTCATTCGACGATTTGTGCCGGAGCAACTCGTCGAGATTTTTTCCGATTATCTCTTCTGTCCCATACTGGGTCAGCTTCAGGAAGGCGTGGTTGCAAAACGTCACGTTTCCTGCTGCGTCCAATCCGCAAAAGATTTCGGTAATGACATTCAGGAGGAGCTGGAGTTCAACCTTCGAGTCGTCGAGGGAGGGTTTTAGTAGCTGGCTCAGGGACATGGTAGGACCCGCACTCAATGGATCGACCGGGGAGCGCCCTTCGATGACAAATCGCGCGGCTAGCTCGATTACCACAGTCATCCAAATCGAGCCCGGCCCGCCGCAGTCAGTCGACGAAATCAGGATTAGCGCTCAGAACCCTTCAGAGGTGAATGCGTGATAAGGCGTTCTTGGAAGCTCGCGCACCTTCGGGACAAGCGAACGCTCGGCAGTTCAGGGTGGCAGCCTCACGGAGAAACCAAAGCTGAGTCGCACCGACCCGTCGATGACCGCTAAAGTATTTATTTCTCAAAGACCTAGCGGGAAACGAGCCCAAGAACAGGCCTGAAATTCAAGCTAAGTCATTGATTTATAAATACTTTACAAGTAAGT
>PLUW01000024.1 GCA_003162935.1 Acidobacteriaceae bacterium
CCTGCGGAGAGCAGCGTCGACTAAGGCGCTTAGAATGTTGGCGGCGTGTTGACCCACAACAGCCAGGTTTCACTGCGGCCGGGGTTGTTCCAGTGATGCGGCGTGGCGCTTTCAAAGTAAAAACTGTCGCCGCGCTTCAGGTGGTACTCCTCACTGGCCAGAGAAATCTTCAGCTCGCCGCGCAGAACGAACAGGAACTCTTCGCCCTCGTGGGCGTAGGAACCTCCGCTGCCGGCCTTGGGCGCGATGCGAAACAAGTGCGGCTCCATGACCTTGTTGCCCCAGGCGAGCAGTTCCATACGGACGCCGGGTCCGGCTTCGAGCACCTTGCGCTTGGGCGGGCGCACCAGGCGGGTATTCACTTCCGTGGCGTCGAAAAAATCGAGGATGTTGGTGCGGTAGTAGCGCGCCAGCCGGCGCAGAGTGCCGACCGAGGCGCTCATCTGCGAACGTTCGAGGGCGCTGAGAAAGCCGACGGAAATTTCGGCGGCGGCGGCGACTTCGGCGAGGCTTTTTCCGCGCTTGGTGCGCAAGCGTCGCAACCGGAGACCGATCGCGGCGGCGTTGCCGGGGACGCGATTGACGGCGCCCTCGGGCGTCAGCGCTTGCGACTTCGGGATCTGCGACCTCAGGATCTGCGGCTTCAATATCTGAACAATCGCGGCGGCGTTAAGTCCGCGAACCTTGCGCAGGTAGCGCGCTTTCTTCAGCAAGTTCACGTCGTCGGTGGTGTAAATACGGTAGCGGCTCTCGGTGCGATGTGGGCGGGTCAGGCCGAGCGCTTCCCATCCGCGAATGGCCGACGGAGAAATTCCGACGAGGCGGGCCACGTCGCCGATTTTGAGATAAACTTGTCGGTCGCCTGACATGATTTCCGAATGTGCGTGCTGATCGCGCCGCGGGGCTGCACTTTTCCGCTTGACAGAAAGCGGCAGAGTCACTAACCTTGCGCGATTATAGCAAGGTTTGGGTTTCACGCAAGCGGGTTCGGATCTAACAAATTTGCCCCCTGAAGATCTGGAGGATCTGTTCTATGCCGACTTCGAAATCGTCCCGGTTCTCTGGGCTCATCGTCCTGAGCCTCTGCCTGGTTTGCTCAACGCTCGCGTATGCCCAGGGCACGGGCGGACGCATCCTCGGCCGCGTTTCGGATTCCAGCGGCGCGGTGCTGGCGGGCGTGCAAGTGACGCTCACGCACGAATCCACGGGCGTGAGCTCGGTGGCCACCACGAATGCCGGCGGCGACTATGGCTTCCCGCAGGTTCCGGTGGGCACGTATCGACTGGAATTCGACCTGGCGGGATTCAAGAAGAGCGTGCAGCGCGGTGTGAACGTCGATCTCAACCAGGTGGTGACCGCGAACTCGGTGCTGCAGGTGGGCGCAACGAAAGAGACGGTCGAGGTGACCTCGGAAGCGCCGCTGGTGGATACGACGAGCACGCAACTGGGCGCGATCATGGATGCGCGGCAGGTGGCAAATTTGCCGCTCAACACGCGCGACACGTATCAGCTTCTGCAGTTGCAGCCGGGCGTGATGTCGACGGTGGGATCGAGCAACAATATCGTTTACGGAAGCGACGACGCGGGTGCGGTTTCGGTGAATGGCGGCCGTGGGCGCTCCAACAACTTCAGCGTGAATGGAGGCGACGCCAACGATCTGTTCGCCAACCTGCCGACGGTCCAACCCTCGCCCGACAGCATTGAGGAGTTCCGCGTGATCACGAATACTTTCGATGCGGAATACGGCCGTAACTCGGGATCGGTGGTCAATGTGGTGACCAAGTCGGGGACCAACAACTGGCACGGGAATCTGTACGAGTTCTTCCGCAACAAAGTGCTCAACTCCAACGAATACTGCCTTACTGCGACCGAAGGTCTGCCTTGCGACAAGCCTCAGTTCAACCAGAACCAGTTTGGCGGCACTTTCGGCGGACCGATCAAGAAAGATCGAACCTTCTTCTTTGCTTCTTACGAAGGGCGCCGTATCCGCCAGGGCATCCCTTCGCCGGCGGTCACTGTGCCGACGTCCGAGGAAACGCCGTCTCCCACCAACGTCGTGAACGGGCAGATTGTCGCCAACTTCACCGATGTGAACCCGACTTCCCCCACGGGGCCATTTTTTGGGTCGATTACCAACTCCTCGATTTTGACAAACCGTCCTGGGTGCCAGGCGGCCAACGCTGCGATTGGCGGCGGACCTATAGCGGATGGCAACACATACGCGAGTATGTTCCCGGCCGGCCTGATTCCCCTCGCTTGCATGGACGCCACGGCGGTTGATCTGCTGCAGTTTGTTCCCAGCGCGCCCGGCGACAGTAATCTGATCAGCACGGTCCCCACCAAGGCCATCCGCGGCGACCAGTTCACAGTGAAAGTCGACCACCGGATCAACGACAAGCAGAACCTGAGCATCTATTACTATTTTGATGATGATCGTACGCTGCAACCGTTCTCCAACTTCGAGCTTGCGGGCGCCGATGTCCCCGGCTTCGGGAGCATTTTGGCGGAGCGCTTCCAGCAGTGGAACATTACCCACACATGGACACTCACTAGCAGCACGGTGAACGAATTCCGTTTCAATTACAACCGCGAAGGCCAGGGGACATTTCAGCATCCGCAGAATACCGAACTGGTGCAGGAGTCCTGCCCTACGGCTCCTGCGTGGCTGAGCAACGTTACCGGGGCGCCCCCTTGTTTTTATGGTGACGTTGCGGGCAACACCTACGGCATCCATCCATTTCTTGGCGCGGGGCGCGAGGGCCTTCCCTCCATCTCCGTTTCGGGAGGATTTTCCCTGGGCAACGATGCGGAAGGGGAACTTCCTCAGGTGGGGAATTCTTTCCAGTGGTCGGATAACCTCACCAAGGTTTCCGGCAACCATACGCTCAAGTTTGGCGTCGATTTCCGTCGCCAACAGTTCAATCAATTCTATTACTACAACGTCAATGGAAGCTTTGCCTATTACGGAGGGGGCCCGAACGATCCTGTAGCTTGTAGCAATTACGACCCCGTTGCGCAGCAATGCAACAGTGAGAATCTCTATCCCGACTATCTTCTGGGCCTTCCCGATTCCTATGGGCAAGGTTCCGCTCAAGTGGAGAACGTCCGCAACACGGGCCTCTACCTGTTCGCGCAAGACAGCTGGAAGATCAAGCCGAATCTCACGCTGAACTACGGGTTTCGATGGGAGTTAAACACCCCGCTGGCGGATAAGGCGCAGCACGTCGAGACGTTTCGGCCCGGGCAAATGTCGACGATCTTCCCTTGCGGAGGCCCCAATACCGATTGCACGTCGCAGGATGCGATCGGATTGGTGGTTCCAGGCGACCCCGGCGTTCCCGCGGGCATGACGCAGACTTACTACAAGGCGTTTGCTCCCCGCATCGGTATTTCCTGGAGTCCGGGCAACTCCGCCAAGACCAGCATTCGGGCAGGCTGGGGACTTTTCTATAACCCAATCGAACAACTAGTGCTGGCACAATTCGGCGCGGAGCCGCCGTTTGGAGGGAGCACCACGCTCAGTGAGACGCAGTTTAACCAGCCTTTTCTTGACCAGAGCGGGACCTTCGGTTACCTGAATCCGTTTAATGGCGTCCTCAATCCCAAGCGAGGCACGTCTGAAGATTGGGCCGCATTAGAGCCGATCGATCTGTTCGGCGATTTCCAGCCGCACATGCGCACCCAGTATTCGGCGCAGTACAACCTCACCATTCAGCGCGAGTTAACCAAAGACATGAAGCTGGAAGTTGGCTACGTGGGATCGCAAGGGCACCGGCTGCTGGCAACGCATGACATCAATTACTCAAACCCGCAGACCTGCGTCGACATCTCTAACATCGCGGCAGCCAATGCCGCTTACGTCACGGCGGGGCTTGGAGGGGGGCCGACGACTTGTGGCCAATTCGCCGAGGACGCTCCCTTTTATATTCCCGGAGGGACCGTGCTGCCGGTAGCTTTACATTTGCCCTACGCGCAGAACAACAGTGTGATCCCCGCGGGCACGACCATTGGGCCAAACGGCATCACTTTAGTGGGGTTGCGCCCATACTCGTCACCCCAGTGCGATCCGCTGACCGGAATCGGTTGTCCGATCAACTCTACGCCGGTGTTTACCGGCATCTTTGCTCAGGACACGATTGCCAGCTCAGCGTATAACTCGCTGCAGATTTCGTTGGACAAACGGTTTGCCCGCGGGCTCCAATTTACCGCGGCTTATACGTTCAGCAAGTCGATTGACGAAGCGTCCAGCTTCGAGGGGATATTGAATCCGCTACCGAATGCCCATAACCCGGCGCTGTCACTGTTCGACGCCAAGCATCGCTTCGTGGTCAGTTACACATGGGATGTTCCGGCGAGAAAATACGACGGATTTAGGGGGAAGGTGGTCGATGGCTGGCAGCTCTCCGGGATCACGACGTACCAGACAGGATTTCCGATCCGCATTACGTCATCCTCCGACAACGAACTCATGAACAGCGCCGATTTTGAATACCCGGGCGAACCCGATCAGATCGCGCCATTTTCGTGGCAAAGGCCACAAGGTAACGGCGGCTACTATTTTAATACCCCGTCGAATCAGAGTTCCATTTTCACCGAGAGCGGGGTCTTCGGTTACGTCGGCAGTGCACCGCGCACGATCTGCTGCGGACCGGGAATCAGCGAGACCGATGTTGCGGTCGAGAAGCTCATTCCGGTTACCGAGCATACCCACTTCGAATTTCGCGGTGAGCTGTTCAATGTCTTCAACCATACGCAGTTCTATAACCCGGACGGTAACAGCACCGATGGTCAACAGTTTGGCCAGGTCACAGAGGTCAAAGACCCGCGTCTGGCGCAGTTTGCTTTGAAGTTTTATTTTTAGTCAGCACGAGCTGACATCAACGTTAGCAATCGAGGAAGCACGTTCTAATCCCGGGCGGTTTCGGCCGCCCGGGACCTAATCTAATGGCCTTCGCGGCCTGAGCCTTATTGGAGATCACGATGTATCCCGCACTGAAACAAGAGCTCGAGACCTTCGAGCGCCGCACTCCGAAGTCCGCCGAAGCGCATAAGAAGAATCTGAAACGCCTGCCGCTGGGCGTGGCCAGTAACTATCGCGCTTACGAACCGTATCCGATCTTTGTATCGGAAGCCTCNNACGCTGATGGCGGGCCATTCACATCCCGCGGTGATTAAGGCCGTCGAAGGGCGGCTGCACAAGGGCACGGCCTACGGCATGCCTCATAACATGGAGTGGGAGCTGGCGGAAGAGATCTGCACGCGGTTTCCCGTCGAGATGTGCCGCTTCGGCAACAGCGGCACGGAAGCCACGATGCACACAATTCGTCTGGCTCGCGCCGCGACCGGGCGCGACAAGATCATCAAGTTTGAAGGCGGATACCACGGGTTGCACGACGCAGCGCTGGTCAGCGTAAAGCCGCATCCGCCGGACGACGATTTCGGCGATATCAAGAATCCGAAGCCGGTTTCGGGCGGAGCGGGCGTGCCGAAGGCGAGTATTGCCAATGTTCCGATTGCGACGTTTAACGATCTGGAGACGGTGGAGCGGCGCTTCCGGGAGAATCCGAATGAGATCGCGGCGATCATACTTGAGCCGATCATGATGAACGTCGGCCTCTGCATGCCGCAGAAGGGATTTCTGGAGGGTCTGCGGACGCTTTGCGACAAGCACGGCGCGCTACTGATTTTCGACGAAGTCAAGACGGGCGCGAAGCTGTGCTGGGGCGGGGCTTCGGAATACTTTGGCGTGACGCCCGACATGATCTGCATCGCGAAGTCGATTGGTGGCGGATTCCCGCTGGCGGCTTTCGGGACGAGCAAGCGCGTGATGAGTTTGATCTCCGACCACAAGGTGTTTCACGGCGGCACTTACAATACTAACCCGATTTCGATGGCAGCCGGCATTGCGACGTTCCGCGAAGTACTTACTCGTGCCAACTATACGCTCATCGAAAAACTCAGCAACAAGCTAGTCGAGGGATATAAGAAGACGATCGCGAAAGTAGACTTGCAGGGATACATCGCCAGCGCGGGAGCGAATGGCGCGCTGATGCTGTATCCGAAAGAAATCCATAATTATCGCGACTGGCTGCCGGTCGATGTGGATTTGTGGCGGCACTACTGGTTCGGCATGGTAAATCGCGGCGTGATGGCGCAGCCGTACTGGTGGGATGAGCAGTGGACGATATCGGTGCAGCACACCGAGGCGGACATCGACAAGCATCTGGCGGTATTTGCCGAAGTCGCTCCGTCGCTGGCTGCGGCGCAGCATGAGCGATTGGGAGCGATGGCAGCACACTAACGGGATCGAGCCATCGGACCATCCGGTCACCGGGTCATTGAAAACCCGCGATCCGGATGGGTCAGATGTCCCGATCACCCGATGATCCGATTACCCAATGACTTCTGATCCCAACCGGCCGCACTTAAAGCGCGTTCTCGGACGGCGGGACTTGGTGCTGCTGTTTGTCGTGGCCGTCTTCAATCTCAACGTGGTCCCCAGCATCGCGGCGAACGGCGGAGTAACCGTCTGGTTGTGGATCATCTCGCTGCTTCTGTTCTTCTGGCCGCAGGGGATTGCGGTGATCGAACTAGCGCATCGCTATCCGGGCGAAGGCGGCGTGTATCTGTGGGCGAAGGAAGTGTTCGGCGACTTTCACGGCTTTCTTTCGGGATGGTGTTACTGGACGAATAACATGCTGTATGTGCCGACAGTAATGCTGTATTTTGTGGGCGTCTCGGTGTTTGTGCTTGGTCCGAGCCACGCGGCACTCGCGGACAATAAATCTTTTGCGCTTACCGCGTCGCTGGCACTGCTGGCATTACTCACTGTCCTAAATATTGTCGGTCTTGGGATTGGAAAGTGGATCAATAACGTTGGCGCAATCGGCACTTTCGTCGCGGCCGCGGTTCTTATTGGCCTTGGTGCGGTGATCTGGTTGCGCTTCGGCACGACCATCACGGCGGCCGATTTCCGGATTCCTGCGAACCCGCGCTTTGTGCTGAATTCGTTTGGCGTGATCTGTTTCGGTCTGGTGGGCCTCGAACTTGCCTCGGTCATGGGAGATGAAATCCAGGATCCCATCCGTACACTTCCGGGCGCTGTCGCCTGGGGCGGAGTGCTCTCCGGCGCTCTATATCTCGGCGCGACCCTCACTCTTCTGATTGCTGTTGGGAAGAACGTGAACGTCCTGCAGGGGATCGTCCAGGCTGTCAGTCACATGGCCGAGCGCGTCGGAGTTACGTGGATTACCGTGCCTTTCGCGCTCATGCTCAGTTTGTCCATCGCGGGCATTGGTTCGGCGTGGATGGGAGGTTCGGCGCGCATTCCGTTTGTCGCTGGCCTTGATTCGTACATGCCCTCGTGGCTGGGCAAGATTCACCCGCGCTACGCCACGCCCTATGCCGCACTGATCGTGCAGGCCATTGTTTCGGCTTTTCTTATAATCATGAATTTCTTTGGAGCCGGGGTTCAGGAGACGTTTCAGAAATTGCTTTCGCTGGCGGTCGTGTTGCAACTCGTTCCATTCGTCTATATGTTCGGAGCGCTGGTGAGATTTGCCATCGTTGAGCGGGTGCCGCGCGGCCACTACAGCCGACTTACGATGTTCTTGGCGGGCACGAGTGGCCTGCTCACGACAATTCTCGGCATCGCGCTGGTGTTTTTCCCGGCCCAACAGATCACGTCGCTATGGTCCTATGAATTGTGGATGGTTGGCGGCACGTTGTTCTTTATCGGTTTAGCAGTGTTTTTCTTTTTCGTATACGGACGTTTGAAAGAGCCCCGGAGCGCCCAAGTGTAATCGGGGCGCAAACGGAGTTTGTGTGGTTGCGCGACAGAGGGCTGCAGGAGGTTTTATGGCGCGTGGAGTGAAGGCCAACGTGAAAACGTATTCAATGTTGATTAACGGCGAGTGGGTTGCGAGTAAATCGACGAAGACTTTTGCCGTGTACGATCCATCCGCCGAAGAGGTGATCGCGCAGGTTCCCGACGCGAATGCCGACGACGTGAACCGCGCGGTTGCGGCTGCCAAGACGGCTTTTGAAGAAGGGCCGTGGGCGACGACGACGGCACAAGAACGCGGGCGCGTGCTGTTTCGCCTCGCCGAAAAGGTGAGGCAGAATTTGCCCATGCTTGCCGAACTCGAATGCCGCAACACGGGCAAGCCAATTGTTGAGGCGGAGTATGACATCACCGACGTGGCAACGTGTTTCGAATATTACGGCGGCCTGGCAACCAAGGTTGTTGGCTATGTAAATCCGGTCCCGGATAACGCGATGAGCCTCTCGCTGAAAGAGCCGATGGGGGTCGCGGGGCAGATTATTCCGTGGAATTATCCGTTGATGATGGCGGCGTGGAAGTTGGCGCCGGCGTTGGCCGCGGGCTGTACTTGTGTACTCAAGCCAGCCGAGCAAACGCCGCTCACTGCGCTTGAACTGGCTCGGTGGTTCGACGAGGTCGGCTTGCCGAAGGGCGTAGTGAACGTGGTTACCGGTTTTGGCGAAAGCTGCGGGTCGCCCCTGGTCAAACATCCAGATGTGAACAAGATTGCGTTTACGGGTTCGGCTTCGGTCGGCAAAATCATCGTGAAGGAGGCCGCCGATACGGTGAAGCGCGTGACGCTCGAGCTTGGCGGTAAGTCGCCGAACATCTTCTTTGCCGATGCCGACTTCGAGGCGGCAATCGATGGCGCGCTGTTTGGAGTGTTCATCAATCAGGGAGAAGTTTGTTCCGCGGGCAGCCGCATCCTGGTGCAGAAATCGATTTATAAAAAGTTTGTAGAAGCGATGGCGGAGAAGGCGAAGAAGATCAAGATCGGTCCGCCGCTGGAGCGCGAGACAAAGATGGGTTCCCTGGTGTCAAAAGAGCAATACGACCGCGTCTGTTCGTATCTTGAGATCGGCAAGAAAGAAGCCAAGGTGGCGGCGGGCGGCGGTCGCGCCGATCAGTTTGCCAAGGGTTACTATGTGCAGCCGACTATCTTTTATAACGTCGATAACAACGCGCGGATTGCGCGCGAAGAGATCTTTGGGCCGGTCGCGGCGGTGATTCCTTTTGACGACGAAAAAGACGCGCTCAAGATTGCGAACGACACGCCCTACGGGCTGGCAGCTGCCGTATGGACGCGCGATATCTTCAAGGCCATGAGAGCGGTGAAAGCGTTGCGCGCAGGCATTGTGTGGGTGAATCATATGCAGCCGACATATGTCGAAGCTCCATGGGGCGGTTATAAGCAGTCGGGATTTGGGCGCGAACTTGGGCCTTGGGGGATCGAAGAGTATCTTGAAACCAAGCAGGTGTATATCAACTTGAACGAAGCTCCGATTGGGTGGTACTGAAAGAGAGTGGATAGTAAATAGTTATTACCGGATAGACTTGGCTTTCAGTCACTCTATTGACTATGCACTATCCACTATCACGCACGATAGGATAAAGTCATGGCGACAATTCATCTGCGCACTTCTATACCCGGTCCCCGCTCGCAGGCTCTGATGAAGCGGCGCAATGCCGCGGTTGTCCAGGCGGCGTATCACGCTACTCCGGTCTTCGTGGCCAAGGCGGAAGGAGCAGTCGTCGAAGATGTTGACGGCAACCGCCTCATCGATTTTGCGGGCGGCATCGGCTGCCTGAATACGGGGCACCGGGCGCCGGCGGTGATTGACGCCATCCGCCGACAATTGGATCGTTTCCTGCACACCAGCTTCAACGTCTTGCCCTACGAAAGCTACATCGCCGTCTGCGAGAAGCTGAATGCGATCGCGCCGGGCAAGGGCCCGAAGAAAACCGTGCTGGTGAATACGGGGGCGGAGGCGGTCGAGAACGCCATCAAGATTGCGCGCTCGTACACCAAGCGACAGGCGATTCTCTGTTTCGAAGATGCGTTTCATGGACGCACTTACATGGCGATGGCGGCGACCAGTAAGACGCATCCTTACAAAGCGGGGTTCGAGCCGTTTCCGAGCGAGGTGTACCGCATTCCTTACGCTTACTGTTACCGCTGCGCGTATTCGATGAAGTATCCGTCGTGCGACGTGCATTGCGCGCGGCATCTCGAAGATACATTTAAGCGAGTTGTGGCGGCCGAGTCGGTGGCGGCTGTGGTGGTAGAGCCAATCCTGGGCGAAGGCGGCTTCGTCACTCCTCCGGCGGAGTTCTATCCCACGCTGAGCGCGATCTGCCGAAAGCACGGCATTCTGCTGATTGCCGATGAAGTGCAGACCGGGTTTGCTCGCACGGGCGCGATGTTTGCCTGCGAGCGACTGGGACTGGAACCGGATCTGGTGACGATAGCCAAGTCGCTGACTGGCGGACTGCCCATGGCCGGGGTAACGGGACGCGCGGACATTATGGACGCGCCGGGCGTTGGCCAACTGGGTGGAACGTTCTCCGGCAATCCGCTGGCTTGCGAAGCGGCTTTGGCGGTGCTTGAGATCATCGAGAAAGAAAATCTCTGTGCGCGCGCCAATCTACTCGGTGAGCGTTTCCGCAAGCGCGCGGCGAAGTGGCAGACACAGTGGGAACTGGTCGGCGATGTTCGAGGAATGGGCGCCATGCAGGGGCTGGAACTGGTGCGCTCGAAGGCGACGCGGCAACCTGCCGACGAAGAAACAAAGCAAGTATCACAGTATTGCTACGAGCACGGCCTGGTGACGATCACTGCTGGGTCGTATGGCAATGTGATTCGTCTGCTTATGCCGCTGGTGATTGCCGACGCACAGATGGATGAGGCGATGGACGTGCTCGAAGCGGCGTTGGCTCACGTCGCGGAAAAGAAAGGTGCGTTGACGGCCCAGCTTACATAGGGACAGCCGAGGTCGGCTATGGTCGCATGTTCGTTTAAGGAATGTAGAAAATCTTATGACTACTTCAACTGCAGCACCTGCCATGACAGGCAAGGAAATCGTCGATCTAACTAAGAAACACACGCTGTATGAATGGTCGGCGCAATCGAAGGTCGACCCGATCCCTGTGGCGCGCGCCAAGGGCATTTATTTCTGGACTCCGGAAGGGAAGCGGTTTATCGACTTCAACAGCCAGTTGATGTCTGTCAACATTGGACACGGCGACGAGCGTGTCATCCGGGCCATCGCCGAGCAGGCTGCGACGCTAGCCTATGCCAATCCTTTTATGGCGACCGAACCGCGGGCGCGACTGGGAGCGAAGCTGGCGGAGATCGCGCCGGGGGATATTGACACGTTCTTTTTTACGAATGGTGGCGCCGAGGCGAACGAAAATGCCATCAAGCTGGCGCGCTTTTTTACCGGACGCCACAAGATCATGGCGCGCTATCGCTCGTATCACGGCGCTACGGCGGGTGCGATCAGCCTTACGGGCGATCCTCGCCGATGGACGGTTGAGCCGGGAATGCCAGGAGTGGTGCGGGTGCTCGATCCGTATCACGGTATAGAGCGCGGATGGGAATCGGCGGAAAGTTCGCTGGCCATGATCGAAGAGACCATTCAACTGGAAGGGTCGCACACGATTGCCGGGTTCATTCTGGAGACGGTAACCGGGACGAATGGCGTGCTTGTTCCGCCGGATGGATACCTGGAAGGAGTGCGGAAACTGTGCGACAAGTACGGCATCCTGATGATCGCCGACGAAGTGATGTCGGGCTTTGGGCGCACGGGTGAGTGGTTCGCGGTCGATCACTGGAAAGTCGTTCCCGACTTACTGTGCATGGCGAAGGGGCTTACTTCGAGTTATTTACCATTGGGCGCGGTTGGAATGCGGCAGCATATTGCCCGACACTTTGACGACAAGGTGTTCTATGGAGGACTAACATACAACAGTCATCCCATGGGATGCGCGGCGGCGTTGGCGACGATTCAGGTCTATGAAGAAGACCATCTGATCGAGAACTCGCGCAAAATGGGTGCGATCATGCAGAAGCTGGGCGCGGAGTTGCAGGCGAAACATCCGTCGGTGGGCGCGGTGCGATCGATTGGCCTGTTTGGCATCGTTGAGCTGATCCGGGACCGCAAGACTCGCCAGCCCATGGCTCCGTTCAACGGAACCTCGGACGAAATGGTCGCGCTCGGCAAGTTTTTCCGCGAGAACGGGCTCTACACCTTCGTTCGATGGAATACGTTCTTCACCAATCCTCCGCTGTGCATCAACGAGCAGCAGATGCGGGAGGCGTTTGCGATTATTGATAAAGGGCTGGAGATTACGGATCGTGCGGTGAAGGGATAGGTCTCGTTTCCAGGAATCCAAACAAGTACAACATCAACTTTGCCCGCAAACGGGGAAGGTGTGTCCGGCTGACCTAGCGCCAGCTGCGCAGGCCATCGCTGGGAGAAACTACCAGCGGCTCGTGGTGCGTCTTGGCGGCGTGATCGTTGATGGCGGTGGCCGCCTGGGTGCGAAGATTTCCGGATTTCGGGTCGAAATCGAGCGTGCTGACGCTGTGGGTGCAGTGCGTGCAGTTGAACTTCATGCCGCCCTTGATGCGCTCGATGCGATAGGCTTTCACTGAATGAATTGTATCGTCCCACGAACGACATTGCGTCGCGATTTGGGGAACGAAGGTAACCCTCACAACGAAGGTAAGGCTAAACCTGGATGTGCCTGAAGGGGTTCGTCCCTCCGGCGCTGGATTCCGCTTATTTTGCCAGTCGGTTGTATTTCTTCAGAACCTCGCGCAAGCGCTCGTGCGGTAAAGCGATCACGGTGTGGTCGTCGATTCCAGTCATGGTTTCGGCGGCGATCATGGCGTTGACGATGGCTTCCTCCGTCGACTGCACGGTGGCCAGGAACAGCGGATCGAGGTCGTCGTTCGGGAGCATTTTCAGGTCTCGGACGCCTTTGTTGGACGCCGCTTCCGGATTCGCGGTAGAGAAGGCTACGAAGATGTCTCCCGAGCCGTCGCCGGAATAGCTGCCGTCGCGGCCGAGGCCGAGAGAGGCTTTGCGGGCCAGGCGCTTCAGTTGAGTGGGAATGAGCGGGGCATCGGTGGCGACGACAATGATGATCGAGCCGACGTCGTCTTTCCATACGGTGTGCTCGGGAATTTCCTTGCCGACGGGAACCCCGGCGATGCGGAGTTGGTCGCGCTGTCCGTAGTTGCACTGGACCAGGACGCCTACCGTGTAGCCGCCCGCCTTGGCGTCTAGCACGCGGGACGCGGTACCGATGCCTCCTTTGAATTCGTTGCAGATCATACCGGTGCCGCCGCCTACGTTGCCTTCTTCGACAGGGCCGGCGTGGGCGGACTCGATGGCGTGAAAGGCGTGCTCGGGTTTCACGTGGAATCCGTTGATGTCGTTGAGATAGCCGTCGTAGGTTTCGGCGACCACGGGCAGCGACCACCAGTAGCCTTCGCTGTCGGGCTTGCCTTGCTTTACTTTCCAGGCGATGACGGCGTCGCGGACCACGCCCACGCTGTGCGTGTTGGTGATCATGATGGGGCCGTCGAGAAAGCCGGAGTCTTCGAGCCATGTGGTGCCCGTCATTTCTCCGTTGCCGTTCAGCGTGAACCAGGCGCCGAAGACCGCGTCGTTGGAGTTCTTGCCGCGCGGCAGAATCGCGGTGACGCCGGTGCGGACGGGCC
Source organism: Acidobacteriaceae bacterium (assembly GCA_003162935.1). Classification (GTDB taxonomy): domain Bacteria; phylum Acidobacteriota; class Terriglobia; order Terriglobales; family Acidobacteriaceae; genus Acidiflorens. Next base: position 13,554 of record PLUW01000024.1, read on the forward strand.
CTTCTCCTACTTTGAGTTTGCCGCTGCCGGAAATTAACGTGGTATGTCCGACCTCTACGCCTTTAACGTCGGTGATGGCGTTGTTGGGGCCGGGAGTGCCGTCGAAAGGCACTCCCAGATCGCGGGCTCGGGGCTTGCTTTGGGCGGAGGCTAGAGTGGCGCAGAGAAACACGGCTAGAAATGGGAGCGGGCGGAATCGCGTCATAAGATTGTTGCTCGATTGCGTGTCGGCGGCAGTATAAAGCATGGAAGGGTGGTTTAGAATCCTGCTAGCAAGAAACGGTCTTGGCTTGGATCGAAGTCAGGGGACGCTATGGAAAACTGGAAGCGGGCGGCGATTGCGGGATCGGTGGGAGCGGCGGCTTTGTTGCTGCTGAAGGGGAGACGTCCGGCGGCGGTGCTGGTGGGAAGCGTGGGGCTAGCGGTGCTGGCGTCGGAGTATCCGGAGCGGTTTGTTCAGATTCGCGAGGAACTTCCGTCGTATGTGCGGCAGGGGACGCGGTTTCTCGATCTGGCGATTAAGATCGGCGGCAAGATCGAAGAATTCGCCGACAAGCGTGCCGCGCGCGCGTTTGAGGAGTTGGGAGAATACTGAGCGTCGCTGGCGAACGACGAACAGCGAACGACGAACAGCGGACTCACTCGATTCCCAGCTGTTTGCGGGCTTCCGGGCTTAGCCGTTCCGGAGTCCAGGCGGGTTCCCAGAGAATATTGACGTTGGCGTTGCGGACGCCGGGCAGTTGCTCGACTCGGGATTTTACCTGGGCGCTGATGTTGACGTGCTCCGGGCAGCCTTGGGCGGTCAGGGTCATGTCGACGGTCACATCCTGCTGGTTTTCGGGGACGTCGGCGAAACGAATCTCGTAGATCAGGCCTAAATCGACGATGTTGACGGGGATTTCGGGGTCATAGCACTGTTTGAGCGCGTTGAGAACATCGTCTTGGACTAGGGGCATGGATTTCCTTTGCGGCTCCTGAATTCTAACTGATTCGATGCATAACGAAGGGAGCGGACTCTTAGATCATGGCGATTGATCCTGATTTTCAGAAAAAACTGCGGATTTTTATGGTGGCCGCCATTTTGATTGCGGGCGGGCGCGCGGCATACATCGTCTACGAGCGGCACGAGGCTTTAAAGGGAGACGCCGAGCCCAAGCGGGAAACGGCGCTCAATCCGGATTACTACGTCAATCCGAAGAAGCTGCATGCCTACGATCTGAAGTCGGCGCAGGCCTTGACCGCGCAACCGGTGTGGGTGAAGGCCGGGTATCAGCTTACGTATTATCCGTACGATCGCGCTCGCCACAAAACCGATTTCGCGCATGAGGCGGGACTGCTGCCGCCTTTGCAGAAGTTGGCGATTCAAAATGTGGTCGTGGAGGCCGCGCCCAAGGCCCCGGGCCTCAAGCAGGTGATGGCGTGCTTTGCGCTGGAGGGCAAGAACTATGCGGTGCCGATTGGGGCGGAGAAGGAGGGCGACTTCAGGATTTACGCCGACGACGCTTTCTTTATCCAAGACCCGCGCGAATTGTATAACCACTGGCCGGCGGATGTCTGGCAGAAGATCGACGCTCACGAAGTGCAGCCGGGGATGAGCGAGTTGCAGGCCAACTTTGCCATCGGAATGGGCGTGCCCGCAGGTTCCGGCGGCTATGGTTGGAGGACGCTGCATTACGCGAACGCGGGGAAGCCGTTCGTGATCACGTTTGAAAACGATCGGGCCACGGAGATCAAGGCGGGATCGTAAGCGGATTCACCGCCGAGACGCCGAGGGCGTAGAGAAACTAAACGGTTGTCATCCTGAGCGAAGCGAAGGACCTGCTTTCTTGCCGGTGCGGATAGCAATGGATCCTCCGCTTCGCTCAGGACGACAACATTTTCTGCGACCGTTTTCTGTGTCGCGGATTGGGCCTCTCGTCGTTGGAGGTTGCTGCCCACGGAACGGCGGAGCCGCGGAAGGTGGGCACGCGCGCGTTTGGCGATTAGGTGCGGAATCTGAGCCCCGCAACTCGGCATGCGTGAAAATCCCACTTCTGGCAGTCGGCCAGAAGTGGGGCACATGTTACCGATGGTTCCGTGCCAATCAGTTGATGGTGAAGGTGAGAGCGGCGGCTTTGCCTCCTCCGGGAGCGGGATTGGAAACCACGATGCTGGCGGTGCCGGCCGTGGCGATATCGGTGTAAGGCACGGAAACGTTAAGCTGCGTGGGGCTGACGTAGGCGGTGGTGAGTGCGGTTCCGTTCCAGGTGACGGACGCGCCGGGAACGAAACCGGTGCCGTTGACGGTCAGCGGGAAATTCCAGCCGCCGTGGGTGATGCTCGCCGGCGAAAGTGACGCTGGAGCCGGATTCGGATTTTTGGCCGTGCCTTTGGGTGTAACAAGATCGGAACTGGTCACGATTACGATTTGCAAAGGGGTGTTTTCATTCCCGGACTCAGTCTCAGTGACGAAGGCTACACCGTCGCTGCCCCAGAAAATGAAGTCGGATTCACTGTCGCCAGCGAACTGGGAAAGGCTGGCGGCGGCCTGGGGAGTGAACTCATCGAGGCTGTAGGAGGTGATACCTAACGTCGATAGGAACGGCGTGGTGCCCAGGGCCAGCATGCGGTTGAAAGGCGCGTCCGGCAGTATCTGGAGGTAATTGTAGTCGCAGCATTGCCCGCTGGAGAAGTCGTAGGTGCCGAGCAGCAGACCGGTGGCGGGATTGAAGGCTTCGCCCTCATTGCCGTAGATCAGACCGTCCGCATAAGCAATGGAAGAACCCTCAACCAGGCCCGACCATGGCGTCCCGGCAGTTCCGCCGCTGGAACTTACCGCAACGGGAGTCACGCTGCCGCTGTAATACCCATACAGTGTGCTGGAGTTGGCGAAGATGATCTGATATGTGCCCGAGACCGAGTCCGGAAGCTGCTTGGCATCGGTGTAGAAGTAGATAGCGTAGCCGTAGCAGCACGTGGTAGATCCCGTGGAGACAGCCCAGGTGTGGTCGCTGGCGGGAGAAACCTGAAGGCTGCCGGCGACGTTGGGGCCGGAATAGCTGGTGCCGAGACTGACGTCGATGTCGGGCGTGAAGTTGGGCAGGATGAGGCGCTGCACGGAGCCGCTGCCGTTTAGGCCAACGTAAAGATACTGGCCATCGGCGGAAAGCGCGAGTTGGTTGGGCTCGCTGCCGGCAAAGTAATATCCCTTGATCTTGCCGGTCTTGGGGTCAACGACAGCGATGCTGTTGCCATTGGGGCCGTAGCTGCTGGGCACCGAGGCATAGATCAGCTGCGCGTAGGGATCGTAGACGATACCGTTGGCGGGTAGATCCACGGTAGTAACCGTGGCTTTGTAGGTGACGTCGAAATTGGCGGCGAGGGAAGACACTCCGGGAGAGGGATTGGTAACGCTGATCGGGATAATGGCAGCCTTGGTGAGCTCGTTCTTGGTTGGGGTGAACTGCACCTGGTTGGGGCTGACGAACGTGGTGGGGAGGGTCTTGCCGTTCCACTGGACGGTGGCGCCACTCATGAAGGTGCCGTTAACCGTGATGGGCGCCGGGGCCGAGCCTTCAACGACCGATGCCGGGGAGAAGGAGCTGACGGTCGGCGTAAGGTTCTCCACCTCGAAAATGACTCCGTTTGAGTAAGTATCGGTGGGCGTGACGATATAGAAATTGAACCCTTCCACATACGTGAAGAAACTCGAGGACAATGGGAGAGTGAACTCGGTGGGACTCACGTAATTCGCCGCCAGAGACTCACACCCGTACTCGGTGTAGATGCAAATCACGTCGCCGGAAGCAAAGCCCGTGCCGGTGAAGGTGATCGTCGTAGCCGGGCTGCCAATGTAGACGGCCTCCGGTGAGATGGAAGTGATAATGGGCGTAGTTTGTGCGTTTGCCGCCGCGGCGATGAGAAGGACGAAAAGTGTTAGGAAGCGAAGACGTTTTTTGACAGTCATGTTAGCTCCTAATAAGTTGAATTTCTAAGTCGGAATCCCTTTTTGACTTCAAAAGCGGGATCATTCTACACCTAGCTCCCTGTGCGGTGTAGTGTGCAAGCGTTTTCATCTCGGAAGAAGTGACACCCGACGATTGACCAAACCAGGCCTGAGCACTCATTGAGGATTGGCTGCACCCGATGGACACCTTGCAGCCGGTGGTGGGTGCAGGGTCCTTCGCTTCGCGAAGGATGGCATGGATTGACTGTGTTGCCCACTTGCCGGAGATTACGCTAAGCGACTGCGAACGAACTTTACCACCTCTGGTGTCACATAGTTTGGTGGGCGGATCGCAAAGGTTGGGCGGTTGCTTACGGGCTTGAGCGACACGCGCTCCCAGATTGGTTGATTGGAATTATCCGCGGAGTGCAGCAAGACCGCGTCGGCGCGATCCAGATAAGTCTGCGCGGACGTCTTGAAATCTTCCGTCTGCGGGTCGAGCACGGTCAGGTAGAGATCGGGCTTTATGAAGCGCAGGATGCTGTTCGATTCGATGATGGCGTTTTGTGTGGTGGCGAGAATCTTGCGAATGCGGGGCATGGCTTCGGCCAAGTGGCCTTGCTGCGTCCGGACCCACCAGGAGTGATCGGCTCCGGCGACGAGAAAGCGCGACGTGTCGGAGTCGCCGGAACGGTCTTTTTCTTCCGATACCGCGAACGAATGATCGGCGGTGGCGCAATCGCAAGCCTCGCCGTTAGCGGAGCAGACGCCGTGTCCGTATTGCGTGATCTTCATGGCGGTCCAGTGGTAGCCGGGCAGAGCAGCGATCAGGCCAGCGACGACGCTGGTCTTGCCGACGCTACGGGTGTGTCCGCCGATGACGAGAACTGGCATAGAGCGATGGCCTACGGTTCCGAAAGAAAGCGAAGTAGTTCTTGGATTAGGCGCGGGCCTTGATCGGTATCGAAAATAAACTGCGCGTGGGCTGAGCCTTCGAGAACTACGAGCTTCTTGGGTTCCGGGGCACGGCCGTAATGCTCGGAAATCCTGGGAAGCCGAGGACCGTCGGAGCTCTGATCGTTGCGGCTGACGATGAAGAGTTTTCGTCCCTGTAGGCGTTCGGGCGAGGTGCCTCCGTCGGAACCCAGGAATACGATACGCTCGATCTCTCCGGGGCGTGCCGCGATCGCCGCGTCGGCAGCCGCGTCTCCGCCCATGCTCGCGCCCACAACGGAAACGGACCTGGCGCCAGCGGAGTGCAAGTATCGAACGGCGGCCAAGACGTCGGGGTAGCTTTTTTCGTCTGAGGTCTCTGTTCCGGCGATGGTCTGACCGTATCCGCGGAAATCGATGGCCAATACGCGGAAGCCATGCTGGGAGAGAAATTGTGCTTGTTTGTCCCAGCTCTCCTTGCTGAAGCGTCCGCCATGCGCCAGCACTATGCCTTGAGGGCCTTTCCCATAGAGATCGCCGTGGAGTCGGTATCCATCGGGAGCCGGGAAGGAAACATGTTCCTGCGCCATGGTCAAACCCGCGAACAGAAGAACTGTCAGTGCCAGACCAAGGCTTCGCATGCTGTCAACTGCCTTTCCGCGCCGACCGCGCAAGGAACGCCAGCTCTCTAAGATACTCTCGGACCGGACGAGCAGGCGTTCCCCAGAAAACAACCCCTTTTCCCCGCAGGATCTTCTTGGGCAGGATTCCGCCCTGTCCTCCGATCATGGCTCCGGCTTCGACGCGGGCGTGATCGCCGATGCCGACTTGTCCGCCCATGATTACGTCGTCTTCGATGGTCACGCTGCCGGAGAGTCCGGTTTGCGCGGCGATGATGACGTTCTCTCCGATCTGGCAGTTGTGGCCGATGTGGACCAGGTTGTCGATCTTTGCGCCGCGGCGGATTCTGGTTTCGTCCAACGCTCCACGATCTACGGTGGAGTTGGCTCCGATTTCCACGTCGTCTTCGATGATCAGGCGTCCGATTTGTGGGGATTGCTCGTAGCGCCCGGTTTGCGCATCGCGCACGTAGCCGAAGCCTTCGCTCCCCAGCACCGCGCCCGCTTGCACGACCACGCGGTTTCCGATGGTTGTGCCTTCGTAGATGGTGACGTTGGCGTCGATGCGGCAATGGTTTCCGATTACTGCGTTGTCTTCGATTACTGCGCCCGGTCCAATTGTCGTTTCGTCGTCGACTGTGACCTTCTCGCCCAGGATTGCTCGCGGGCCGATAGCCACGTTCTTGCCGAGCTTGGCAGAGGCGGAAACGACGGCGGAAGGATGTATCGCGCGATTGCGGTCCCGGTCGCGCAGTAGTTTTGCGGCGCGGGCGAAAGTCAAGCGCGGGTGCGGGGAGATAAGGAACGGCTTACTGGCAGCGGCGGCGAAGTTCTTGGCGGCGAAATCTCCGACAATAAGTGCCGCAGCGGGCGAGCCGAGCGCGCCGTCGAGGTGCGATGTGTCCTCCACAAAAACCAGGCTGTCGCTGGTAGCGGATTGCGGACTGGAGACGTTGGTCACGGCGATGGAGCTGTCTCCGAGGAGATGGCAGCCGAGTTTCTCGGCTAGTTCGCGCAGGGTCTGCTTCATGGCTCCCTATTGTCGCGTACTCAGTATCCAGCCGCCAGTGCCAAGTACCCAGAGGAGCGCGTTCAGGCCCGACCCAGGGCTGAGGAGGTTGAGCCGAGCGCTCAATACAGCGGCGGTTGGTCGGGCGGTCGGGTTTTCCAGCGGCGATGGACCCAGAGCCACTGTTCGGGATAACGGCGGATGAAGTCTTCGATCACTTTGGTGAATTTTGCGGTGTTGGCTACGATGTCCGACTCGTTGTCGCCAGTCCGGATCAACTCAACCGCAGGATCGAAGCGCAGGATGTATTTGCGGAGCGCTTTATCCCAGACGGTGAAGCCGGGAACCACGGCGGCGTCGGTGCGCAGCGCGATGCGGGCGAGACCGCTGGCGGTGCAAGCGGGAATGCCGAAGAAATCCACGAAGACGCCTTGCGGCGGAGTCATGTTGGTGTCCATGAGAATGCCAACGGTTTCGCCAGCCTTCATGGCGGAGAGCAAGCCGCGGACGAAATCGTCTTTATCGACGGTGCGGTTGCCGTGCATGGTGCGGTAGCTCTGAATCAGCGCGTCGACGTAGGGATTGTCCAGCGAGCGCATCACGATCGACAGCGGATGCCCTTGCAGGGAGTGGGCGAAGGCGGAGAGTTCCCAGGCGCCAAGGTGTCCGGTCAGGAAGAGGACGCCTTTACCGCGGGCGTAGGCACGCTCGAAGTTCTCGAAGCCGTCATAGATGACGATTTGGGAGACATTCTCCTTTGTGTAGCGCGGGAAGAGGCAGACTTCGGCGAGCTGGCGTCCCAGGGAAATGAACTCTCCACGAAGCAGGCGGCGACGCTCGCGGGACGGCATTTCAGGGAAGGCAAGCGTCAGATTGCGTTGGCCGACGTGGCGCAAGCGTCGGTGAACGGCGTAAACAGTCAATCCGAGCGTGATTCCGATGGCGCGCGCGAGCGAACGAGGGAGCAGGCCGAGAAGCTTGATCCACGGCCAGAGTAAAGCGTATTCGAGGCGTTGGCGCACGGTGGAGTTCTCAGTTCTCAGTTGTCAGTTCTCAGTGAAACCAACTTAGGACTGAGAATTGAGAACCGAGAACCGGGAACTGCTATTTTGCGGCCTGCTGGGCCCACTTGGCTAGCGTGCTCAAGAACGGGTACGCGTCTTTGGGAGCGTCGATTTCTCCCTTGAGCGCGGTCTTGAAGGGCACCATACGCCCGTAGAAATCGCGGGTGCTGTTCTTGTCCTGCTTGATGACGGCGCCGGTGAGTTCGAGTCCGGCAAACAGGCCGCGGGAGCGCGAGTAGGTCAGGACTTCTGCCCGCATCTTCCAGTCGGTGTCGGCGGAGGCGTGGCGTCCTACGGGACCGGCAGCGGCGCTGGCATCGCCGCCGAGTTTGAACTGGCTGGAGAGCAGGTTATTCATGCCGTTCTTGTTCATGATAAGCATGACGACATCGGTGGCCTGGCCTCCGATTTGGAGGCCGAAACTGCCGCCGCCAATGGTGAAGAAAGCGGGAGCGCTCCAGCCCTTCTCGGTGCGGCAACTGGCGACGCCTTTGCCGTAGCGACCGCCAATTACGAATCCTCCGTTGAGCAGCGAGGGAACCACGGCCACGCATTCGGCCGAACCTAGAATTTCTTCGGGGATGCGCTGATCGGGAGCGGCCTGGATTTCATCGAGCACGGTGCCGGCGGCTTCGACGCGTCCGGAGGCCTTAGTGTTGGGCTCGGGCTTGGCAGTGTCTTGAGCAAACAAATCGGCGGAAAGAATCGGGGTCAGGAAACAGGACAACAACAAGAGAACGAGGAAAGTTCGCATCATGCCTCACCTGGGAGATTCAGAGATTCGATTAACCCTGATTCTATTCGATGCGGGGCGCGGAACGGGGGATACTTGGGAGTGATCAGGGTGAGTCGGGGCCAGGGCAAAAAAATGCGGGGCTGAAATCGGCGACCCTAATCTCCGTTTCCAGCCCCGTCTCCCAGGTTCTGTGGTAGGTGAGGCGATTATGCCTCGGGTCTTGGAGCCAGACAAGATTACGCGGGGGAGTGGACTTTGGTAATTGCGCGTGGTGGACCGATCCCCGTGGTTGGTCAGTCCCTATGATCATTGCCGTAACGCCGATGTTGCGACCGTTGTGTCGCCTTGCGCAAGCGGGCTGCCAGTTCGCCCGGGCCTTTCCTTCAGAGCCACGCGAATGCCATGCTTTGGACGCAGAGTGAAGCTTGGCACGGGTTCGACCGGATCTCCCGCCACCGCATGCACCTGAAATCTCCCCGCGATCGTGGCCAACAGGAGAATGGCTTCCATCATCGCAAAAGACGCTCCAACGCACTGCCTGGGGCCCCCACCGAACGGGAAGTAGGCGAATTTCGGAAGTTTCAGACATGCTTCGGTACGCCAGCGGCTTGGGTCGAACTGTTCCGGGTCCGAGAAGAATCTTGCATCGCGGTGCATCACCCACTGGCTCATCACGAGGTTCGCCCCTACTGGAATCTGGTAGCCACCGAGTTCAAAGTCGCGGATCGCTTGGCGAGCCACGGCCCAAGCAGGCGGGTAGAGCCGCATGGATTCCTTGATCACGCTTTCGGCACATGTCAAGGAGGGCAAATCCGAGAGATTGGGCGCGCGCCCGGCGAGCACGCGGTCCACTTCTTCGTGCAGTTCTTGCTGCGCCCGAGAATTCTGGCCGAGCAAATACCATGCCCACGAGAGCGCCAGGGCAGTCGTTTCGTGGCCGGCCAGGAGAAACGTCATCACCTCATCGCGGAGTTGAAGGTCGTTCATTTGGCTGCCATCTTCGTCGCGGGCCTCCATCAGCGTCGAAAGCAGATCCTCGGCCTCCGACCCGTGCTCCCTCCGCAGATGGATGATTTTGTAAACATGGGTATTCAACCCGTCCACGGCGCGGCGGACTTCAAACATGCCGGGCAGCGGCAGTTGCCGCACAAATGGCGGCAGAAGCAAGCGCAGGCCGGTGCTGTGCCGCAGCATGACATTCAAGGCCTCGGAAATCTCCTCAGTCTCTTCGGATTCGACATTAAAGAGCGCGCGTAACACGATGCGTAGCGTCAGTTTCATCATCTCCTGATGAATGTCGATGACTGACCCATCCTGCCAATGGGAGAGCATCTGGTCCGCATAGTTCGTCATGACCGTGGCGTAGGAGGCGATCTTCTCCCGATGAAACGATGGCTGGCTGAGGCGGCGTTGCCTTTTCCAGTGTTCGCCCTCGCTGGTAAGTAGTCCGTTGCCCAAAAACCAGCGGCTGTTCTGGACCACGCGGTCTTTCATCGAACTTTGATAATTGCGCACCAGAACGGATTCGATCAGGTCCGGGTGGTTCAGAAAATACACATGGATCCATCCGGCGCGGTAGTAAAAGATATCGCCGTAGTCTTGCGCCCAACGGCGAAATACCGCGAGAGGATCGCGCGAAGCCAACGGAATATTGCCGATCAGGAAGCGCGGCTTGGGACCCGGCGGGCGCTGCAACATAATGGCGACTCGACCAAATGGTAAGAGCCCATTCTATCGCCTGTGCAGTCTACTGAATCACGGCGCGCAACTGAGTCTCGCGTCCGTTGCTGCAACTACTTTGCCGTCACCAGCGAATGCGTAATCGCATGCACCGACAGCGCGATGCGGTTCTGTACTCCGACCTTGCGCATGAGTTTGGCCACGTGCGCCTTGACCGTGCGCTCTTCGATGCCGAGGGCGGAGCCGATTTCTTTGTTGGAGCGGCCGGCTACCAGCATCTCCAGAACTTCTTTTTCGCGGTCGGTGAAGGTGATGCGTCCGGCGGGGAAGATGCGGCCGGGGGATGAGCTGACGCGTTCGATGAAAGTCGAAAGCACGCGGCGAGGCGCCCACACTGAGCCTTGATTGACGATGCGCAGAGCCTGGATAAACTCGGCCGCCGATGCGGCTTCGTCCACGTAGCCTTTGGCGCCGGCGGCGATGGCTTTGAGGACACTTTCATCGTCCATGCCGGAGCCGGTCACGATAATGCGCAAATCGGGCCGAATCGCTTTCATGCTGGCCATGATGTCATAGAGGTTCTGGCCGCCACGATTGCCGAGCAGCACGAGATCAATGTTGGGCAACTGGCTCAGATCGGCAAGCGAGGCGGAGACCAGTTCCAAATCAGGTTCGGTATCGAAGAGGGCCCGGAATCCTACAAACCGAAGTGGATCGCTCTCCACGACGGCGACACGTATAAGGGGTTTTCTAGCTACGGCAGCTTTCATCAAGGTTTCCCTGTTAGGATTGCATCCTGTCCAAGCTTGCCTGAATTGACTCGGAATTGAAATGATTGCAGAGCGCGGCAAATTACGAGGGTAACCCCTGAAATCGGGTGTGGTGGAAGGCTTTGGTGAACGGAGGGCAGATGCGAAGATACTTTGCGGGAATTCTGGCTTTTGGCATGATGGCGGCGGGGTTGGCGATGGCGCAGGCTCCGATTGCGGGGCAACCTGCCGCGGGTTATCAGCCGAAGTTTGCGGGCGACCCGGCGCGGTCGGAAGCGGAAGCGCAGGCGCTCGGCTACATGCGGGTGGTGTTGCGGGCGGAGAACACCTACAAGAAGCGGCATAACAAGTATGCCGAGTCGCTGGAGGCTTTGGCGGGGACGGGATCTCTCACCAAACGCATGGCGCGCTCGACCGACCGGGGGGATTACACGGCCAGCTTCCATCCCAAGCATGAGGGCCCGGATCACGATGGTTTCGTGTTGACGATGACACCGAAGCAGTTGGACAACGAACACCGCTCGTTCTATGCAGAGGAAGATGGGGCGATTCACGCCGACGAGCAGAAGGCCGCGGATCTGGATTCGCCGAAAGTGAAGTGAGTCGGCGGCGACGCCGATCCTATTTGAAGTTGCTGAACATTCTTGATCCTTCACCGAAGACTGTGCCGCTCGACGGCGCTGGTTTTGGGTCGACCCATCTTACGAATGGGGCATCAGTTCGTTCAACAAATGACGAAGGCTCGCAGTTCGCGGCCAACGTCCGTTTGCTATCCTGAGGCGTGCTCAAAATCGACAGAAGCGCGTTGGGGCTGACGGTGGTTTCGGCCGTTCTGCAGGTTCTCATTTTTCCGCTTCCGAATCTTTACTGCCTTTCATGGATTGCGGTGGCGCCGCTGATCGTTGCCATTTTGCGTTGCCGCGCTCCAGAGACTCCGCGGCTGCAACTGCAACTCGACGATCAAGTGCGGCTGCTGCCCGGCACGCCCTGGCAGGGATTTGTGTTGGGCTACTTATGCGGCATCCTGTGGTTTGCCGGAACCTGCTATTGGATCTTCGACACCATGCACCGCTATGGTGGCCTGCCGATTCCAGCCGCGATGCTGGCGCTGGGTTTGTTTTGTATGTACGTGGGGCTTTACCACGGGATGTTCGGGCTGTTGCTGGCTTTGGTCGCCGGATCATCCGAGGTAGCCGGGTCGACCTTGTCGGTGCGCCGGGCGCTTGTGGCGGCTCCGTTTCTTTGGGTTGCCGTGGAACTGGCTCGAACACGGATTACGGCGTTTCCGTGGGAGCTTCTGGGATATTCGCAGACCGCGAATTTTGCGCTCACGCGAATTGCCACGCTCACCGGCGTGTATGGGCTTTCGTTTGAAATTCTGCTGGTGAACAGCGTGTTTGCAGCGGCATTTCTGGCGTCGAGGGGACCACGAAAGCGGCTGCTCGCGGCGGCGTGCGTGGCGGCTGTGATCTTGCAGGCGGGGCAATGGCTGGCTCCTCCGCCGGTCACCGCGGATCGCACGGCGCTGCTGGTGCAGCCGAATATTCCGATCCTCGAAGGCGCGCGGTGGACGAAGGAATATTTTCAGGAGACGCTGCGTGATTTGACTGCCGTGAGTTTGCACCCTGCGGCAGGGGAATCTTCCGCGGGAACGTCCGTTTCAGACCACCGTTTCGACTTGATTGTGTGGCCCGAATCGCCGGCGCCGTTTTATACCAACGATCCCATGTTTCGAGACGCCGTGAGCGCGCTGGCTCGGCAGTCGGACACGTGGGTTGTGGCCGGGGCGATTGGAATCATGCCTGCGTTCAATCGCGGTGGCGGCGGCTCGCAGATTTTTAATTCGGCGGCGCTGGTTACTCCCCAGGGCGAGTGGGTTGGACGCTATGACAAAGTGCATCTTGTGCCCTTCGGCGAATATCTGCCGTTTCCGCAGTTGT
>PLUW01000021.1:0-1547 GCA_003162935.1 Acidobacteriaceae bacterium
TTGTCGGCAATCACACGTTCACGCATCCGCTGCTGATTTTCAAATCGGCGGAGCAGACGCGGACGGAACTCGTGAAATGTCGCTCGGCGCTGCAGGATGCGATTGGCGAGCATTCAAATCTTTTTCGTCCGCCGTTTGGAGGAAGGCGTCCGGCAACGCTGCGGGTTGCGCGCTCGCTGGGGCTGGAGACNNATTCTGCTGCATGATGGCGGGCATCGCGCCATGGGCGCGGATCGAGCACAAACCGTGATTGCCACGGACAGCCTAATCCACCAATACAAAGATCAGGGGTACGAATTCGTAACCACCGAGGAGATGAAGGCCTTGAACTGTCGATAGCCAGAGTGAATCACCGCCATCCGCATGACTATCTTGACTGTTGTTGACTGATTCGTGACGAATCCCGTTGCAATCTCCACAAAACTTTACTTGCGATTGTGTTTTATTCAATAGGGCAGCATGAAGGACGTTTGGCGATACGTCAGCACCAACCATAAGGAGAACGATCATGAACCGGTCTAAGTTGCGGCATTTATCGATCAAGCGCTTGCCGGTTTGCATGACGCTAGTCTCCGCGCTCGCGTTGAGTGGGTGCGCTGCCGTGCAGGTCAAGCTGGGGATGAAGGTTTATCTGGCCAAGACCCCGGTCGCCTCCATCGAGGCCAGCCAGCCGAAAGGCCCGGGGATCGCGCCGGGACAAAAGTCCCCGCTGGTGGTGGTGGTAACCGAGCCGGACGGCAAGGTACTACAGACGGAAGGGGCTGGTCATGGAAAGGTTCTGTGGAAGGACCTCAAGGTCACGGCAAGTGTCGTGACCGCTAACCAGAAAGGTGTCTTGTCCCTTGCCAAAGATCCCAGAATCAGCGACGGGAAACTTCCGCATGTCACCATCACGGTGCCCAGCCATCCGGACCTTCGCGCCGAGCTAGATATTCCGCTGCACTACGACTATGCCTTCGTCTCGAATTTCTCCGGGAGTGCCGGCTCCAGCGGCATGAACGGTAGCGATGGGATGAACGGCGCGAGCGGTAGCTCCGGCTCCATGGATCCGAATAATCCGTCGCCTGGCGGAAACGGCGGAAACGGGACCGATGGCTCGAATGGCGGGGATGGAGGATCGGGAGGGAACGCGCCGCCCGTCAAAGTTCAGGTGACGCTCAGGTCAGGGAGCCATCCACTCCTTCAGGCGAGCGTTTCTGCAGCAGGTCACCAGAGGCTCTACCTAGTGGATCCGCAGGGAGGTTCGCTGACGGTGAAGGCGGATGGGGGTTCCGGAGGGTCAGGAGGAAGAGGTGGCCGCGGAGGCCAAGGAGGCTCGGGGGGTATGGGAACGCCCAGCGGAAGCAGCGGGAGCAACGGCTCCGACGGGCGGAGCGGCTTTGATGGGTCGCCGGGGAGGGGCGGAAGCATCACGGTAACGTATGATCCGCTAGTAAAGCCGTTTTTGGGTACGATTCACCTCTCAAACCAGAATGGCCCTCCGCCGGTGTTCAAGGAAGAACCCGTGGCCGCACTGTGGTGATCCGCTCTTTCTACGCTGCCGCCAT
>PLUW01000021.1:1624-49477 GCA_003162935.1 Acidobacteriaceae bacterium
GAGCCGACGCGGTTGTGGCACATGGTTACGCCGGCGTCTTTGGCCGCGGCGGCGACTCCGGCGACCACTTCTCCGGCTAGCTTGTCGAGTTTTGCGTAAACATCTTTGTGGTCGCGCAGGTAGCTCAGCGTGGCATAGCCGGCGGCCATTGCCAGCGGATTGCCGGAAAGCGTTCCGGCTTGATAGACCGGGCCTAACGGGGCGATCAGGTCCATGATTTCGCTGGGACCGCCGTAGGCGCCTACGGGAAGGCCTCCGCCGATGATTTTGCCCATGGTGGTCAGGTCGGGCTGGATTCCGTAGAGTTCCTGGGCTCCGCCGTAGGCTAAGCGGAATCCGGTCATGACTTCGTCGAAGACTAGCAGGGACTGATCGCGCTTGGTGATGGCGCGCAGAGCTTCCAAATATCCGCTGGCTGGAGGCACGCATCCCATGTTGCCTACGACCGGCTCGACGATCACGCAGGCGATCTGGTGTTTGAACTTGTTGAACGCCTGCTCGACCGAGTTGGTATCGTTGTAGGGCAGCGCCAGCGTGAACTGGGTGAATTCCTCGGGAACGCCCGCTGAGCCGGGAATGCCGAGCGTGGCCACGCCCGACCCGGCTTTGACCAGGAGGGCGTCGGAGTGTCCGTGATAGCAGCCTTCGAACTTGACGATGTATTTGCGCTTTGTATAGCCGCGCGCCAGACGAATTGCCGACATGGTCGCTTCCGTGCCAGAACTGACGAAGCGAACTTTTTGCATGTGCGGGAAAGCGGAAATTACCAACTCGGCAAGATCGGCTTCGGCGGGAGTGGAGGCCCCGAAGCTGGTGCCGTTGCGGGCCGCCTTGATCACGGCTTCGATCACCGAGGGCTCGGCGTGGCCGAGGATGAGCGGGCCCCAGGAGCCGATGTAGTCGACATATTCGTTGCCGTCGGCGTCCCAAATGTGCGAGCCCTGGCCGCGCACGATGTAGAGCGGGTCGCAGCCTACACTGCGGAAAGCGCGGACCGGAGAATTTACGCCTCCGGGAATCAATTTTTCAGCGCGTTGCTGGAGTTTGCGCGATTGTTCGGTCTTGCGGGGCATCGTTCCTCATTCCTCCGTGGCAGCGGTCACTCACTCAGATGAATATAACAGCGGTGAGGACCCGGGGAGGTCAGAGGTGAGAGGTCGGATTGCAGAGGTGAAGACCCCAATTTCAGAAGTCAGAAGTCAGATTGCAGAAGTGAAATCTACCGGCGCCAGCAGGATTTTACTTCTGCAATCTGACTTCTGACCTCTGACCTTGCCGTGTCGAATTCATCGGACTTTCACACACCTGCAATATTCCCGCAACGTGTTGCGGCTATCGTGGCGACAGTTGCCCTTCTAACCGGGAGGGTTTATCAGGACGGCCTTGGGGGGCTCCGGGCTGTCCTTTTTTATTTCGGGAGGCGATTTTTGTCGCTGCCTCCACACTTCGAAGCTATCTGGACACCACCGGAAATTCCTCTGACATTAACCATAGTTAACTTGTTATGCTATGCTTCTGTTAATCTTCCGGCGTGGGTTTCCATCGTGCGAGAGGAAAATGGAGATGCCGGGCGCGATTCGTGGTGTCCGGCTCGCGTGATTGCAATCACAATGAAGGGTGACTAGAGGCGTGGCCAGGGATGGCGAGCGCCCACTAGCTTGAAACAATGATATTGAAATTGAAATTCATTTTCATTACGGACGGCATCCTCATAAACCGGAACTACGCCCGTCGCACCGCGCGGCTGGCCTTGGTCTGGGCTATTTTGCTCGTGCCGATTGCAGCCGTTCCCGCTGCGTGGGCGCAGGCGCAAGCCGCCTCCGTCCCCGGGCAGACTGTGGCTCCCGCGTCGCCGGATGCGGCCGACCCGGCCGACCCGCCGAGCCCACCCAGCGATGCCGGGACCGAAGCGATTTTCCCGCATTTCAAGAGCACGCGCTTCTGGGTCTCTGGGCAGACGAACTTCATCTTCCAGGCCCTGCCCGGCTTTCACGCCGCCTACAGCGGGCCGCACAGTCTTGGTCCCGACTACGAGAAAGCCACTTCGCGGGTGATGACGTTGTACACCGGCGTGCGGCTGAACGATTCCACCGAGCTTCTGGTGAATATCGAAGAAGCCGGCGGCGCGGCGCTCAGCACGGGGCTGGGGTTGGCTGGCAATACGGATCTGGATATTGTGCGCAATCCTTTGCTCAGCAAAGAGCCGTACCTGGCCCGGGGCATGATCCACAAGGTGTTCGCACTGAGCAGAGACAAGGTCGAGAACCAGCGCAGTTCCTTGTCGCTGTTTGATGAGTTGCCGCGGCGGCGGCTGGAAATCCGCTTTGGCAAGTTCAGCCTGCCGGATTTCTTCGATCAGAATTCGGTGGGCTCCGACACTCATCTTCAATTCATGAACTGGTCGGTGGATAACAACGGCGCGTGGGATTATGCCGCCGACACGCGCGGTTACACCGTGGGACTGGTCGCGGATTACGAGGACCGCAACTGGGGCTTCCGTTTTGCGGAAGGGCTCATGCCGAAAGTTGCAAACGGAATCGATCTGGTATGGCGGCCGTGGCAGGTTCATGCGGAGAACTGGGAGTATGAGTTGCGCCGTGGCGTCATCCCGAAGAAAGCCGGCGTAGTGCGTTTGCTCGCGTACTCGAACCACGCCAATATGGGCGTATACCGCGATGCGGTTACGCAGTTCTTGGATCACACGTCCCCGGCGCCGGAGACGGTCCCGGAAATCACCAACCACCCCTGGCACATCACGCACAAGTATGGCTTTGGCGTGAACCTGGAGCAGAGTCTCACGCGGTACGTCACGGCGTATGCCCGCTGGGGATGGGACAACGGAAGAACCGAGTCGTTCGTGTACACCGAAATCGATTCCACGTTTAACCAGGGCGTCGGGGTGAATGGCGCGTTTTGGCATCGCACGCAGGACCGTGCGGGCATTGCCTTCGTGTCGAACGGGATCAAGAAAGATCATCAGATATATCTGGCCGATGGCGGGCTCGGTTTTTTGCTGGGCGATGGCGGGCTGACATACGGGCGGGAGAACATCGTTGAAACGTATTACACGGCGCACGTCTGGCGAGGAATCTATATTGCGCCGGGAGTGCAGCACATTAACGATCCTGGATATAACCGCGACCGGGGGCCGGTGGTGGTGCCGACGCTGCGGGCGCACGTGGAGTTCTAGAACAGCTGTCAGCTATCAGCTATCAGTTGTCAGTGAAATGCACTAGAACGTGAATCTTGCGGAAAACTGCAGAACGCGGGGAAGACCGTTGGGGCTGATTTCTCCATAGGTTCCGAAATTGCCTGGGCCCGAATTGGGTACGAGATAGCATTGCTGGTTGGTGGACAGGCCGTCGCCGCAGTTGGTTCCGATGGGGTTGTATTGCAACTGGTTGATTCCGTCGCCGTTCTGCACGTAGTAGTTGGCGTGGTTGAACAGATTAAATGCCTGCGCCTGAAATTGCAGTTCCTTTCCCTCTCGGATCGCAAAACTGCGCGCTAACCCAACGTCGATCCTCTCCAGCCA
Organism: Acidobacteriaceae bacterium; assembly: GCA_003162935.1. GTDB lineage: Bacteria > Acidobacteriota > Terriglobia > Terriglobales > Acidobacteriaceae > Acidiflorens. The sequence continues at coordinate 5,160 of PLUW01000021.1, forward strand.
CGGTCCGTAGAAAGAATTGATGCCGATGCCCGGCGTGGGGCCCGCGCCATTGATGCCGCCGGCGGTGTTCGCTGTGTCCTGGTTAAAGGCGGTGTCGTTGAGGTTGTCATTTCCGTACAGGACATTGTTGACCACGACGCCATTGCAAGTGTTGAACGACAGCGGAGCAGGACTGGTGCAGGCGGGACTCAACAGCCCGGCGTAGGGACGGCCGGACGAGAACTCCATCACGCTGCTGAGCGTCCAGCCGGAGAGAGCTTTGCGCCCTGCGTCCGAAGCGGTCAGTTGTTCGAGCCGAGGCCGATAGACGGCGGCGAAACTGATACGCTGCCGCTGGTCGAGCAGCGAGGGAGCATGGGTATTGCTGAAGTCGAACTGATTATTGAAGTCCATGCCATCGAGCATGATGCTCTTCGCGTAGGTGTAGCCAAATTGCAGTGAAAAACCTTGCGACAGGCGATGCTGCACCTGCACGAAGAAAGAGTTGTAGTGGTTTTGCGCGGGGCTGATCAGTTCGTTGATCTGGCCAAGATTGGGGTTGATGCGGCCTTCGGTGAGCAGACCGTTGTCCATGTTCGGCAGGCTGATCACCGGTCCCGCGCAGGGTGCCGTGGTTGTACCTGGAGGACATACGGTGTACGTCGTCGTGCCTTGCAGCGGTTGCAGATTTGCGTCATAGGCGCTGCCGGAAAGCAGATGCACGCCTTGGTTCCACATGGTGCCGAGAGTCAGAGTCGTGTTCTCCGCAATCTCACGCTCGATCTGCAAACTCGCCTGCAAAATATAAGGCACCCGGAACTGCGGAGAAACGAGCGAGATATCCTCGGCGGCCGAGAACAGCGGCGAATTCGCGGGGAGAATATTCGGAAAGGTGGGAACCTGCTGACCCGGCGCACCCGAGGAATAACTGATGCTGGCGGACGTCTGCTGGGAAGCCAGTCCGTTTGAGGCCACGGCGTTGCGGTAGTTCAGACCGTTCATGTTGGTATAGAACTGGCCGAATCCTCCGCGGACCACGGTTTTCGATTCCGGCTGCCAGGCAAATCCGACGCGCGGTGCCAGGCGGCGAAACTCGTTCGGATATTGTCCGGTGAGCGGGAAGGCGGGATTCTCGGCGGGCTGCGGGTAGACCTGGAAGTCCTCGCGCAAGCCCATTTCGAGCGTTAGCTTGGGCAATGCGCGGAACGTGTCCTGCACGTAGAAACCGTAGTACGGTACGCGAAAAGAGAAGGTTGGATTTCCAGCTGTCTGACTGAAGACGTTGTATTCACCGAGCGCAAACGCTTCCAGGTTTGAAAATTCGTAACTGCCGAGGAAGGATCCGAACTCGACGGCCTCGTTCGGGTCCGCGCCGCCGTCATTGTTGTCGGCATCCCAGGTGCGGTTCATATCGAAACCGAATTGCAACGTGTGCTTGCCGATCACGTAGTCGATGCGGTCGGACAAAGAATATTGTCTTTCGAAAACTCTTCCGATGGAGAAAGGAGCGTTACCGAGAATGAAAGGAGCTGGGCTATCCAGAATTATGGTGGGCGTGTTTGGAGCTGCCCCGGTCGGGGTCGCAATCTCGTTATCCTGCGAAGTGCCGGCGTGAAATTCGTTCAGCAGTCTGGGAGAAAATGTGTGCGTCCATCCCAGGCTTGACTGAAAGGTATGAACGTAGGCGTTGGCCAGGGTTTGCGTCCCATAATTGGCCACGGTTGGATCGGTGATGACGCCTCCGGGCGAGTTGAAGCGGTTCACGTTGAAACTGAGGAACAGGCCATCGCGGGAGGTGGCCTGATAGTCCAACCGGGGCGTAATCACCCAATCGTTGCGCTTTCTTGGTTGTTGGCCCAGATTGGAGTTCAGCGAGTAGATAGCGCACGATACTTGCTGCAGGTATGTCGCATTGTTCGGGTCAGGCGCGAGATCGGTGCCTGGTTGCGGCAGGTTATTGGGACAGGTCAATGACGACGGCGTAGGCAGGTTTGGAGCCGTCGTTACCGAGGGTGGGAAAAAATTGGCAAGCACGAAGGCGTCCAGGTTCGACGGATTCGTTGCCAAAGCTGAGTTAATAACAGGAATCGGATTGTTGCGCAGTTGCTGCTCATAATCCGCGAAGAACCATAAACGGTTGCGCACGATCGGGCCGCCTAGCCCAGCGCCGAATTGCTGCAAAGCATCTTCGGGTTTCGGATTGCCGGCGGCTTTGTCGAGGGCGTCATTGGCTCCCGTCGCGGAGTTGCGGTTGTAATAGAACGCACTGCCGTGGAACGCATTGCCGCCCGACCGGGTCACGGCATTCACGAAACCCGCTCCTCCGCCGTAGACAGCCGTGTAGGGGCTGACCGCGACTTGAAACTCCTGGATCACGTTTTCGCCGTACAGGTACGGCGTACGATACCGGCCGATAATGTCGGCGAAATAGTTGTTGGTGGCGTTGCTGCCGTCCACGGTGAAGGCGCTGGAGCCATTTCCGTTGGCGTATCCCGAGTCCTCTCCGCCCTGTTGACCGGCTATGCTCACCAGGCCGGTGTCGCCGTCGTAGCTGGTATTCGGAGTGAGCACCATGAAGTCAGTGTATTTCCGTCCGTTGAGGGGCAAGTCTTCAATCAACGACCGATCGAGAACCGTGCTGGCGGAGGATTCTTCCGGCCGCAGAAGCGGCGCTGTCCCGATGACTTTGACCGTGTCCGCGCTCGCTCCCACTTGCAGCTTGATGTCCTGCGATGTGGTGTTTCCGACCAGCACCCGCACCAAGACCTGAACATCGCGAAAGCCTTTGAGACTGGCCGTGATGGAATAGGCGCCCGGCATGACCACGGGAAGGCGGTAAAGCCCGGCATGGTTGGTCTGGGCGGATTGTTGCACGCCGGTCGTGAGGCTCCGCACGACGACCGACGCTCCCGGGACAATCGCTCCGCTCGCGTCGGTGACGCGACCGCCCAGCGAGCCGGTCAACACCACGTTCTGGGCAGTCAGGAAGAAACTCGCCAGCAGGATCAGAACACTACAGACCGCCAGGCGATTGATGGCGGGAAACGTTCTCTCGCTGGGTCGAATGACGGGATCTCTTCTCATCTTGGTTCCTTGGTTTGGCGCCCTTTGCGTGCCAGAGTCTCTTTTAGCAAAAGTATGGATTTCTCTTTGAACCGGCAATCGATTCTTTGTAACAGATCGATCTCTGCTACTACCAGCGATGCGAATCGAGAGCGGACCGTTGGCATATCCCATCGAGGAGGACGCAAGTGCTTTTTGTGGGGCGTTCTTCGGCTACGCGGAGCGCTGAATTCCGGCTTCTTGTTTTTGCATGGTGCGCAACGCCCAGGCCATGCGCGGAGTGTTGTGGGCGATTCCGAAGCGGCCCTTGGCATCGAGCAGAATGATGCCACCGTGGCCGTTGAGGCGCTGCTTGAGATAATTCATCGCTTCTTTCGCCACCCACTCGGGCAGGTTGCCGGATTCGACGCGATCGGCGGCCCATTTCGCGAGCACCAGCTTCATGATGGGTTCGCCCCATCCGGTGGTGGAGGCGGCGGCGCTGAGATTATCGGCATAGCAGCCGCAGCCGATGAGCGACGAGTCGCCGAGGCGGCCGGGAGCTTTGTTGAGCGTGCCTCCTGTGGAGGTGGAAGCGGCGATGTTGCCATCGCGGTCGAGGGCTACGGCTCCTACGGTGTCATGCGAAATTTCGGGTGCGAACAGATCGTTGCCGTGGGTTGAAGTCTGCGCCTGATATTCGCGCAGGCGTTCGACCTCCCTAGGAATGATGAGATCTTCGTTGCGGCAGAGAGCGATGCCGTGCTCGGCGGCGAAACGCTCGGCGCCTTCGGCGACGAAATAGACGTGCGGGCTGTCGCTGAGAATCTTGCGGGCGGCGCGCACCGGATTGCGCAAACGCTCGACGCCGCCGACACCGCCGCCGCGGAGGGTTGCGCCGTCCATGATGAAGGCGTCGAGCTGGACTTTGCCGTCGCGGTTCAGAAAGCTGCCGCGGCCGGCGTCGAAGGTTTCGTCGTCTTCGAGGACGACGACGGCTTCTTCGACCGCGTCGAGAGCGGAGCCACCTTTTTCAAGAGGGCGCCATCCGGCAGCGGCGGCGTTGCGCACACCGTTGAGGTGAGCCTCGACCATGTCATCGGGAATGGCCCAGGCACCGCCGTGTACGACTAGAACGGGATTGATTGGCACTTTCAGTCCTTGCGGGAAGTTGCGGGATTTAGTCTAGCACTGGAGAAGCGCGGAATTCGATGGATCGGTCTCGGACTTGGTTTGCACGGCGGACGGGCGGGGCGCACGTCGCTTCAGTATTTGTGTAGTGCTCAGGCGGCCCTGGCGGGAGCGTCCATTTCCCTTGTCCGCTGCCAGGTATAGATGATGCGGTGGATTACGGTAATGGTGGAGAGCACGGCGATTACCCAGAGGGCCGGGGCCATGACGTTGAACAGGGCCCCGATGATCAGGAGCACGAGTCGTTCAGGGCGTTCCATGAAACCGACGCGGCAACTGCCGATGAGCGATTCGGCGCGGGCTCGGGCGTAGCTCACCATAATGGCGCTGATCATGACCAGCGCGGTTAGCACTACGTAGAAAAACCGGTTGCCGCGCGCGTAGAAAACCAGCAGGCCGAAGAAGAGCGAGGCGTCGCTATAGCGGTCGACTACGGAATCGAAAAATCCTCCGAAGCGGGTGACCTGGTTGGAGGCGCGGGCTACGCGGCCGTCGACGAGGTCAAAGAATCCCGATCCGATGACGACCAGGCCGGCGTAGAAAAACATTCGGCGCTGGTTGTCGCCGTTGGCGTATCCGAAAAGAAACGCAGCATAGGTATTGACCAGCAGGCCCATGACCGTTAACGCGTTCGGATTGATGTGCGAGAGCGCGAGCAAGCGCACGATGGCGTCGAGCAGCACGCCACAGGCGCGTCCGACTCCGCTGGTCCAAGTCATAGAATCCAGCCTCTAAAGATGCCACTCATTCCACTTCTCGTTCCGCTTCCAGCTTGGCTTCCGCGATGTCGTGCATGGTGGCGAGCTTCAGGATTTCCATTTCACGGCTTCCGCCGGGAGTGACGACCATTGCGGTGTCGCCGACTTTTTTGTTCAGCAAGGCTCGGCCGATCGGGGAGGTCGTCGAGATCTTGCCGATGGTTACGTCGGACTCCTCGCTCATCACGATCTTGTACTCCATTTCTTCATTCTTGGTGCTGTCGAAGATGGTCACGGTTGAGCCGAGGCCGACTTTATCCTTGGGGATATTGTTCATGTTGATGAGCGACAGATCGGCAAGGCGCTTGCCCAGTTGGCGGACGCGTGCCTTCAGGTACTCCTGGCGCTGCTTGGCCGTGTGATACTCGGCGTTCTCGCTGAGGTCGCCCAGAGCTACAGCCTTTTTGATCTCCTGGGGGATCTCGAAGGCCAACTCGTGCTCGAGCGTGTTCAGCTCGTCCCGAAGCTTCTTTTTGATCTCTTCCGTCATTGCTTTGGGCATTATAACCCTCGGGCATGAGAACGGGGACGGTTTCCCCGGCGGGACTGATTTGCCGGAGCATTGCGGATCAAGGGCGCAACGTACACCGGCGATATCCGCTCCGACGGACTGTCCAAAGCCCTTCCGAGGTGGTGTAGACTCCTTTCGAATGGCGTCCACCTTCTTTCGCTCGGTTCGCTCTCTCGAAGCCGACAACTCGCGGCGGTCCTACCTGGCTCTCGCGCTGGCGGCCTCCCTGCTGGCCTTGTGGATTGTTTGGTTCTTTTTGGCGCGCGTGTCGGTCTACGCGGTCACGAATAAGGCGGAGTTGGAAGTGGATCGGGCGGCGCATCCAGTGGAATCGGTGGTCAGCGGCCGGGTGGTTGCGACCCATCTGGTGCTTGATCAGGAAGTCAAGGCTGGAGATGTTCTGGTTGAGCTTGATTCGGGCGCACAGCAATTCCAGCTTACTGAAGAGAAGACGCAATTGGCGGGGGCAAATCCGCAAATCCATTCCCGCGAAGAAGAGATTGCATCGGAGGAGCAGGCGCTGGTGCAGGACCAACAGGCTTCCAAGGATGCCTTGGAGGAAGCGCGCGCGCATTACCGGGAGGCGGAAGCGGCGGCCCAGTTTGCGCAGGCGGAATCGGAGCGAATCCGCAAAATGTACAACGCGGGCGTGGTTGCCGAACTGGACCTGAACCGGAGCGTAGCCGATGCGCAGCAGCGCCGGGCGGCGGCCGATAGCCAGCGCTATGCGGTCGACCGTCTGGAAGGAGAGCAACGCACGCGCAGCAATGAGAGACGAGCTCATATCGAGCAGCTCACAAGCGAGCTCAACAAGTTGCGCGGCGACCGGGCGACGGCGGGCGTGACCATGGAGCGGTTGGAAGAAGAAGTGGATCGCCGCTACATACGGGCTCCGATTGACGGAAGGTTGGGCGAAGTGGCGCCCTTGAGGATTGGAGCGGTGGTCCACGAAGGCGACAAGCTTGCGGCCGTCATCCCGGCGGGGAAACTGCGGGTGGTGGCGAACTTCGATCCGCCGGCGGCTCTGGGCCGCATACGGGCGGGGCAACATGCGCGTCTGCGGCTGGAAGGTTTTCCCTGGGCGCAATATGGAAGCGTCACGGCCACCGTCACCAACGTGGCCAGCGAGATTCGCGATGGCAGCATCCGTGTGGAAATGGCGCTCGATGCCAATTCCGGCTCTCGTATTCCTCTTCAGCACGGGCTGCCGGGCTCGGTTGAGGTGCAGATTGAGACCCTTTCGCCAGCGAGTCTGGTGCTGCGCACGGCGGGGAGTTTGCTGGCTGGCCCCAAAAACAACCCCACAAATCTAAGCGCGGTGACGCCGCAATGAATCTGGGCGACCGGCGGATCTTCGTTCCGGAAGTGGTGCAGACCTCCGCGATGGACTGCGGGCCTGCGTCGTTGAAGTGTCTGGCCGAGGGATTCGGGATCCCAGTCAGCTACGGGCGACTGCGGGAGGCCTGCCAGACTGACGTTGACGGCACTTCCATCGACACGATGGAAGAAGTCGCGATGCAGCTTGGGCTGGAAGCCGAACAGATCATGGTGCCGGCGGATTTTGTGATGCTTCCGGAGGCTAACCTGCTGCCTGCGATTGCGGTTGTGCTTCGCGCCAGCAAACTCACCCACTTCGTGGTTGCCTGGCGGAGCTACGGCGCTCTGCTGCAAGTGATGGACCCTGCCGTTGGCCGCCAATGGGAAGGCAAAGCGCAGTTTGCTTCCAGTCTCTACATCCACACGCTCGCGGTTCCCGCGCAGGGCTGGAGGGAATGGGCAGAGTCGGAGAAATTCACGCGGCCGGTGCGACGGCAACTGGACGATTTGGGAATTTCGGGGAAGGCTGCCGCGCGTTTTGTCGAATCCGCTCTGGACGCTCCTGGCTGGCGTGCGCTGGCGCGTCTGGAGGCAGGCACGCGAAGCGTGGGCGCAATTGTGCGATCCGGGGGATTGCGCCGGGGAAGGGAAGCCGAGCGGGTGCTGGAGCGTCTGATCGAACAAGCCGGTCGAGACGGGAATGAAGGACACGGCGTAATTCCGCTCAATTATTGGTCGGCGTGGCCGGCTCCGCCGGAAGAGGGATCTCCGGAATCTCCAGAAGAAGAAGAGCGCGTCTTCTTTAAGGGCGCCGTGCTGGTGCATGTGAAGGGCCGCCGCTCGGAATCCGCAGCCGCGGAAATGGGAAAGCTTTCACCGGAAGTGGCTGCCGCACTGGAAGAAAAGGCGAGTCGGCCCGCGGTAGAACTTTTCCATATGCTGAAGGCGGATGGATTGCGCGCGCCCGCAGTCACGGTCGCCGCACTCGGTCTCGCGACCGTCGGAGTTTTGTTTGAAGCAGTTTTGTTTCGCTGCCTGATCGACATGCCGCGCGAGTTCGGATTATCGGGGCAGCGGCTCGGCGTGATGTCGGCCCTCCTGGTTTTTCTGACAGCTCTCATGCTATTGGAATTACCAATCGCCTCCAGCATCTTGCGCATCGGCAGGCATCTCGAAGCGCGATTGCGTACTACGTTCCTAGAAAAAATTCCCAAGCTCGGGGACCGCTACTTTCATAGCCGCCTGACGTCCGACATGGCGGAGCGCAGTCATAGCACCCACCGCATACGGCTGTTGCCGGGATTGTGCGGGCAGCTTCTCCGTTCCGTGTTTGAGCTCGTCCTCACGGCTGCCGGAATCATCTGGCTTGATCCGCGACTCGCCTTGCCGACTCTTGTCGCCGCCTCGCTGGCGGCAGTCTTGCCCGCCCTGGCGCAACCGGTGCTCACCGAGCGCGACCTGCGAATGCGCAGCCAGAATGGAGCCTTAAGCCGTTTCTATCTGGACGCTCTGCTCGGCCTTGTTCCGATCCTCACGCATCGAGCGGAACGAGCCTTGCGCCGGGAACATGAGAGCTTGATGGTGGAATGGGCACACGCAGCATTTGCGCTCGTTCGTGCGGCGATTTGGGTCGAAGCAATTCAGCAAATCCTCGGATTTGGTTTGGCCGCATGGCTGATGCTCGACCACATCAGCCACGCCGGTGAGACCGGAGGCGCGCTGCTGCTGGTGTATTGGGCGCTCAACCTGCCCGTCCTGGGGGAAGAAATCATACAGTTTGCGCGCCTGTATCCCACGTACCGCAACATCACCCTCCGCCTGCTGGAACCGATTGGCGCCCTCGAAGATGAAAGCGCGGTCCCCGAGTCGGCGGGGGAGGCCGTATTTGCGAATGTTGTTCCGAGTGAGGTTGCGAGTGAATCTGAGAGCTCTGAGCGAACCGACGGAGTCGCCATCCAGATGGCAAACGTCAGTGTGCACGCCGGGGGGCACACCATTCTGGAGGCAATCAACCTGAAGATTGAGCCGGGCGACCACGTAGCCATTGTTGGAGTCTCGGGCGCTGGCAAATCCAGCCTGCTTGGCCTGCTGCTGGGATGGCATCGGGCAGCGGCGGGCAGCGTACTGGTGGATGGGGCGGTGGTTGAAGGCGCCCAGTTGGAGCAGTTGCGGCAGCGGACGGCGTGGATCGACCCGGCCGTGCAACTGTGGAATCGCTCGCTGTTTGCCAACCTTTGTTATGGCAACTCCGACGGTGTGCCGACGGCGGACTTGTTGGAGCAAGCCGAACTGCGCCAGCTTCTTGAAAAATTGCCCGATGGATTGCAGACGGAATTGGGAGAAAGCGGCGGCCTGGTTTCTGGCGGGGAGGGCCAACGGGTTCGCTTTGGACGAGCTCTGCTGAAACGCGGCGTGGGTCTCGCTTTGCTCGATGAACCTTTTCGAGGGTTGGATCGCCATCAACGGCGAGAGTTGCTGGCGCGCGCGCGCCGTCACTGGGCGAACACGACATTATTGTGCGTCACGCACGATGTGGGCGAGACGCTGACCTTTCCTCGCGTGTTGGTGGTGGAGAACGGCCACATCGTCGAGGAGGGCAATCCGGGGGAGCTTGTGCGACAGCCAAATTCCCGTTATCGAGCGCTTCTGGACGCCGAAGAGAGTGTGCGGGAAGGATCATGGTCCGGCAGCCGGTGGCGGCACTTGCGCCTGGAAGATGGCCGCCTGATCGAAGAGTTGCAATGGGCCCAGGTGTAACGGGCTGAGGTGTGACGAGAGATATGAAAGAAAATCTGGCGGCGCTTCTCTGGTCGTTGTCCGAGCTTGGGTCTGGGCTCGAAGCGCTGGCGCGGAAAAGCGAACTTCAGCCTTTAGGGGTGCAGGTGCCGCATCCTCCAAGCTCGCTGGCTTCCCTGGACAATTCGTCCGCCAGCCGGGACGCGCTGAGCCAATGGATCGAGTCGGCGGGCAACTGGTTGGGCCTGGAAGCGGAGCCCTCGGCCGTGCCGTATGAAGGCTTGGAACAACTGTTGGAAAACGCCGGCCCGGCCGTGCTGCAAGTGCCGGGAAATGGACTGCCAAGATTCCTTTTTCTTCTGCCGCGAAGCCTTTTTCCTCGAAGGCGGGGACATATCGCGGTACTTGCTCCCGATCTGCGCACCGTGTCGCTGCGCTTAGATACGGCTCGCACTCTGCTCTGTTGCGCGCTGGAAGAGACGGCGGCTCCCGAGGTTGACCGCCTGCTCGATGAGACCGGCATTCCCGAAGCTCGCCGCGGACGTGCTCGATCGGCGCTTCTACTCGAACGCCTGAGGACCAAGGAAGTTGGCGGATGCTGGCAGCTTCGTCAGTCCCCCGGCGCCACTTTCTGGAGCCAGGCGAAGCGCGCCGGCTTGCCGCGCCGGCTAGGAACGCTCCTGGTGGCGCATGCGGCCGAATACTTCCTGCTGATTACTTCCTGGTGGCTCATCGGACGCGCTGCGCTGTCCGGCCATCTGGACCATGGCTGGTTGCTCGCGTGGGCCCTGATTCTGCTTACGCTGGTTCCCTTCCACGTTTTCGGCACCTGGTTGCAAGGCTTTATCGCCATCAACGGTGGACTTCTCTTCAAACAGCGGCTGCTGTTCGGCACGCTTCGTCTGAGGCCGGAGGAAATCCGGCACAAGGGTGTGGGCCAGTTCCTGGGAGAGGTCATGGAATCGGAAGCCGTGGAATTGCTGGCGGTGACCTCCGGGTTTCAGGGCCTGACCGCAGTCATCGAATTGATTGCCGCCGAAATCGTTCTCACGCAAGGCGTGAGTCGTGCGCTGGAGTTGTGGTTGTTGCCGCTGTGGATCGGACTTACGTTGTTCATGGCAGTCCGCTATTTCCGGCGCCGGCAGCGATGGACAGCGGCGCGCCTTTCGATGACCAACGATCTCACCGAACGAATGGTCGGGCACCGCACCCGACTTGCGCAGGAAGCCCGTCAGAAATGGCACGAGGGTGAGGATGAAGAATTGGAGCGTTATCTGGAGCTCTCGGAGAGCACGGACGCCGCGGCCGCCCTGCTAACGGCGCTGGCACCGCGTGGCTGGTTGGTTCTGGGGACGTTCGGGTTGACTTGGGCGTTTGTTGCCAGTGAGGGACTCAACATCAGGCTGGCGATTTCCCTGGGCGGTATCTTGCTGGCGTACCGTGCGCTGAAGAGGATTTCGACAGGCCTGATCATGATGGCCGACGCTGTCATTTCCTGGCAAAAAGTGGCTCCGTTATTTGAGGCTGCGGCGAGGCGGCAACTCCAGGGCTCTCCCGCCGTCGCTCTCGCGCCCGTCTCTCGCACGCCTGTCCCTTGCAGCGATGCAAAAGACGACACGCGGGATAGTGACAATGGAAAAGACGCGGTCATGGAGGCTCACGACCTCGTCTTCCGTTACCAGGATCGGGGCGAGCCGGTGCTGCGAGGATGCAGCCTGACGGTTCGTAGCGGCGACAGGCTCTTGTTGGAAGGCGCGTCGGGCGGGGGCAAGTCCACCCTGGCTTCGCTGCTGGTTGGCTTACGAGTGCCGCAATCCGGCCTGCTTTTGCTGCGCGGGCTGGACCGGCAGACGTTGGGTGACGAAGGCTGGCGGCAACGAGTGGTGTCCGCGCCGCAGTTCCACGAGAATCATGTGCTCGCCGAGACGTTCGCGTTCAATTTGTTGATGGGCCGCCGGTGGCCGCCTCACGAGGAGGATATGGTGGAAGCGTCGGCCATCTGTCGCGAACTCGGCCTTGCACCGCTCCTTAGTAAGATGCCTGCGGGAATGCTGCAAATGGTGGGAGAAACGGGCTGGCAGCTCTCGCACGGAGAACGCAGCCGTGTTTACATCGCCCGCGCGTTGCTGCAGGGCGCGGAGGTGGTAATTTTCGACGAGAGCTTCGCGGCTCTCGATCCGGAAAATGTAAAGCTGGCGCTCGATTGCGTGCAGCGGCGGGCGCGCACGCTGCTGGTGGTGGCGCATCCATAAGCTACGCAACCATGAGAAGAGCCCCATTAAGAGCTGCTGAAAATAGCTTTCGGCTGTGCACGCCTACAGCGCGGACATTCGTTGCCGGTAGTCTGTTCGGCTTTCGGTAATGGGATACGAAGTTTGTGGGGCAGCTTCCGATGTAGGTTAGAATTGCAGCCTTCACAGGTTCATCCGCGAAAGGTTCGTTCATGATCGGCAAGACACTTCGCTTCTATCGCATCGAGTCCAAACTCGGTGCCGGTGGAATGGGTGTGGTGTATAAAGCCGTGGACTCGCGCCTCGACCGGACGGCCGCGATCAAGGTTCTGAGCGCCTCCGCCGTCAGTGGCGACCGCGAAAAGCGGTTTATTCAGGAAGCGAAGACTGCTTCGTCGCTGAATCACCCGAACATCGTCACCATCTACGACATCGACACCCAGGAGATCGACGGCAAGGCGGTTCATTACATCGCCATGGAGTACGTGGCCGGCGAAACGCTCGATCACTTGATCGGGCGCAAGGGCCTGCGCGTCCGCACGGCGGTGAAATATGCGGCGCAGATTGCGGACGCGCTTGCCGCCGCGCACGCCGCGGGGATTGTCCATCGCGATCTGAAGCCCTCGAATGTGATGGTCACGCCGCAAGGTGTTGTGAAGGTTCTCGATTTCGGCCTCGCCAAGCTGAACGACGAGACCGAAGCCGATGCTTTTGCGGAAACGATCCACGGCGACGGCGGCCCGCTCACGGAAGAGGGAACGATCCTGGGCACGGTCGCTTATATGTCTCCGGAACAGGCCGATGGCAAGAAAGTCGATGCTCGCTCCGACATTTTTTCGTTCGGATCCGTGCTCTACGAAATGGTTACCGGGCAGCGCGCTTTTGCCGGCGGATCCAAAATGTCCTCGCTTGCGGCAGTCCTGCACAAGGAACCGCAGCCTGCTTCGCAGTCCGCGGCTGATATTCCGCCGGAATTGGACCGGATCATTGCCCGCAGCATGAAGAAGGATCCGGCGCGCCGTTGGCAGAGTATGGCCGACGTGAAGGTGGCTTTGGACGAGTTGCGGGATGAGATGGAGTCGAGCAGCATAGAGCCGAGTCGGACAAGTGCAGGTCCAAAGAATGCGGGAAGCCGGAGGGCACTGCCCGCCAAACGCTGGCTTATTCTGGGTGCTTTGAGCCTGCTGCTGATTGGCCTTGCTCTTGGCGCCTATTCGGCGCGCAGGTACTTAAGCGCAGCCCCACTCACATTCCAGAGGTTGACATTCCGGCGAGGCGACATTACCGCAGCGAAGTTTGGCCCTGGGGATGCGATTGTGTATAGCGCCACTTGGGACGGCGCTCCATCGACACTGTTTTCCACCCAGCCAGGAAATCGTGAAGCCAGAAATCTGGGTCTTCCGACCGGCAGAGTTCTGGCCATCTCTCATACCGGAGAAATGGCGATTCTGCTGGGCGACGATGACGTAGGCACGCTCGCGCGCGTGCCCTTCAGCGGAGGCGCTCCGCGGGAAATGCTGGAAAATGTCAGCGGCGCGGACTGGAGTCCGAGTGGCGACACGCTGGCGGTGGTGCGAGCGATTGGAGGGAAGAATCGCCTCGAATATCCGATCGGGACGGTGTTGTACGAAAACGATGCGCGTCCTCCGCTTTGGCCACGGGTCTCCGGCGACGGCAAACTGGTCGCCTTTTTCGATTACGATTCGGAAGCCCGAGACTATTCTCTTTGCGTGGTAGGCCTAAACCAGCCGAAACAAGTGCTCTCGCGGGGATGGCGCGCGGTGGGCGCGTTGAACTGGTCTCCCAGAGGAGATGAGATCTGGTTCTCCGCTGGCCAGCGGAGCAGCGATCCGGTGCTCTACGCGGTCGATCTTTCGGGCAAGCAGAGATTTCTTGCCCAGGCGCCCGGTTGGATCGTGATGCAAGACGTGATGGCGGATGGCCGCGTCCTGCTCAGCACGGTCAACTCGCGTTTGGGTATCCGCTACGTCGACTTCGACCGCGGTACCGAACGCGATCTCGCCTGGTTGGACGCATCCCTGCTTTATGAGATCTCCAGTGACGCGAAGAGTCTGCTTTTTGCGGAACTCTCCTATGGCGAAGGCCGCAACGACGCGATCTATCTGCGGAAAACCGACGGGTCGGCTGCGGTGAGGCTGGGGTACGGCAATCGGCCTTCGCTTTCTCCCGATGGAAAATGGGTGCTGTGCATTCGTCGCGAGGACACGCGTTCGCGCTTGCAGTTGCTGCCGACAGGCCCTGGAGAGCCGCGCTTTCTGAATGTCGACGGAGTGTATTTCGAATCGCTGGGGTGGTTCCCTGACAGCAAGCGGGTCGTATTTACCGGGAATGAGCCGGGGCGCCCGGTTCGGACCTGGATGTACGACTTGGATTCCGAGAAAGCCACGCCGCTGACTGCCGAGGGTACCAGAGGGAGTCAGGTGTCACCCGATGGTCGCGAGTTCGTTGTTGCCGACAAGCAGCGACTGTTGCTTGCTCCGATTGCGGGGGGCAGGCCTCGGACCGTCGGTGAGTTGCAGAATGGCGAGACGGTGGTGCGGTGGAGCGGGGATGGACGGTATCTTTTTCTGCGGCAGCCGGAAGGGGACGCCATCAAGATCAGCCGACTCGATGTCGCCACCGGACATAAAGAGCCTTGGCGGACCTTGAAAGTTCCGGAGCCAGGGGCGGTGTTTGTCGGGGTCGTCGCGTTATCGGCGGACGGCAAGGCATGCGCGTTTTCGTTTCAACACGATCTTGCCAACCTCTACTTGGTAACGGGCCTGAAGTGAGGACCTGCGAGACTTCTGCAAACCGCCGAGTTGAGGACGAGCGCGAGTCTTGCGGCGGATTCCGTTCTTATGCGCGGCGCTGGCGCTTGGGAGTGAGATTCAATGTGCGGATTAGACGGAACAGGTGGTTGGGATGCACGCCGAGGATTCCGGCCGCTTCGGTGTAGTTTCCGTCTGCCTGCTCAATCGCCTGCTCGATCAGTTTTATCTTTGCCTCGCGGATACCGTCGTGGAGCGCCGTAACCGGTTCCCCGGTCGATGCCGTTTCTTCGAGGATCGAATCGGGCAGATCCTCGGGCAAAATCAATTCCGTCGAACCCAACACAACCGCTCGCTCGATCGCGTTTTCGAGTTCGCGCACGTTGCCGGGCCAGGGATAGCGCAGCAGGCAGGCTCGCGCCTTGGGAGAGATGCCGGCCACGCGCCGCTTGATTTTCTCGCTGTAGCGAGCCGTGAAGTAGGCGGCGAGCAACGGAATGTCTTCCGTGCGCTCCCGCAAAGGCGGAATCACGATGGAGACAACGTTGAGCCGGTAATAAAGATCCTGCCGGAATTTTCCGGCGCGTGACGCCTCGTTCAGATCGACGTTGGTCGCGGTAATCAGCCGGATGTCGAGTTTAATGGGGCGCGTGCCTCCGACTCGTTCGAACTCGCGCTCCTGCAACACCCGCAATAGCTTGGCCTGGAGCGGCGCGGCCAGTTCGCCGACCTCGTCGAGAAACACGGTCCCGCCCTCGGCGCTTTCCAGCTTTCCTTTTTTCTGGCCAACTGCGCCGGTAAANNTTGATGGCCACAAATGGCCGGTCGGCGCGACCGCTGTTGTTGTGGACGGCGCGGGCCACCAGTTCTTTGCCGGTGCCGCTCTCGCCCTGAATCAAGACGGTGGATTCTCGCGCCGCCACGCGGGAGACAAACTGATACACCTCGCGCATGCGCGAGCTTTCGCCGACCATGCTGTGCTCAATGCTGATCTCCTGCTGTAGCCGCCGATTCTCATCGCCGAGCCGTTCCAGGTGACTGGCGTTTTCAATCGCCAGCGCAGCCACGTTCCCGAGCGCGGTCACCAGTTGCAAAAGCCCGGAATCGAAGCGGGATCCTTGCGAACTGGTATCGAGGTAGAGCACGCCCAGGATTTTGTCCTGAACCTCGAGAGGAACCGCCAGCACCGCGCGCACTTTTGGCTCCAGCAGGCTCTCCGCTTCCCGAAACGTCTCGTCGCCTGGAATATCGTTGGAAAGCACGGCGAGATTCTGTTCGAGGACCTGGCTCAAAATCGTCTGGCTGACTTGAATTGTTTGATTCGGGCCCAGCCGACGGTCGCGCCCAACCACGGAAGTGAATCCCTCGGTCCCTGCTTCTCTTAGCAGTATGGCGACTCGGTCGGCGGGGGAAATCTCGAGGACCGCTTCCAGCGCTTTCTGCTGCAGGGCGGCCAGGCCGCGCACTGCATTCAGACTCTTGCTGAAGTTGAGGAGCACGTTCAAATCCCGAACCGTGCGCTCGGAGGCGTCGAGCGCGTGCACACGGGCAGGCTGGAGATAAATCGCATCCTGCTTGCGCAGGACCACGGTGGCTCCGCCGGGGGTTGGGGCGGAATCAAGCTCCACCGAAGAGCTGTCACCGGAGGGTTCCTGCGGCAGGCCTTGAAATACAAACATCGATTTGCCGACCCGAATCTGATCGCCATCCGCCAGCAGGCGCTCTTTCACCGGCACGTTGTTCACGAATGTGCTATTCCGGCTGTCCAAATCCTCGAGCAGAAACCCGTTGTCGCTTCGGCGTATCACACAATGCCGGCGCGATACCAAAGAGTCCAGCAGGGAAATCTGGTTGGACGGCTCCCGGCCAAGCGAGAATTCACCCTCTGTCAGCGGGAAGGTCTTGCCTTCGAGCGGGCCCGCCACCGCTTCCAGTCGGGCGGGGCCGGAGGGAACGCTCTCCGGATGGGGGTCTTGGTTCACCGGACGAGTATACCAACCGCCCATTTCAGGCGCTTCCTAACATAAAGGTGAGGTCGCCGAACCTGATTGTTAGGGATTCTTGGGACCGCCAGAGCTGGGAGCGCCGTCCATCCGGCACCATTCCAATTATCTCCTTTGTTTTCAATGCAGAATGGCTGCCGGAACCGGCTGGTTACCTTTGGCACACTGCTTGCATTACTTAAGTGCGTCAGGGCAAGCAGAAAGACAAAAGAGATTCCAAAAGAAAGGAGCAACCCAATGAAAGTCAAGACGAACACCAAGGCTGGCAGCGCACTGTGGGGCAGCTAAGTTGAGGGCTTCTCAAACGAGTCAGAACAAGAAGAGCAGACAAGAAATTCCAAAGAAAGGAGCAATCCAATGAAAGTCAAGACGAACACCAAGGCTGGTAGCGCACTGTGGGGCAGCTAAGTTGAGGGCTTCCGAAACGATTCAGAACCCAGGTTTAGAAGTGATCGAGCAGGCAAAAATTCCGAGGCAAGGAGCCAATCCAATGAAAGTCAAGACGAACACCAAGGCCGGCAGCGCACTGTGGGGCAGCTAAGTTTTGATTACGAGACAAGTTCTAGCCATGAAAGCAAGGATGCTCCGAGAGGTTGATGAGTCTGGGTTCTCCGCCCAGCCCGCCCCGGAGGCATCCTTGCGTGATGTAATAGGGCTCGCGTCCCCTCGGCGAGCCAATCCAGCTTCGACCATGGCAGCGGCCAATCTGCCGTGCGGCACATCTGACCTCTCGATCCTGTAGCATCCACTGATTCAAACCGACAGTACTTCGGTCGCCACGCATACCTCAATCAGCAAAGCGCCGTCATCGTGATTGGTTGCCGCGAGGTGTCAGCCGTGAGTCAACTTGCCCGGAAGCGAAAGAGTATCATTCGGGTGACCCACCAGAATCTGCTGACAACGAGGTTACGCAATGCCTGAGTCCATCGACTGGCCGCCGCCGCACTCTCCGCACCCGCCGCGGCGTCGCGGACGATTGTTTCTCCTGTTGGCGGTCCTTGCCGGCATCTTCTTCGGCAGCCGGACCGCGTTGTCGTACTACGTCGACACGCTCTGGTTCGGGTCGCTCGGATACGGCGAGGTGTTCTGGAAAACACTGGGCCTGCAGTGGGGAATCTTTGCCGCATTTGCGGCGGCCACGTTTCTGATTCTCTATGGATCGTTTCTGGCTTTGAAGCGGGCGCATCTGCCCGATTTGCCGGACGGTCACACGATTCTGATTGGCGGACAACCGCTGAAGCTCCCGGTGGAGCCGGTGTTGCGCACGATCGCGCTTGGCGTTGCGCTCGTGATTGCCGCGGTCACCGGCGGCAGCATGATGGTGGAGTGGCCGGCGCTCGCGCTGTATTGGTATGCGCCTGCCACAGGCGGGGGCGTCGTCTCCGATCCGATTTTCGGCAAGCCGCTGAACTTTTTTCTGCTGGCACTGCCCGCCTGGCAGCTCATCGTCGGCTGGCTGCTTACTCTGGCTGTGATTATTTGTGCGCTGGCCGGTTTTTTCATCCTCATCACGGGCGGGAGCCGCGCGCTCAGCGGGCGTCTCAGCCGGGCGGTCACCCTGCCCTGGCGCGGGCTGTCGATCGCATTCGCGTTTCTCTTGGCGATTCTCGCGGCGCGTGTCTATCTCAGCCGGTTCGAGTTGTTGCTGGAAGATCACACGATCTTCGGAGGCGTGACCTACACGGACGCGCACGTCACGCTGACCGGGTTGCTGATTGTCTGCGCCGCGCTGATATTCGGCGCGGCGATTGCGGCCGTCAACGCCGTGCGGATGCCACGCGGGCTGTGGCTGGCCGCTGCGATTCTGCCGGCTGCGGTCTGTTATATCGCCTTGCAGGGAGTCAGCTGGTACGTCAGCAGCTTTATCGTCAAACCGAATGAACTGGTGCGCGAGCAGCCGTATATCGCGCACAATATCGAGCTCACTCGGAAGGCTTACGGATTCAGCCGCATTACGCAGCGCGAATTTCCCGCGGAGACAACGGTGGAAGCGGCGGACGCGGCGAACAATCAGGCGACGTTGCAGAACATCCGGTTGTGGGACTGGCGCGCGCTTCAAGACACGCTGCGCCAGATTCAGGAGATCCGCACCTACTACGACTTTCCCGACATCGACATCGACCGCTATGACATTGACGGCGCGACTCGCGAGGTGATGCTGGCCGCGCGCGAGTTGAACGTCGACAAGCTCCCGGAGAGCAGCCGCAACTGGATTAACGACAAGCTGATCTACACCCACGGCTACGGCATCACGATGAACCCGGTCAATGGCTTTACGCCGGAAGGGCTGCCCACGCTAATGTTGAGCAACATGCCGGTGCAGAGCACGGTGCGCGGGCTGAGCGTGACGCGTCCCGAGATTTATTTTGGCGAGATGACCAACACCGACGTCTACGTGAAGACGCGGCAGAAGGAATTCAACTATCCGCAAGGCGCCAGCAACAGCCTGACGTCGTATGAAGGCTCGGGCGGTATCGTGCTGGGCGGCTTTCTGCGCCGCATCATGATCGCGCTCGACCGCGACGACCTGGCGAAGCTGCCGTTCAGCGACGACGTGACCCCGGAGAGCCGCTTGCTCATGCGTCGCAACCTGAAGGATCGCGTATCGGCGCTGGCGCCGTTTCTCACCTACGAGTCCGATCCGTATATCGTGCTTGGCAACGATGGCCGTCTGTCCTGGATCATGGACGCGTTCACATCTTCCGACAGTTATCCCTACTCGACCCATTACCGGCTCGGCAACGATTTGATTAACTACATGCGGAACAGCGTCAAGGTGGTGATCGACGCCTACGACGGCACGACCACGTTCTACGTCTTCGATACGGAGGATCCGATCATCGCGGCGTATCGCCGAATTTTTCCGGACTTGTTCAAGGATGCGTCCGCGATGCCGGCCGGGCTGCGCAAGCATGTGCGCTATCCCGAGCTGCTGCTCAAACTGCAAGCGGAAGTGTACGGCCTGTATCACATGACCGACGCGGAAGCGTTCTACAACCGTGAAGATCTGTGGACGGTCGCGACCGAAGTGGGCATGGCCGAGGGCGGCGGCCAGACGACACAGGCCATGCAGCCCAATTTTGTACTGATGAAACTGCCGGACGAAACCGGCGAGGAGTTCGTGGAGATTCTGCCCTTCACGCCCGCCAACCGCAATAATCTGATTGGCTGGATCGCCGGGCGCAGCGACGGCGCGCAATACGGCACGTCGGTGGTTTACAACTTTCCGAAGACGAAGCTGGTCGACGGACCGCTGCAAATCGAGGCGCGCATCGACCAGAACGCGCAGCTTTCCGGACAATTGACGCTTTGGAATCAGCAAGGCTCGCACGTGCGGCGCGGGGCGCTGCTGGTGATTCCGTCGGGGCGCGCGCTGTTGTATGCGGAGCCGATTTACCTTCAGGCGGAGCGGAGTCCGATGCCGGAGTTGCGGCTGGTGGTGCTGGCGCTGCAGGATAAACTCGCGTACGGGCCGACGTTCGAGTCGGCGATGGCAGCGCTGTTTGGCGGAGCGGCTTCGTCCATGAGTGCGCCAACGACGAGCGCGCCAACGACGAGTGCGCCGGCCAATTCTCCATCAACAAATGCAGCGGCGGGTGCTGCTGAGGCTGCACGAGGCGCGGCAGACGCGTTGTCCCAGCCCGCAGGCGATCTCAATCTCAATGCACTCATCGCGGAAGCGGCCCATGACCTTGCCGACTACGAGCGCCTGACGGCGGAAGGCAAACTTGGCGAGGCGGGGCAGAAACTGGAAGAGTTGAAGCGCGTTCTCGACAAGCTGAATGCGCGCCGAAAATGATTTCACCGTGGCGGCGCCGCATGCGTGGTTGATTCGACGTCAGGTTTAGTCGACATTCCGTGGCTGGCATTGGCCGCTAGCAATCCGGAGCGACGTTATAATTCACGCATTGCGACTGCTCATTTCCCACGTACCAAATTGCGGACATGTTGGTCTGATTGGGGAAATGGGTAAACCAGAACGTCCATTCATAGTCCGGGCTGAACTGCAATAGTTGTCCGTACCCAAATTCATCGGCCCAATCGTTGGGGTTGCAGGTCGCTCCGGAATAGAGAAGGGCGTTAAAAGAATATGTACCCGCGTTGGCGACCGTAACGTGGACTCCCTGATAGCTGTCGCTGCCATGCTTGTACCAGCACCCCTGGAAGGTCGCCGCCGGTCCTCCTGTTGATGCCACATTCAGCGTCAATTTTGCGCTCTGCGATGTGGTGCCATCGCTAGCGATCACTTCCATGGCATATCTTCCATCGGCCACGCTGCTGTGGACCTTGATTTCCGCAACGGCCGTGCCGCCTCCCGGAGCGGCGATCAGCTTGGGGGTAAGGATCACCGAAACGCCGGCAGGCACATTGGACGTGGTCAAATGCAGTGCATGATCGTATCCCAACGTCACCGTGGTTGTAACGTTGGTCGATCCGGATTCTCCAGGGGCTACTGTGATGGTAGAGGGATGCATCGCGACTTTGAATGAAGGGGCAGTCGCGGGAGTAGCGACGATGATTGCGTCGGAACTTTCCAGTTGCGCGGCTAAGTCATCAATCGGAGCCGCCAGGTTCGCCGCGATTTCAGTGGAAGCACCACCCGTAAGGCGTTCTCCAATCGGGGTCGCCTTGCCCGCTCCGTTGCGCCCGGTATAGGCATCGGTGGCGGAGTCGTTCGATTTGGCGATGGTTTCGGAGACGCTCACGGGTTTCACCAGCCGTGAACCGGAGCCACAGGCCGCCAGGGACAGCAGAGCACTTGCTGCTACTACGATCAGCGATAAAGGCAGGTGTTTATGAGCGTTCGACACGTGGGGTACCTCAAATCGTGGAAATTGACGAAGGAAGCCGAACCTGCCCAATTCTCACACGGGTCCGGGGCGAAAACATAGACTCGAAAGTACATCCGCTTTCCGCATTCCGGGCACCGTCCGCCCTCGCATTTGCTGCAAATCGTACAGTTCTCAGGCCGGGGAACTTGTGTATAGTTGTGACCTGTAAAGATGAATCTTGCAGCAATCCGCAGCATTGGAAAAGGTGATCGAGTGAGACGCTTTTCGCGATATTCTTTGTTTCTTCTATTGGTTACGACCTTCTTTCTTGTTCAGACCAATGCCGCGCTGTGGGCACAGGGAAGCTCCGCCGAACGAATCTTCTTTCATGCCAAAGTGTTTACCGGCGATCCGCAGAATCCTTACGCGGAGGCGGTTGCGATTCGCGGCGACAAGATCGTCGCGGTCGGCAACCTTCCCGAGGTCGTAAAGTCTGCGCCCGCAAATGCCGAGCGCGTCGACCTGGAGGGCAAGAGTCTTTTCCCCGGGTTCATCGACTCGCACAGCCACTCGATCGATGGAGGACTCGGCTTGATTTCCGCCGACGCCAGCGAGAAGGTGCATGCGCTCAACGATCTTCCGGCATTTGCCGAAGACGCGAAGAAAACGGGCAAGGGCATGCGCGGCGACATTCTTGAGATTCTTGGCCTGCCGCTGGAGTTCTGGTCGCACTGCGACACCCTGAACGCCATGTTCAGCACCGGTGCTTACGAGAAGCAAAGCGTCATTCTGCGCGGCATGGATGGTCACACGGCGTGGGCGAATCGCGCCCTGTTGCAGCGCGCCGGCATCACCGCCGATTTCCTGAAGAAACTTTCTGCGAATGAGCGGAGTTACTACGGCACGGATAAAGATAAAAACAAGGACATGCCGAACGGTTTTCTGGTCGATGCCGGTACGGAAAAAATCGAGCCGTTGCTGCCCGAGCCCACGTCCGACAGTTTGCTGGCGGCGGGGCGCGCCGCTCTGCAATATAACTACAGCCTCGGAATTACGGCGTGGCTTGACCCGCTGGCCAGCGATTATGTTTTGCGGGCTTACAAGATGCTCGCGGACCGGGGAGAGCTGACCTCGCAGGTGGTGGCATTTCCCCAGGTGTTGGCGAAAGATCCGGCAGCGGAACTCGCGGCGGTGCAGAAGACGCGCGCGGCTTACAAGAATGTTCCCAACTTGCACGTAACCGGGATCAAGGTCTTCGCGGATGGCGTGGCGGAATATCCTTCGCAGACGGCGCATCTCAGCCAGCCCTACAAGAACACGGGGCGCAACGGCGACCTGCTGTTCGATCCCAAGAAATTTGCCGAGGTGTGCGTTGCGGCCGACAAGCAGGGGTTGATCGTTCACGTGCATGCCATCGGCGACCGCGCGGTGAAAGAAGCGCTCGACGGGATTGCGGCGGCGCGCAAGGCGAACGGCAATTCCGGGCTGCCGCATACCATTACGCATGAACAGTTCGTGCAGCCGGAGGATTTCCCTCGGTTCCGGGAACTGGGCGTAGTGAGCGCATTGCAGCTTCTTTGGGCGGAGGCCAGTCCCGACACGATTGAGATTTTGAAACCGTATCTGGATCCTGAAATTTACCAGTGGCAGTATCCGGCGCGGTCGATCCTCGACAACGGCGGAATTATTTCCGGGGCCAGCGATTGGCCGGTTTCGAGCGCGAACGTGTTCTGGGCGATTTATCAGGCCGAAACGCGCAAAGGATCGGAAGGAGTGCTCGACCCATCGCAGGCCATGCCGCGCGAAGCGATGTTCTATGCCTATACGCGAAACTCGGCTCACGCCATGAATCTCGATTCCATTGGAACCATCGCCGCCGGCAAGCGCGCGGATTTGGTTTTGCTGGATCGCGACGTTTTAACCGTTTCGCCGGAAGACATGCGCGAGACGAAAGTACTGTGGACGATGGTGGCGGGAAAGACGGTATATCGGGCAAAGTGAGGGGTGGCCTGAACACCCGCGAATCGGCGTTTACCGGACCGACTTCTTCGATGCCTGCTTTTCACGATCCAGTTTTTCGCGATTCAGCACCATTTGATCGAAGGCGTGGGGCAGCGACTCACAACGGGAATAGGGACCGGGCTTATAGGCGCGGGACTGGATTCCGGCCTGCGAGAGCTCGGAGATCGCCCAATCTTCACGGTTGGTGATGTCCCAAAATTCAACCGCGTCATCGGCTTCGAAGTTGGGCTTGGCCATTGCGTTCGGATGAAAATGCAATTCACAGATCACGTCGGTGCGATCGACGGCCCGCGGCCACAGCATGTGCGTCATGACGTAATCGGGATGAAGGCTTAACAGCAGGTTGGGAAAAATCGCATAGTAATAGACTTTGCTGCGTTCGTCCGCGGTGAGCAGGGGAAGGTAGTCGCGCCGCAGCTTGCCGTCTTTGCTCATGGTCTTGGCGCCGCCCTGAAATTCCATGGAGCCGCCGATGTACCCGCGATGCGGCGGGTCGTTCTCGCCCGAAAGGTAATCGCTGATGGCGCTGAGCGCCGGGTGCAGAATGGGACAGTGCAGGCACTCGTTGTAGTTGGTTACGATCAGCTTCCAGTTGGCCTTCACCTCATATTTGACGCTTCGAAAGGTGCGGAGCTCGGCCATCTGCCAGTGCCGGAACTTCCGCGGCAGATCTTCCAATTGACCGGCGAGCGGGGCCGGATCGGCGCTGAGATTGATGAAGATGTGTCCGTCCCAGACGTCGACATGAACGGGATTGAGGGGATAGTCCTCGTGGCGGAAGCCTTCGTGGGCGTGGGGAGCGCCCATCAGACGCCCGTCGAGTCCGTAGGTCCATCCGTGGTAGGGGCACTGGATCCGTCCGGTGAAATGCCCTTTATCGAGAGCGCAGATGCGGGTGCCGCGATGCCGGCACACGTTGAAAAACGCCCGCAACGAGTTGTTCCCGTCGCGAGTAACAATGATGCTCTCCCCCGCGACCTCACGCAGAAAATAGTCGCCCGCCTTTAGGACTTGGTTGGTGCGCCCGGCGCAGATCCAGTCCTGGCAGAAGAAGCGCTCGAGTTCGTCGCGGAAGACGCCGGGGTCCGTGTAGTAGCGGGCGGGCAGCGTCGTCGCAACGGATTGGACGTCGGGGATTGGCATTTCAGCATTTCGCGGTCAGCGCTCGGCGGTCAAGCCAATTCGCATGCAGCAGTTGCCAGTCTGTTCGTTATAGTTTCCAGCGTAAGGATTCTACAGCAGGAATCCCGCGGGGCAAACTCATGGTTCAAATGCACTGCTAGCGGGCCGGCGAGATGCTGACGAAGATGGCCAAGGCGAAGCCAGTTGTCATCCAGATGAACCAGTCTTCATTCTTCGGCCCGCTGTTCGTCCGTGGCTCACGATCTCACTTGGCAACTGGCGCCGCTTCCAGCGTCAGCACTTCGAACGGCGCCAGCGAAAACACATGCGACTCGCCTGCACTGAGTCGAAGAGTTGGCATGGAGCTGTCTTTTGCCCACGGGCTCTTCGCCGCAAAGTGCGCGGGCGCATCTCTGGGAATCTCAAATGCCTGCCCGACGTCCAATGAGAGCCGCTGTGGCTTGTCGCTCGGGTTCCGCAGGACGAGGATTGCCTTCTCCGCCGACCACGAAGCCCAACCGTAGACTTCCAGTTTCGCCGGATTTCCGCCGACCCAGTGCGTATCGCGCAAGATACCGGCGTTGTGCCTCGACCACTTCGCCGCCTCGGCAAGCACATCCCAATTCTCTTTGCTCAGCAGCGAGGGAGTAATGTACATCTCCTGCAACTGCGTTCCTGTGCCGAAATAATCGCGCACCTCGTCCGCGAAATCGTTGGCCGGATCGGTGCTCAAGTTCTTCGCGTGCTGCGCGTAGATGAGGCCGTGCAGCATGAGAGCATTGAGCGGATAAAGCGGCCCCGCGGACACTACATGCTCGTACGTATCGGCATCGCGATAAGTGATCCACTTCTGTCGCCACGACCCGACACCCGCAAAATCATGGTCCTCCCCCCCGCGCCAGATCGAATCGGCATATTGCAGCCAGAACGGCGATGGATAAGTTCCGGTGGTGAGGTTGATGTAGACGTCGGGCTTCGCCGCTCTTAAGTCCTGAATCAGGCTGATCGCGGCCGCGAAATCGCTATCGAATTCACTGCCCGGAATCACTTCGTTGACATTCCCCGTTCCGTCGAACTTGAACTGGTTGATGCCATACGTGCGCATCATTTCCATGCAAACATCGTGGAAGCGCTGGTAGTATTTCGGCCCGGACAGCGCGAAGCCCTCCGCATTGGCTTCGAAACCCTGTTTCTTGCCGTATTTGAGTCGTTCTTCATGCGGCTTGCCGTAGCCTCCCCATGGTGACATCCAAACGCCGGGTGCCGCGCCGTACTTCACAGCCGCATCTGTTACTGGAGCAAATCCATTTGGGAAACCGGAGTTGAAACCCCACAGCGTCTTCGAATCATCCCAGCCATCGTCGAACAGATACGAGTCGAGGGTCACACCCCGATTCTTGTTCAGTTCCCTCCCGAAAAAGTTGACCCGATCGACCGCGCCCGCCTGATCGAACTTGTTGAAATAGCCGAGGTCATACCAGGAGTTGTAGTGCAGAAACGTGCGATAGGGATGCGCCCGTTCTCGTTCCACGTAGTTCAGGAAACCGCGGCGCAGCTGATTGGGCGGGGTCACGCCGATCACTGACGAGAACTTAACTTCATGTCCCGCGCGAATCGGAAGCTCCCGCGAAAGCGTACAGGTCGCAACGCCGTTCAAAATGCCGCACTTTGAAAGCGGATGCTCGAAACCCGCAAACACATCGTCTGCGACCAAGGGTGAACCCGCAACGGTTCCGACCACCTTCACGCCGGGCAGCTTCCAAGAGATCAGTCGAATCTCGGAAACTGGGAGATCATGCTCCTGTGCCCGAACTGTAATTTCCTGACGCAAATAGTTCGAACCGTCGCGAAGAATTCCACTCCACACCACATCGAATTTCGGATCGGAAGATTGCAGGGTTACAGCCACCTTCTTGCCGCCAATTCTGTCGGCGAGCTTCGAAGCACTCAAATTCCCTTTGAGGTCTTCCACGCTGGCCGCGGAGACAATCTCCATTCGCGTCGCCGGGATTTCGCGGCCGTCCTTGAAGCGCAATACAAATACTTCGAACGGGACCGGCACAACTTTCCGGGCGAGAACGTCCGTGAATTTCGCGAACCGGAACTTGTTGTTTTCCGTCGTTAGCTCGAAGCCAAGCGCGCCATTGCCCAGCGAGATCTCAGTGCCGTCGACGCGGGCAACCGCTTTCCCGGGATCGGGACTGATCAATGCGGGAATCGATTCGGATGCCTGAGTGTGTGCGCTCGTCGCCGTCCCCACAAAAAAAGCACCGAGGGCAAGAATCGGCAGAAGTGCGCGGTACACGTCACTCCTGCTTGAACCTGCATGGCGCGCCAGCGTTTTCATTTTCCCTGCTCCCTATATTTGCAATCCTGCCGGACTATAAATTAAACACGGATGTATTCACAATCAATCGAAACAAAAAGGGTGACCGGCTTCGGCTAGCCAGGTTGCATCGTGAAACGAGGCCGCTACCATTATCTTCGGTCATTTGGATAGAAAGCGCGGGAGAGGATAGAGTTAATCATTCATGTCGCTCCAATTCAAGTCTGGAATCATTGTCCTTGTTCTTGCGTTCGTCGCGCTGAGCTGGACGTCGTTGTGCTTGGGGCAGAGCCCGCAACCAGCGCTGGCGCCGGCCGGAAGCATCCACGGCACGGTCGTCGATCAGAGTGGAGCGATGGTCGCGGGAGCCAGGCTGAAGCTTGCCGGAGAAGATCCATCCCGGCACCAGGAGACGGTTTCGGGAAACGATGGGCAGTTCGCGTTTGCCAACGTCGCTCCCGGACGTTTTCAGATCACGATCACGTCGGCGGGTTTTGCGTCGCAGACGTTATCGGGAACGCTGCATGCGGGGGAGAGTTACACCATCCCGAACACCGCGCTGGCCGTTGCCGAATCCTTCACCGATGTGGAAGTCGGCCTCTCACAGATCGACGTGGCGGAAGAGCAGATCAAGATTGAAGAGAAGCAGCGCGTGCTGGGCGTGCTGCCAAACTTCTATGTCACCTACATCCCGAATGCAGTTCCGCTCACCTCGAAGCAGAAGTTCAAGTTGGCATGGAAGACGGTGATCGATCCGTTCACCTTGGTGGCTGTGGCGGGAGCTGCGGGAGTGGAGCAGGCGCAAGATCACTTTGCCGAATATGGGCAAGGCGCGCAGGGTTATGCAAAGCGCTTCGGCGCCGGCTATGCCGATACGGCGTCTGGCGTGTTCATTGGTGCCGCCTTACTGCCATCGCTTCTGAAGCAGGATCCTCGGTATTTCTACAAGGGAACGGGCAGCACGCGGTCGCGCGCTCTGTATGCGATCGCGAACTCGTTCGTCTGCAAGGGCGACAACGGGCGCTGGCAGACAAACTATTCGAACATCCTGGGTAGCCTGGCGGCGGGCGGCATCTCGAATCTCTATTATCCCAGGCAGGATCGGAATGGGTTGGGACTGACTTTTGAGAACGCGGGCCTGGGCCTGGCCGCGACTTCGGTCTCGAATCTCTTCCAGGAATTCGTCATCCGGAAGCTGACGCCCAAGGCTAAGAACGGGGCGGGCGGACCGTGAGTGAAGTGGCCACTCCGGCTGTTTACTCTTCGGTTAATAGATCATGATTTCTCGGATTTTTATTTTTCCGGTTCTTTAGAATCATAGATTTACGGAAAAATTCGCGCCAGATCCTTGCGTTNNGTTTCAAAGTTTCAGGGTTTCAAGGTTTCAAAAAGTCAGGATCTCCAAATGAAAAAGGGTGCCGGAGTGATCCGCACCCTTTTTCTTTGCTCTATATCTCTATTATATCAATTCCTGCCGGGGTATTGGACATAGTTTTCGATTTTATTTTCCCTACGTATTCAGCGGCTTACGCGGAAAATCGTCAAAACAGGGGCTTGACAGGATTTTCAAAGTTCGGGAAATGCATGGAGACCTACTCTATCAGGCTGCGGAAAAAGTGTTTTCCCAGTGCGGCATTCCCCCAGCGGCTGGAAGCCGCGGTTGATTTCGCGGCAGTTACGGCACGAGTGGAACTCGTGCCCTTCCCAAAACTGGCGTGAAATCGGAGTTTTTCCGCAGCCTGCTATGGGTGCCGCACGCGTTTCGGGTCGTACTCGAAATTGACCAGGCCGTCGCGGTAGTCGAGCTTCAACTCCAGCCGCCTGAGCATTTCAAAACCCAGGAAACCCGAAACCTCGGTGCCGGTAAGTCGGCTCACGGTGGCGAGGTCGAAGGTGATGATACCTAGATTCGCTTGTCGAAGGTGCCCGAAACTCAAAGTCGCCTTGTCGGAGCTGTAGACCTGGTTCACCTCGCCGCTCAATCCACGAACTCGATCGCGGAAATCGGAACCCACCTTGGCGGCCTGACGCCCAGCACGCAGAGAGAGGATATTGCTGAACGCGCCGGTGTCGAGTTCGAACAGCATGGGTTTGGAATCGTTCACGCTGGTCGGCACCAACATGGCGTGGCCGAAGCGGAAGACTTTCGTCCAGTTGGCCATCTCCGGCGCAACGTAGCGATCTCTGGGCAGGCGGCGTGAAGGTTTTGGAGCGGGCGTGGGACTGGGCGTGGCGGGCTCCCGATCCTTGGCAGCCGGTTCGGCGGTGCTGTCTTCCTTTTGTTCCGCGTTGGCCTGTTCCTCGCCTTCGCTGTTCAGCGACTTCGGAGCGGTTGTGTCTTCGGGGCGCTGGGGAAGCGGAGAGAGCTTGAGCCGCTCTCCGGGAAAGTCAATGTCGACCAGGTAGGCGCCAAAAACGTCGGCTCCGATCAGTCCATCGTTTTCGGCTACAGAGGTTTTTTCGCTTACGTGGACCACGCAGTCCTGGAACTCCAGTTCGCCGATTTGGATGTGGTCGGCGGCCGCGATGTAGCCGCTTTGCAGCCCTTTGTCGCCAATGCCTCCGTAGTGTGCGGAGGAGATGCGGGTCAGGCCAGCCTTTTCCGCGACCTTGCGGTTTACCGTGATCCCGCCCGCACCTGTATCGAGCAGGAGGTGAACATTGCGGTCATTGAGCTTGACTGCTAAGCCGAAGCCACGCACGCGGCGTGAGTCCTCCCCGTACAGAGTCTCCAGCTTCGATTCGGTTTGCTCGATTTTGCTGATGAGCCTGCACGCATGAATGGGTTTGTCGGCGGTTGCTTTGAGGAATTCCAAGTAGTCGGTCAGCTGTTTGGTCTCCTGTTCGTCGTCGGGATGGGCGCCGGCGAGATAGGCTTCCAATAGCGCCAATTGTTCTTTTCGCGGAAGCGTGCGCAGCCACGCCCTTTGCACGTCAAGATCGCCGGGCGCAATCTGGTGCGCGATCTGCAACTCACCATAAGCGATTCGGTACATGGAGTAGGTGCTGTACAACCGCGCCAGTCCGAGATACGCATGCACCTCCTTGGGGTCGAGCTTCTTGGCGGTGAGGTAGGACACCTCGGCATCGGACATCTCGGCGCGGCGGAACTGGACATCGCCCTTGGCCGCCAATAACGCCGCCGAGTTGGGCAGCGTGGCCAAGGCGGCGTTCGCCGCGTCCAGCGCCTCGTCGATTTTCTGCTGCCGTAACATCGCGCGCACCAACCCCACTTGGGCAGGCAGGAGCTTCGAGTTGGTCTTGAGCAACGCCTGATAGCGTGCTTCGGCTTCGGCGAACTTGCCCGCCCGATAGAGTTGATCGGCAGCGGAAAGTTCCGGGTCGAGGGCTGGAGGTTTTGCGTCTTCGCCGAACGTGTTGCCGAGAACTATGATTTGCAGGGAGAAGAGCAGAAGCGCGGCGAAGGCGGAGCGGGAGAAAGCAGACATGAACGAGGATTACGCGTCGCCAAGCAGCGTAACACGATTTCGGAATGCAGCTGAGGTGGCTCTGGAAACGGTAGTGAAGCAGGTGGTCCACCCAGGAAGTGGGCTTGCTGCGGACAAAAGCAGGTCCTACCCCTTCGACAAGCTCAGGGTCAGGATGACAAATCCTAGCGATTAGCGCCGCGACGCTTTGGCGCGCTTGGGTTCGGTTAGGCGGAGCTGTGCGGTGGAGGCTGGTTCCACGCGGTTTCTGCCTTTGTGCTTGGCGCGATAGAGGGCCTGATCGGCGGCTTGGATGACCTGCTCGGGCTGGCGGTAGCGGGTGCTGGGCTCGGCGACTCCGATGCTGACGGTAACGGATAAGTGGTCGAGCGGCGGCGGGGGCGCGGCGGCAGCTTTTTTTCTTGCGGGCTTTCTGCGATCGGATGGGACGGCTCGGCGGTCGCTGCTCTTCTCTTCGGCGCGCTGGGCTCTTCGATCCGCGCCACGGACGTGGAAAGTGGATTGTTCGATGTTTTGGCGGAGGGCTTCAAGATGATCGAGGGCTTCTTTAGCGGAAGTGTTGCGGAAGACGATGGCGAACTCTTCGCCTCCGCAGCGGAAGGCCTGGCCGTCGCCTCCGACATCGGATAGGCGCTTGGCTACCATGCAGAGGACCTGATCGCCGGTGTCGTGTCCGTAGGTGTCGTTGAATTTTTTGAAATGGTCGATGTCGACGATGGCGATAGCGTATTGCTGGTCAAGCGAGAGCAGGGATTCGTTGAAGGCGCGGCGTCCGCGGATGCCGGTGAGTTCGTCGTGGTAGGCGAGCACGTAGGAGGTCTCGATCAGCGAGGCAGCCAGGATCAAGGCGGCGGTGGCGACGTAGGCGTCGGACATTTTGCCGAGCGGGGCGAATTGGAGCCACAGGAAAACGGCGGCTATGGACCAGACGAATCCGGGCTCGATGGGCTTGCGGGTTTGAAAGAAACGGCGGACGAACACGGCGATGGCGGCTGTGAAGATCAACAGAATCCAGAGCGGGATCGGAGCGGCTGCGGAATGATGGGAATTGGCGGCTGCATTTCCCGAACTGTTTTCCGGGCGGCAGAGGACGGCGAAGGCTACGGATTCCACGAAGAGCAAACCGAAGCGGGGTGCGATACCGGCAACGATCAGGCCGCGTTCGCGCATTTGGGCGAAGGCGATGAGGTTGAGCGGGATGAGCAAAGCGGCCAAGGCAATGGCGGTGCGAGCGGGGCCGGAGTGAAGTTGTCCGGCGGAGAAGAAAGCGACGGCGCGATGCGCCAACAGCAGAACCAGCAGGGAAAACAGAACGCGGCTGGAATTGAAACGCCAGGCTAAGAGCAATCCAGCGGCGAACACAGCAACGTAGTAGAAGGAGAGCGAGGGCGCGATCTGGAGGAACAGGGAGCTATTGACGAGCGTCGCCGCCAGCGCCAATAGCGCGCCGCCGGGCACCAGCCAGGCTTTCCAGGTTCGCGTGTTCACTGCTTCAGAATACGGCAGTTGGTGACGGTTGGCGGTTATGGTTTGGGCACGGACCGCGGGCAGTGGTAGTCTTCCCTGTTCATGGTCCCTACACGGCATCCCGAACTTCGCATTGCCATCGATACGGGGGGTACGTTCACCGATTGCGTTTGGGTGGAGGGCGGCACGCTTCGGACTCTGAAGGTGTTCTCCACGCCCGACGACCCTTCGCGCGCGATTGGGGAGGCACTGAAGAAGATTGGCGGCGCGGCGGAAAACACTGGCGCTGGCCTTACTTTGTTGCATGGGACGACTGTTGGGACCAACGCTCTGCTGCAACGAAAAGGGGCGCGGGTTGCGCTGATTACCACGGCGGGATTTGAAGACACGATCGAGATTGGGAGGCAGGCGCGGCCTCGGCTGTATGACTTCTTCTTCGATCGGGTGACGCCGCTGGTGGCGCGTGAGTTGCGCTTTGGCGTCGAGGAGCGGATCGACTGCGACGGGCGGGTTTTGCAGCGTCCATCGGATGCGGAGTTGGCGCGGCTGCGGGAGGCGGTGCGGCGGACCGCGCCCGAGGCCATCGCGATTTCTCTGCTGTTCTCTTTTGCCAATCCGGAGAACGAGGTCACGGTGGCTGCGGCGGTGGCGGAGCTTGACTTGCCTTTGTCGGTGTCGCATCGCATCTTGCCGGAGTTCCGGGAATATGAGCGGACAAGCACGGTGGTGGTGAACGCTTATCTGCAGCCGCTGATGCAGAGCTATATGGAGGGGTTGGCGGAGCGGGTGCAGCAATTCGCGGCGGAGATCCCACGTCTCGAAAAGCGCGAGACGTGGGGCACCCTAAGTGTAAAGAACGCGAGATACGCGGCGCGGATTTTTGTCATGCAATCGAGCGGCGGGATTACGGCGCTGGAGTCGGCCGCTCGGGAACCGGTGCGCACGGTGTTGTCGGGTCCGGCTGGGGGATTGGTGGGCGCGGCGGCGATGGCTGCGCACAGCGGGTTCCGGAAAATTCTCTCGTTCGATATGGGCGGGACCTCGACGGACGTAGCGGCGGTGCAGGGCGAGGTTCGAACCGGGGGGCAGTCGGAGGTGGCGGGGCTTCCGGTGGGAGTTCCGATGCTGGAGATTCACACGGTGGGCGCGGGCGGCGGGTCGCTGGCCCGGTTCGATGCGGGCGGGTCGCTGCGCGTGGGGCCGGAATCGGCGGGGGCCGATCCGGGGCCGATTTGTTATGGGCGCGGAACCTTGCCCACGGTCACGGACGCCAATTTATTGATGGGGCGGCTGCGGCCAGAACGGTTTCTGGGAGGCGAATTTCAGCTCGATTTGGAGCGAGCGCAGCGAGTTACTTCCGAATGGTTGCGGGCGCAAGGGTCGCGCTTGAGCGTGGAACAATTTTCGGCGGGAATTGTGCGCGTGGTCAACGCGAACATGGAACGGGCTTTGCGAGTGGTGTCGATCGAACGGGGGTACGATCCGCGAGAGTTTGCGCTGGTGGCGTTTGGAGGAGCGGGCGGGCTGCATGCCTGCGAACTCGCCGAGGCGTTGGCGATTCCGACAGTGATGATTCCGGCGCGGCCGGGAGCGCTTTCGGCGTTTGGGATTCTGGTCAGCGACGTGGTCAAGGATTATTCGCGCACCGTGCTCTGGCGGCTTGAGGGAGTTGGATCGCAGGCGGCGCTGGTGAAGCTGGAGAAAGAGTTCCGCAAGCTGGAAGCGGCGGCGGGGAAGGAATTCCGCGCGGAAGGGTGGCACGGCAGGCTGGAATATGAACGCAGCCTCGACCTGCGCTATCGCGGGCAGGGCTACGAGCTCAATGTGCCCGCCGCGGCGAACGTCACGGCTCGCGTGCTTGCTACTCAGTTTCATGACGAACATCAACGTCGCTATGGGTATCACCACGCGGGGCGGGAGATTGAATTGGTTACGCTGCGTCTGCGGGCTCGTTTGCGGACGGCGCAACCGGATCGACCAGAGCGAAAGGTTGCCGGACAGACAATAGCGCGAAAGGCGTCATCATGCGCAAAGCCGGTGGAGCGCGCGGCGGTGTTCTTTCACGACAAAGCGGTGAACACGCCGGTATTTGAACGGGAGCAACTGGTTCTGGGCCGCCGGATGACGGGACCCGCGGTGATCACGGAATACAGCGCGACGACGGTGATTCCTCCGGGGAAGAAGTATTGGATGGATGGGGCGGAGAATTTGGTGATTCAGGTCAAAGGATAAGGATCGGCCAACTGGCGTCTGGCCGGGCAGAGACACCTGGCTCTCCACAGCAACGCCCTCATTCTTCTTCGGGTTCTTTCTTTTCTTCGATCGCCATATCCTTCAATTCGCTGGTCTCGAAGACGTCGCCACATTCCTGGCATTCG
The DNA here is from genome assembly GCA_003162935.1 of Acidobacteriaceae bacterium. GTDB lineage: Bacteria > Acidobacteriota > Terriglobia > Terriglobales > Acidobacteriaceae > Acidiflorens. The sequence goes on from PLUW01000021.1 coordinate 39,235, forward strand.
ACATATTCAGAGTCTTCGTCGCGAGAGACGATCTGCACTCGTGGGTGCTTGCATTGCTCGGGGCTGACTTTATTTGGTGGGGCGGGCGACGGCTGACTGAACGTCATAAGCTGGTCGATGATCGACTCTTGCGAGAAAAATGGGAATTCTTCCCGAATTTCCGATATTTTGCGACGGCGGACCAAGGATGTCAAGTCTTATCGGAGGTCTGCCGGGAAGAGCGGAAGCACTCGACCGCGTGGTCATTGACCATTCCGGTGGCTTGCATGAAGGCGTAGCAGATGGTTGAACCGACGAAGTTGAAGCCGCGTTTCTTGAGATCCTTGCTCATGGCGTCGGATTGCGGCGTGCGTGCCGGAAGCTTCTCACCCAGCCGCCGGTGGTTTTGCAGCGCGCGGCCGCCGACGAACTGCCAGATGTAGGCGTCGAACGAACCGAACTCCTCTTGCACGGCCAGAAATGCTTTGGCATTCCGAATCGCCGAAGCCACTTTNNCGGTAATTTTCGCGCTTGCGGAGGATCGTGTCCCAGCTCAAGCCAGCCTGCGCGCCTTCCAGGATCAGGAACTCGAATAGCACGCGGTCGTCGTGTTGCGGGACTCCCCATTCGCGGTCGTGATAAGGAATGGATAGATCATTGGTGGCCCAAGCGCAGCGGACGATATTTTTCACACAGGTCCTCCGATCAAGTCTCACAGTTCTTCCACCCCTGCATCCGATTCGAACAGGCGTCACTGCGGCCAGATTTTGTAGATGCTACAATCGGGGCGCTTTTATAAACGACGTTCTCTTGGAGGTCAGGTCAGCTATGCATATTCTCACTCTTTGCACCCAGGAATCCATCACTGTTCCCCCTGATGCCACTGTAGCCGAGACCATCAAACTCATGCTGAAGCGGCGCGTGGGCGCTGTCGTGGTTGTGCACGGCAAATTAGTCCAAGGCATCTTCACCGAACGCGACGTGCTGAAGAAGGTGGCGCTGAGCGGCCGCGATCCTGCAAAAACCGCAGTAAGCGAAGTGATGACCACGCCGGTGCTCAACGCCTCGCCGAAAACCACTCCCGGCGAAGCCTTAGGCTTGATGTTGAAACATCATTTTCGTCATCTGCCGGTGGTGGATCTCAAGGGCAGGCTGAAGGGTGTCCTCTCGATTCGCGATCTAATGCACGAGCAGATGGAGGAAATCCGCCGGCAGCACCATTCGCTGGAGCACTATGTCAGCAGCGAGCGAGAGGGAGAGCCCCGAGCGAGAGACGCGAGGGAGTAACTGGCCCGGCCATTCGACATTCGTGGTTGGGGACGTTTCGACGCGTCACGCGGATGGTTTACTGGGCGAGAACGCCGTCGATTGTTCCCAGTTCCTCGGCTGAGAACTTAAGGTTCTTGAGCGCGGCCACGTTGTCGTCGACCTGCGACACTTTGCTTGCGCCCACCAGCGCGCTGGTGACGCGCGGATCGCGCAGCACCCACGCTACCGCCATTTCCGCCAGCGTTTGGCCGCGCTGCCTGGCGATTTCATTCAGGGCTCGGATCTTGACGAGTTTGTCTTCGCCGACGTCTTTCTTCTTCAGCGAAAAATCGCGGGCGGCGCGCGAATCGCTGGGTATTCCATTGAGATAGCGGTCGGAAAGCAGTCCCTGCGCCAGCGGGCTGAATACGATTGATCCGACCCCTTCTTTTTCCAGCACGTCGAACAATCCCTGCTCGGGGCTGCGCACGAACATGGAATACTTCGGCTGATGAATCAAGCAGGGCGTTCCGAGGTTGCGCAGAATCTTGACCGCTTTCGACGTTTGCTCGGCGTTATAGGCCGAAATGCCCGCGTAAAGCGCCCGGCCAGAGCGGACCGCGGTGTCGAGCGCTCCCATCGACTCTTCCATCGGCGTCTCGGGATCGGGACGGTGATGATAGAAGATGTCGACGTAGGCAAGGCCCATGCGCTTCAGGCTCTGGTCGAGGCTGGCCAGCATGTATTTGCGCGAGCCTCGATCCCCATACGGTCCCGGCCACATATCCCAGCCCGCCTTGGTCGAAATGATCAGTTCGTCGCGGTAGGGAAGAAAGTCTTTTTTTAGAATCTGGCCGAAGGTCTCTTCCGCCGATCCGTAAGGAGGGCCGTAATTGTTGGCAAGATCGAAATGGGTGATGCCGAGATCGAAGGCGCGGCGCAGCATGGCGCGGGAATTGTCGAATTGGTCCACGCCGCCGAAATTGTGCCAGAGCCCGAGCGAGACGGCGGGGAGTTTGAGGCCGCTGCGCCCCGTGCGGCGATACTGCATGGAGTCGTAACGGTTTTTGTCGGCAACATACATAGTGGATTTCCCTCAGCGCCTGAAGGCGCAATCAAGTTCTGCCTCATCCGCAGCGCTGAACCGCTGCGCCACCTAAAAGCGAGCGTATCCCGGCCACCATTCTACGGGTCAGTCGTATCTTTCATACCGGATCGATGAACGATCCCAGCCCAGGTTCTTCAGGAAGTCTCGGTTCGCTTTGACCATCTTGGCCAGGCCGCAGATGTAGGCGTGCATATCGGTACGGTTTCCCACGATCTCGGGCAGATGTTCCTGAACGTACCCTCGCCGGCCGTTCCAGTCCGCCTCAGGACGGCTCAGAGTAGGTAGAAAATGAAAGTTGGCATGCTTGGCAGCGAGAGTTTCGAATTCCTCGCGATAATAAATGTCCTGCTCGCGCCGCGCGCCGAACAGCAGCCAGAATTGGCGTTCTTGATGGCGATCCGGCTCTGCCAACAGCCAATGCAACATGGAGCGCAAGGGCGCAATCCCGGTTCCGGTCGCAATGAATACGGTGTCGCGCGCGGGCGGATGCAAAATAAAATTGCCGAATGGCCCCTGAAAGGCAATCTGGGCGCCCGTGTCGAGATTGCAGAGATAATTCGACATGTAGCCATCCTGCACGCGATTGAGGCAGAACGCGAAATGGCTGTTTTCGGAAGGTGGGGATGCGATCGAATAGGCGCGCGTCATCTCTTCGCCATCGGGAGTCGTGGCCTTTACTGAGAGCCATTGTCCGGGCGCAAAGCCAAAGTGAGCAACGCCGCTCACCCCGAGTTCGATGTGCTTGGTAAACTCGGAGAGCGGCACGGTGCGGAGCACGCGTGCTTCAAAAGACTGGAACTGAGCCATCTACCATTAGATGATGCAGGCCGGGTGCGGGACGCACCGGCCTCAGACGGCCTTTCTCCAAAAATGGGCTCAACCCAGAGAAGCGACGAATTCGAGCTTTTGTGCGACCTCGCCGGCGCGAATGTGACTCCAGCGCGTCGCGAAAGCGTTGCCGATCGCAATTTGTATGCCGTGAACTGGGCCGAACTTCTTCGCCTGGCGGAGCACCATGGCGTGCTTCCGCTGGCGGCGCGAAATCTGCTTGAAGCTGACCATCAACTTCCGCCGGAAATCGCACCCGCGCTGCGATCGGCGTACGAAGCGAACCTGCGGCGCAGCTTGTGGTTCACTGCCGAACTGCGACGGATCCTAGAGCATTGTGCAAGCCGGCAACTGCGGTTGGTTCCGTTTAAAGGACCGGTGCTGGCGCAATCGCTTTATGGCGATGTGGGGCTGCGAAGTTTTTCCGATCTCGACTTCCTGATTACTCCCGCCGACTTCGATCGCGCCAAGCGGGCGTTCGCTGAAATCGGATACGGGCCGGCGACGGACCTTACTCCGGCGGTTGAACGACTGTGGCTGCGAACCGGCTATGAGCGTTCTCTCGACGGCGCAGCGGGAAAGAACCTGGTCGAACTGCAGTGGGCGTTACTGTCCCATTTCTATGGGGTCGATCTGGATGTGGAGGATCTGCTGGCGCGAGCCGGCCGCACGATTGTGGGCGGGTGCGAAATGCCTTGCCTGTCTCCCGAAGATTCGCTCGTGGCGCTCTGCCTGCATGCGGCCAAGCATCTTTGGACGCGGCTGATCTATCTTGCCGATATTGCCGAGACTTTGCGTTTGCCGGGCATCGATTACTCTTTAGTATTTTCGCGGGCGCGAGCACTGGGAATCGCTCGCATTCTCGGGGTTAGTTTCTGGCTGGTGAGGAACGTGCTTCATGGGGAAGTTCCCGAACCGGGGGAGGAGTTGGCTGCGGCGGATCCGCAGGTGGCTGCGCTCGGCAGGGAATTCGCCGAACGATTGGCACGCGGTATGAACTATGAGTTCGAGTCGACGGAATATTTTCGCCTGGTCATGAAACTCCGGGAACGTCGCGTTGATCGCTGGCGCTATCTCTGGCGGCTGGTGTGGACGCCGAGTTCGGGAGACATAGCGGCGGTGCGCTTGCCGGAAGCGCTCTTTCCGGTGTATCGAATTGTGCGGATGGGGCGGCTGATTCGGAAGCTCGGCTGAAAACTGAGAGCTGACAACCGGGTCCGGGGAAACTCTGATTAAGCATTGGCAGAAGGCATAAACCACAGGGTACACGGGGGTGCACGGGGGAACCCGGGACTTAATCAGAGTTTCCCTAGTGCAGTTCGCCGTCGCCCGGCGCAACGTCGGGAGTGTCGACTTTCCGCGCCACGGCTGCGTTTTCTTCCGCCGGCGGCGGCTGGAATTCGCCGGGCTCTTTGCCGGCCAGCGCGGCATTCATGAACTGCATCCAGATCGGTAAAGCGGCGCGGGCTCCGGTCTCCTTTGCGCCGAGAGATTTCTTCTCGTCGTAGCCGATCCAGACGCCGCAGGTGAGCGATGGAGAAAAGCCCACGAACCAGGCGTCGGTGAAATCGTTGGTCGTGCCGGTCTTGCCGGCCAGAGGATACGGCATTTTGGCGGCGGCGACGGCCGTGCCGTGGAGCACGACCTCCCGCAACATCGAGGTCATGATGCGGGCGGTGCGCGAACTTACGACGTCTTTGATGTCGGAGTAATCTTCTTCCAGAATCCGGCCTTCGTAATCGGTCACCCTGGTGATGTAGCGCGGAGCCACGCGCACGCCGTCGTTCGGAAACACGCTGAAGGCGGAGGTCTGTTCCAGCGGCGTGATCTCCGCCGAACCGAGCGCCACCGGGAGATAGGCGGGGATATTGGCGGTGACGCCGAAGCGGTGCGCGTAGTCGATCACCGTGTGGATTCCGATGCGATCGGCCAGTTTGAGCGCGGGGATGTTTCTGGACTGCGCCAGCGCTCGCCGCAGCGTGATCGTACCCTCGAATTTGCCATCGTAGTTGTGCGGGGAGTATGGGCCGGATGCGGTTTGAAATGTTATCGGCGCATCCACAATCGTGTCGTCGGGGCTGCCTCCCTGGTCGATCACGGCGGTGTATACGTAGGGCTTAAACGACGATCCGACCTGGCGCAGAGCCTGCGTGGCGCGGTTGAATTTCGAGAGATTGAAATCGCGGCCGCCAACCATGGCCTTGATTTCTCCGGTCGCGTTATCGATGGCGACGAGCGCTCCTTCGGTTCCGGAGTCCTGCTCCAGGCTGACCTTCGCTTTTCCGTCGGCATCGAGCGCGAGCACTTTGAGGTAGACGATGTCGCCCGCGTGGAGAATGTCGGCCAGCTTGAGCTTGGTCCAGGCGACATCGGTTTGCGACAGCGTGGGGGTGCGCCGTCCGAAATGCACCTCGGCAGCGCCCGCTGAAACCGCTGCAACCAGCGCGTGAGTGTATCCGTTGACTTCGGGATCTTCATCCCAATCGGGATCGGCGTATTTGTCGATCTTCTCGCCCTGCGCGATCACGTTCGCAAGTTTGCCGCGCCATCCATGGCGGCGCTCGTAGGCGGCGAGGCCGTCGAGCAGCGACTGGCGCGCGGCCTTCTGCAGATCGGTGTCGAGCGAGGTGTAAACGCGGAGGCCGCTTTCGTGGACCTGGTCGCTGCCATACTTCGCTTCGAGGTAGCGGCGGATTTCCTCAACATAATGCGGAGCCAGCGAATTCGGATCCTTCTGCAGGTCGAGCACGATCGGCTTGCTTCTGGCTTGCGCGGCTTGCGCGGCGGTGATCTTGCCGTCTTCCAACATGGCATTGAGCACCAGGTTTCGGCGCTTGAGCGCGCGGTCGGGATGAGTGACCGGCGAGTAATATTGCGGAGCCTTGGGAAGTCCCGCCAACAGCGCGGCTTCTTCCAGCTTCAATTGCTTCGCCGGTTTGCTGAAATAGTATTCTGACGCGGCCTCGTAGCCGTACGCGCCGTGGCCGAGAAATATCTGGTTGGCGTAGAGGGTGAAGATCTGCGGCTTGGTGAAGCGGCGCTCGATTTGGATCGCAAGCAGCGTCTCCTGCACTTTGCGGTAAAACGAGCGGTCGGGAGAAAGAAACAGATTGCGCGCGAGCTGCATGGTGAGCGTGGAGGCTCCCTGGACTTTGCCGCCGGATTCGAGGTCGCGATACGCCGCGCCGATGATGCGCCAGACGTTGACGCCCGAGTGGCGGTAGAAATCCTTGTCTTCGATGGAAACAAGGGCGTTGCGGAGGACATCAGGGTAGTCGTCATAGGCGGCGATGACGCGGCGCTGCAAGGCAAAGGTGCCGATGACACGGCCCTTTCCGTCGTAGAGTTCGGTGACCGAACTGGGACGGTAGCGTTCGAGCTCTTCGACCTGGGGCAGGTCGGTTGAATAAACCAGCAGGAGGCCCGCGGCCGCGCCGACCGCGGCGGAGAACAGGACGAGCAATCCGAACAGGAAGCGTCCTACGAGCGGTCTTCCGCCAATTTTTATAGTAGGCAAGGGTTCTAAAAGCCAGGTTTCAAGGTTTCAGAGTTTCAAGGTTTCAATGGTAAACCAAGAGGGCAGGTTTCAAGGTTTCAGGGTTTCAACTGAGTCGTGTTGATGGGGCCGCTGAGGATGCCGGGGAAATTTGCCGCGGGTCAGAGTGAAACGAGAACCTTGCGGCACTGGCAAACAGCAGGTCCTTCGCTTCGCTCAGGATGACAAATCTTGATTTGAAACTTGAAACNNACCTTGAAACCTTGAAACCTTTATCCCTTTGTTTCGCGGTTCTTCAATACTTCCAATGCCTTGTTCAGTTGGTCGTCCGGCAGGTTTTTCGGCTTTTCTTCCTTCTCGCCGGGCTTTGCTCCGGGAGATCCTACAACCGCCGGTTGGTCTTCTTCGTCTGGGATGCCGCCGTCGTCTGACGCGGAGTCGGCGACCAGGACGTTGGGCGTGACCGCCGCATCTTGAATCGCTTTGCCGCCCGGCGAATAGTATTTCGCGACCGAAAGAATCAACGCCGAGTTATCCGGCATTTCGATCAGCTTCTGCACCGAGCCGTCTCCGAAAGTCTTGTCTCCGACCACGTCGCCGCGGGCGTTCTCAAGAATGGCGGAGGCCACAATCTCAGCCGGACCCGCCGTGCCGCGATTTACCAGCACCGCCACCGGAAGCTTGGTCACGTCTTTGGCGGGGTCGGCGTTGAAAGCCTGCTTCGGATACTTCTGCCCCTGCAAATAGGTGATGGTGCCATGGTCGAGAAAGAGGTTGGCCGTGGCAATGCCCTCGGACTCCACGCCCGCAGCGGAGTTACGCAGATCGAGCACGATCTTCTTCGCTCCCTGTTTCTGGAGGTCGCGAATCTTGCCGGCGACTTCCTGCGACTCGCCTTCCGGGAACGCGTCCACCTGAATGTAGCCGACGTTATCGGCGAGCATCTTGTCGCTCACCGGAGGAATCGTGACTAGGTCGCGCGTGATGACAATCTTCTGCGGCTCGGCCTTGCGCGGCCGCACCACGGCAACGGTGATCGTCGATCCGACCTCGCCCGTCAACAGGCTGTGAATCTCAGCCAGCGACATGTCATGCGTGCTCTTGCCCTCGATCGATTCGATGATGTCGGAGTTGTCGATCCCGGCCTTTTCCGCGGGACCTCCTGGAATCACCGCGACCACGTCCGCGTAGCCAAAGCGCTTGGAGACGGTGGCGCCAATATCGGCCTTGGCGTCTTTCTTCATCACCGCTTTGTAATGCTTGTACTCGTCGGCCGACAGATAGCTGGAGTTGGCGTCGAGCGACTCGAGCAATCCATGCAGCGCGCCATCGGTGACGCCCGCGACATTCGGCTCCTCGACGTATTCCAGGCGGATGCGCGACAGCACTTCGCTGTACACCGAGAGTTGGCGATAGGCTCCGTCGTTCGTGGAGGCGCTGACGTTGACGAAAGTGCCAACAACGGTGAACAACAGGATGGCCAGCGAACTGGCAACGATGGTGACCTTCAGCTTCGTCGACATAATTTGATCTTCTGCTCTTCTTGATCAGGCTCTTGTGATCGGGCTTCCCGAAGAACTGGTACCCAATTATAGACGGTTTGATGCACAGATCGGGAAGCACGCTTGCGCACCGAAGTTGCGGTGAACGTAACAGGCAGAAAGGCGATGCTGCCGCAGAGACCCCCTTGCCTGCGGTCTTTTGGAATCAAAGACTTAGAGGTGAATCGCGCCAGGTCTTTTAGTTTAAACGGGTTACGGGTAAAGTCTTTATTTGTTAATGAGTTACGAGCGCTTTTGCTGGAGCGCTCGTTCTAGTTCACCGTCAGCGTGTAGGGAGCCGAGGTGCTTGTGCCGTCGTTGACGTTGCCGGCGAAGGTCGCGGTCAGGGTCTCGGACCCCTCGCCCGCTGCCGTGAACGTCAGCAGGCACTTGCCGCTGGTGGCCGCTCCCGTACAGGATTTGCCGCTGGGTGCAGCGGTCACGGTCACGCTGCCCGTGACCGTGTTTGCCCCGTTGGTCACATTGAAGTACACCTCCACTCGCAGCGGATTCGTTTGTGGAACCGTGCTGGTGATGGCGGTGGTCGTGGCGCGTGGAGTCGAAATGATGGACTGGGTGAGACTCGCGGCCGTGTAGTAGGTGTTGGTCGCCCACGAGGCTTTCAGAATACAAGTTTGATTCCCCGTCTTCATCGTGACCACGCCGCCGATCACGGAGCAGGCGCCGCCCGTCGTCGTCGTGATGGTCGGCGGGACGCCGGAGTTCTCCGTCGTAACCAGTCCCGAGAAGCTCGACAGGTAGGGCGCGCTGCTGGGCGCTCCGGTGAAGCTCACCGTCGGCGGAATCTTGACCACCGAATTAACGCCGTGAACGATCTGCGTCACCTGCGGAGCCGCCGCATAGTTGCTGTTGCCCGCCTGGTTGGCGAGCACAAAGCAGTCTCCGTAGCTGCTGGTCATCTTGTACGTCGCACTGTCCGGTCCCGTAGCGGTGATGGTGCAAACAGAACTTGGGCCAACGCCAAACGTCACCGGGGTGCCGCTGACGCCGCCGTCTGCTACTACCGTGAAGCTGTCCCCGATTTTCGAGGTCGGAGGCGCGGGTGTCGGGAACGTGATGCTCTGGCTCAGCGGAGTCGCGTTCGTGCTCTCCGCACCCGAACCCGCCGAATAGTTGCTGTTGCCCGCCTGGCTCGCCGTTACCGTACAAGTTCCAGTGCCGCTGGTCATGGTGATGTTTGCGGTGCCCGCGCCGCTGCCACTGCAAGCGCCCGAACCCGCAATGCTCACGGGATTGCCGCTTGCGCCGCCGGTGGCCGCCACGGTGAAGCTGCTGTTGTAGACGGCGCTGGCTGGGGCGTTTTGAGTGAAGGTGATGGCCTGGCTCAACGGATTCACGACCTGACCGCCGCTCAACGTGGCTGTGCTTGCGCTGTTGCTACTGTCCCCCGAGTAGGCCGCCGTGATCGCGTCGGTCCCCACCGCAAGGGTCGTGGTGGTGCAGGTCGCTACTCCCTGAGTGCCCGAGGTCACCGCGGTTGTGCCGCATCCGGTATTCGCGCTCCACGTCACCGTTCCGGTGATATCCTGCGCCTTCACTCGAAGTGCCCGGCGCGTCACTCGGCCCTTCACATCTCCGTTTTGCACGCTGATCGTCGCCGTGAACGTCGCCGGCTGGCCGTACGACGACGGAATCGGATTGGAAGCAATCGTGGTCGTGGTTGGGTTGGGGCTGTTCACAAAGGTATACGCCGCTCCTTGATTGGCGTTCCCATTGACAGTGTGATACGGCGCTCCAGCCAGAGCCGTGTTGCCGTCGCTCGACAGCGTCACGGAATTGCCGAAAAGGTCACCACCCGCTCCATCCGACGCTGTCAGCTCCTGCTGCTGGCTCCAGCTTCCAGCGGAGTTCGTGAACACATACGCCGCTCCTTGATAATTGGTGTTCCCATTGACGGTGTGGAACAACGCCCCCACCAGAGCCGTGTTGCCATCGCTCGACAACGCCACGGAAATGCCGAACTCGTCGTCATATACCCCATCCGAGGCCGTAAGTTCCGCCTGTTGGCTCCAGCTTCCAGCG
>PLUW01000081.1 GCA_003162935.1 Acidobacteriaceae bacterium
AGAGCCGCTTCAAGGTGAGCATCCGGGCGGCCAGCTAGGACTTTCGCGTGCGTGAACAAGTTGACGCCGTTCTGCCAGTAGGTCAGATCGCGGAGAGTTGCCGCTGCCAATGCCAAAATCAGGCACAGTGCCGCCACGCCTGGCAGAAATCGAGGGACGGCGGCCTTGTCGAGTGCGTCGCCTAATCCCCATGCGACGATGAGAAACAAGCCGATGCAGGGGACATAAGCGTAACGGTCGGCCATCGCTTGGCGGCCAACCTGAACCATTCCGATTACCGGAACCAGCGTTATGACAAAGAGAAACCAGCCCACCGTCAGGTAACGAGCGCGGTGAAAATACAGCACCGCCAAGGTAATTGCCGACAGAATCACCGCCGCTGCGGCAACGTCGGACCAGAGCAAGGAGTGCTGCGGATGAGGATAGAAGACTGCCAGATTGGCGGGCCAGAACGTCTTCCCAATGTAGGCAATATAGGACACCAGGGCATTTCCCAGGCGCAGCGAGAGGGGCAGCGCCGAGGTATCGACCACGGAACCACTGGAACGCTGTGCGATCACGGTGACGACGCAACTTGCGGCGCTCATCAAGAACAGTGGCAACTTCTCCAGCAACAAACGCACCCACCGGCTTCGAAATGAAAGATCTTCGTAGCGTTGCAAGGGCCAATCGTCGAGCAGTAACAGGACCAGCGGGAGACTCACTGCCATGGGCTTAGACATCAGCGCCATGGAAAAGGCGACCAGGACGAGCAGATACCTCTTCCAACCATGCCGAGCAACGTACCAGCCATAGGCGGCAATCGTGAGCAGCGAAAAAAACGCGCTGAGCAGACTTTTTCTCTCGGCCACCCAGGCAACCGTTTCCACGTTCAGGGGGTGCACCGCAAAGAGCGCTGCAACGAAAAAGCTGCGCCAAACCGCACCGGTGGCCCTTTGCAGCAGCAGGAACAACAGTAGAACATTGGCTGCATGAAGCGCGACATTGACCAGGTGCTGCGGCGAGGAATTCAGGCCAAACAGTTGGCAGTCCGCCATGTGAGAGAGCCACGTGAGCGGATGCCAGTTGGCCGCGTAGAAGGTGGTAAAAGCCCAGGCGATATTGCCGAGCTTCAATCCTGTGCTGACATGAATGTTCTTCGTGATGTACTGGGAGTCATCGAAGTCAAGGAATTCGTGATGCCGGACGCTGCTATACAACAGAATCGTAGCGAACACGAGGAGTAGGCCCAGCAGCATGGGCTTCCGACGCAGATTGCCCTCGAATTGTTCCAGGGAAGAACTGCTCACGGTGTGGCCTTCCATCTGGTGGAAGCTATTGCAAGGGTTTCGCCGGCGTCCCCGGCTTTACGCCTGAATGCTTCTTGGCCTGCGCCATCAATTCCAGAACCTTGTCTTTGCCTTCATAGTTCGGATTGGTGTCGAGCAACTTCTGCCACGCGGCGGTCGCTTTGCCGATATCCATCTTGCCCTGCCACTCAACAATACCGAGGTTGAACAGCGCGTTGGGCTTATTCGGTTCATAGGAAAGCGATTTCTGGAATTCCGCGATGGCGGTATCGGCGTCGCCGGTATACCAGTACGCGGTGGCCATGTCGGTACGAACGCCGGCATTGGCTGGCTCGACCTTCAGCGCGCGCTGATAGTAGTCGATGGCTGCGGGGTACTGCTGAGTGTCGTAGTAGATGTTGCCGATGCTGGCCAGAAGTCCTGCATTGGCTGGGTCCGCCTTGAGCTTCTCGATCAATGGAGCGGCCTGTGAGTCGGCCATTTTCTGCATCTGAGCCGGAGTTGGCGGTTGCTGAGCCTGATTTCCCATGGCTGGAGCAGGCGCCGGCGCGCTGGCGGTTTCAACGGCGGCCGCCGGACTCTGGGATCCGCGGATGAACCAGCCGCCGGCGATCCCCACCAGCAGGCAGATCACCGCCAACACGTAGGCCTGCACGCTGGTCCATTGCTCGGCGGGAGTTGTTTGATTTGTATCCGTCATTGTCGTGATTGCTCCTTCAGAATCTTGTTTGGCATGTTGGACGCCGCACGACGCAATGGGCGCTTTTAGCCCTTGCTCTGCTTTTGGACATCCGCGATCAGTTTTTGCACCATGGCTTTGCGCTCCGCGCTCAATTGCGGATTTGACTTCAAGAGCAATTGCCATGCAGCGAGCGCGCCCTTGGTGTCCTTTTTTCCCTGCAACTTGATCATGCCGAGGTTGAACAGGGAGTTGGCATCCTTGGGATCGTATTGTAGGGATTGCTGCAATTGGCTGATCGCCCCGTCCACATCGCCCTGGTAGTAGAAGCAGGAAGCCAACTTGGTGCGAGTGGGGACGTTCTTCGGATCGACTTGGAGTGCCTTGTCGTAATAGGCCGCCGCTTCCTTGAACTGGTGGGTCGCCTGGTACAAGTCTCCGACTTTGGAGAGCAGATCGGTATTGTTCGGGTCGGTCTTCAGTTGTTCGAGCAGGGGCGCGGCTTTGCTGGCGGCCATCTGTTTCATCTGATCCAGGCTTGGCGTCTGGCCGCCCATGGCACCTGCGGCGGGAGACTGCTGGGATACGGCGGGTGCAGGTGGCGGCGGCGCGGGCGATTGCGACCCGCGAAACAAGTAGCCAATCGCCAACCCAACCACCAGGCTGATGACCGCCATGGCATACACCTGCTTCACTTGCCAAGCCGAAGCCGCAGGTGGCTGCGCTTTGGTTTCGTTTTCCATCCCTGATTCCCCCATTGCCGGTTTGCTCAAAGTCGGCTCTTGCCGAACGTCAAGACTATACGATACTTCCGCCCGCTGACTGCGCTTTGTTGCGCTTTGCTTTCGCTCACTCACCTTAAAGGCGGAGCACCCGAGCGGCAGCATTCTGTGTCACTTGGGGATGTGATGGCGATCACATGAAAGAGGAGTCTATCAAGACGATGCTTTGCCTTGCATCCGTCTCATCGCCCCAGTCCGCGAATGGACAATCGGTTTATATTGAACATGAAGCGCTGGTTTTACGAGTCGCAATCTTCCATGCAAGTTTCCTCGGACAAATCCTATCGCGCAGCCAGACTGGTACTGGTTTCTCTAGTGTTGCTTAGCGCGCTGTGCGCGGGTCTGCACACGGTGGGCGATAGCGACATGGGCTGGCATCTGGCGACGGGCCGCTGGGTCGTGGAGCATGGCCAGGTTCCGCGTACGGACGTGCTTTCGTTTCCTGCCGCGGGCACGCCCTGGATGTATCCACCGTTCGCGGGCGTGCTGCTCTACCTCACATATACCGCATTTGGCTACGCCGGTTTGAGCTGGTTTTGCGCGCTGGCCTGTCTGGCGGTCGTGGCGTACCTGGTTCGCCGTCGAGACATGGGGAGCACCGTGCTGGCGCTGCTTGCGGTGGGGTCGATCGCCGCCAGAACCGCTCCGCGGGCGGACCTTTTCAGCACGGTTTTCTTTGCTCTTTTTCTTGGAGAACTCTGGGCTTATCACCGAGGAGTGCGTTGCCGGCTTTGGCTGTTGCCGGGGATCATGCTGTTGTGGGTGAATCTGCACCCGGGATTCATCGCGGGACTCGGGGCCATCGGAGCCTACCTGCTGATGGAGTTCTCCGATTTTGTGTTTGCGGAGCGGCGCGAGGCGGTGCGCTTACGGTTACGGCGGGCATGGCCTTGGCTCGCGGCTGGCGGCGCGGTCACGCTGGTGAATCCGTGGGGACCAAGAATCTATGCGGCGGCGCTCAACATGGCAGGCGCCGCTGGTTCGAGTCAGGGAAAGATCAATGGCAACAACGCGATTGGCGAGTTCATGGGCGTACCCATATCAACCCATTTGTTGTATCAGCTCATCGATGTGCGGCACGCTCAGTTCGGCTTTACCTGGCTGCTTCTGCTGGCGGCGATTCTGGCCGCGATCCTTTTCTGGAAGCGGCAGGCGGGCGCCGGGTTGGTTATGGTTGTGGCACTCTATGCCGCATTGAGTCATGCGCGGTATTCGGCGCTGTTCGCAATTTGCGTCGTAACTTTGGGTGCGGGAGCGCTGGAGGCACTCTTCGACGAGCGCCCGGATGGCTCTGCAAAAAATAACTCTCCGCACGTGCTTCGAGTTCCAACATCTGCCGCCATCCTCTTGACGGCTGTCTTTTGCGCGATCGCGCTGTTGCGGATTGCCGACTTTGTCTCGAACCGCACTTACGTCGTGTTCAATCCCGATTTGAGGTTCGGAACTGGAGAAGCGTCGTGGTTCCCTGCCCGCGCGGCGGCTTTTATTCGGCGGGAACAGCTTCCGGGAAACATTTTCGAAGATTACGAGCTTGGTGGTTACGCCGCGTGGAGCCTGGGCCCGAAGTATCCCGACTTCATCGATGGGCGCGGCAACAATCCCGATCTTTCGATGGAGCAGTTCAACCTCTACAGCGAAGACCCAGATTCCCCGGCATGGCAGACAGAGGCCGAGCGCTGGAATCTGAATGTTCTGCTGGTTGCGACGGCCAACCTTCGTGGCTTGCGAAACATGGATGCGTACAAGTTTTGCCAGAGTGCAAGCTGGCGTCCCGTTTACATGGATGACGTCTCGCTGGTGTTTCTGCGCAACACACCCGGCAATTCTTCGTTGATCCGACGCCTCCAGATTGATTGCTCCACTCAGGCGCTCGCTCCTCCGGCTTCGGCTTCGCGATCGGCGCTTCACGACTTCTACCTGAATTCCGGAGAACTTTTTTTTATTCTGCATCGGGATGGCGACGCGGAGGAGTCTCTAGGCCGCGGGGATGCGCTCGATCGCGGCGATCCGAACGTTCACCTGCTGAAGGGGCTACTCTTTGAGCGGCGGCAGCAATACGCGGAAGCCGAGCGGGAGTTGCGTGCATCGCTCGCGATCAACGAAAACGGCGGAGTCTGGCACTCTCTCGCTTCTGTTTACGGGAGCGAGGGCCGGAACGCGGCTGCTCTTGACGCCCTGGAGCACGCGGCAGGGCTGGCGCTTCAGCCTTTCAATATCTACATGACCATGGGCAAGCTCCAACTTACTTTGAACCATCCGCGGGACGCGCTGGCGGCTTTTGACCGGGCCGAGAAAAGCAGCCCGTATCGCAATGGCGCGGAATCGCTGGCTCCGGAAGTCTATGCCGAGCTCGCGGAAGGCCGCTCGGAGGGGCATCGGCTGCTCGCACAGTGGGATGAAGCGATCACGTTCCAGCAGGAGGCAATCCAGAGGACGCCCGGGGTTCCGCGGCGCTGGGACAGGCTAGCTCGACTTTACGAGGCGAGTGGACAGATGAAGATGGCTGACGAAGTGCGGCAACGGATGCTGGAGTTGCAAGGGCGCGAGAATCAAAATTCGACACTGAACAAGTGAAGACGAAAATTGGGGAACATGACCTTGACCTGGCCGGCGAGATTTGTACCAAGTGGAATTTAAGATGATTGCAGAAAAACACCACCGACCTCAAAAGTCGTGGGATTGGCGTCCCCTCATAATTGTTATTGTCGCTGTCGTAATCCGGGTGCTTTATATGGTCACTTTTAAACCCTGGTGGGGTCTAGATAGCGAGCACTACTCGCGCCCGATGGTCGAATGGGCGCATGGTTACTTCAGCGACGGGATGAGAACACCCATTTACCCTCTGTTCTTGGGATTGTGCCAATGGTTGTCCGGTGCGCAGCCCGCCATGACCTTGTCGATTTCATCCGCCGAAACCGTGCGCGACCTGCAATGTGTTCTCGGATTGGTCGACGTCTATCTCCTTTACGACACCCTTCGCACACTTGGTGTACGAAACAACGTCGCCTTTATTGCAGCACTTTTCTTCGCCATCACAACCCCCGTTTGCGTAGCTGACATGGCGATACTTACGCTGTCGTTATCCGTGTTCTCGCTTTTGCTGGGAATCTGGCTCTACACGACAATGATGCTGCACATTAATAGGGGGCAAAACGGAAGAACGCTTGCCATACTTCTGGGTTTGGCGGTTGCTTTTGCTGCACTCGTTCGTCCGGACAATCTTGTTTTCTTTGTCGTCATCGTGCTCGTAACTGCCGCATTTTCCATTCGTTCTAACTTCGTGCCTTCGCGCGCCGTTCTAGCCCGCCGATTGCTCGTGGTGTGTCTGTTAATCGCAACTTCAGCCGCTCCGCCTATCTTCGCGTGGATGACCTGCAATTTCATCGGTAGCGGCCACTTCCGAATGACGAACATGATGGGCATTCAGATGAGCCAGCCTGTCTATAACATGTTTGACCAGGTTGATCCCGAGGACAAAGTTTTCGGCACGATCATGACGAAGTACTACCTTCTGTATAACCAGCACGAAATTAACCGTGAATATATGTGGCGGGGACTGGGGGAACTCACAAGGCGTGCGTCGGAAATGCCGTTTCCCAGTCTGGCCAACGACCGGCGAGGCAAGCTGGGTAATTGGATTTACCACTGGGCAAGCGATGAACGGAGACTGCCTTTAAATCTATATACGGTTGCGTGGGTCGATTATTTGCAGAGTGTTGACTGGAAGCTGATCAAGAAACATCCACTCGGCTATCTACAAAACGCCGCCGACAGCTTTGTGCGTGATAGCTTTGACTTCGCGCCAAAGTTCCCGGCACCAGACGAGACAGTCGATCCAATGGCGGTGGAGGGCGGCAGCGTTTTAAAGAGCACAACCGGCCTGCAAATAATCCGTTTGGCAGGAATGCTTCAAGCTCCTTTTCTCACCGCCTTTTATGTTGTGACCCTTACCTACGTTCTATTCGCCCCGCTGATCCTGCTAAGCGGCGCTTTTGGGATTAGAACAAGTGATGTGATCGCTGTTGCGCTTGCCATGGGAACGACGGGCACCATTATTGCGTTCTGCTTGCTGGAGTCGTATCACGGTCAATATGGAACTCCCCATATCGCCATACTTCTGATATGCGCCGCGTACACGGTCGAGAACTTTGGCCGGATCTGGAAGGCGATGAAAAGCAACGACGCGTAAAGGGCCGATGGCGAACTCCGTCTGATGGTTGGCGCAATGCCTCGGAAAGTCCGCTGAGCCTCCAATTTGATTGCGGCTCTGGGTTGGCGCAAATTTGGATCAGTAGCGGCGGAAACTGTGAGGCCTCAAATTCTCCAACAACTCCCATCATGATCCCGGCATTAGCAGTCCGGTTTCCGTTCAGCGTTGAATGCTATTCGCCGCCGCGCCGCAACGAAATGCCCTGACAAAATCGTTGGCGACTGCTGGGCTCCGACTCCAAACCCACGACGACGGCTCTCGCCATACCTGGTCCGCATCTTCCACTACAACCGCGTCGATGCCATACTCGCGGCACACGGCGTCTAAATTGCTGCCATCGGGAAACCGGAATAAAGCGGTGAGCTTCCGCACACGACTGGCACAGACCTCAGCGTCGCCGCCAAAGTCGATTCCGCACCTGCCATCACTGGCGGCGGCGTCACGGCCTGAATACAGCATGTGCAGAACGAGGTCTTTCGTGACCGGATTGCTCTGCAGGACGGCGGAAGAAGGCAGTTGCGCGTCGAGGGCCTCGTACGCCGAACGCAGGGCATAGGCCCGCTTGCCGAATTGCCGGTTCGGAGCCACCCAGCTCGGTCCTCGAAAGTCACCATGGTTGTCCTGCCGATCGACGAGGACCGGGAACATGCGCAGCATGAATACCTGATAACCGGTTCCGAGTATGCCGAGAATCAAAAGGGTTGCGAGCGCGCAGCGTGCCCATGGATGCGGCGCGGCTGGTGGCGCGTCGCCGCGGAACCACCAATCATGCACCATCGTGGCACCCCACAGCAGCAGAATCAGTTGCGCGGGAAGAAAGCACCTCCATCCCAGGTCGTTACTGCTGAGGGTGCTCGAACGCAGAAATGTGCCGATCAGGAAGCTGGCCGCGACCAGCGTCCAGGCAGCGAGTTCGTTGGCGCTGGCCGCGATCGTGCCACGCATGAGCCGCCGCAGCCGCACCCCGCCGACGGCGAGAAAGAATCCGAGTTCCAGCCCATAGTTGATGGGCAGGAAGATGGCATTGGCGACGCGCAACGCGAATGGCGTCTGCAGGCGGATGCCGGCGTATCGGGTGAGATCGATCCCCATGTTGAACCGGCGCAGCGCGAACTCCATGAACGCGCCTCCTGCGGCGGGCGTCCCAATACCAGCGCTGCCGGGACCGCGGAGGTCAATGAGGTACGAGAGCGCCCACAGCAGCGCCACCGCACCCGCGCTCACGAACATTGCTGTCTCCAGCCAATCCTTCCGCGCGATCAACACCAGCAGCCAAAGAGCCACTGCAACCACAAACGTGAAAGTAACGTAAACGGACATCCCCGCCGCGCTGGCAAAAGCCATCCCCGCCAAGATCACGGGAGCCGTGGCCCATCGGCGATTCGCGTCGGCCTGATGGCGCAGCAGCAAGAATGCAACGAAACATGCAATTAACGCGGCGACGTTATGCGGCACCCACAGCAAGGAGCCAATCCAAGAGGTGATCTGCGATTCGTTCCACCACTCCATGTCGGCCAGCCACGACCGTTGCACAAGCCCAAGGTAGAGGATCGGCAGAATGTCGAGTCCGGTCACACAGAGCAAGCCCACCCCGAGCAGAGTTTTCCTTTCGATGCCTTCCTGTACTCCCAACAGGAACTTGAGGCCAAGCGCGATCGTGCACATCAGGCCCAGGCCGCACCAGACGACTCCGGAATACACGACGAATCGCGGCGGTAAATGGAGCGCCTTCATGGGCAGGCTGCAAAACAACAACCACAAATAGTGATAGCGCAGCGGCGTCGCCGCATGAGCAAAAAAAGGATTACTTGGCGGGACGCCGCGCGCAACCGCAACCGTCATGGCGGTGCGTACGGAGTGATCGTAAGCGACAATCGGCGGATAGAGCTTGTCTCCGATTTGAAGATCGACCATCGATCCGATGGCTGCCGCTCCCCACACCGCCGCCAGTCCCAACGCGACCCAGATATATTTTGCAACCGGCCGCAGCCTCGCACGACGAACATCCTTCGCCAGCAGCAGAATGCAGGCCGCAAACACACCGAGATAGAACACCCAGAGCCCCGGCTCCACAAATCGTGCCAGCAGATACGAAAGCATCGGACAGATGGCGATGGAGAGTGGGACCGCGAGAATCAGGCGCAGAATTGGACGACGCTGCCGGAACTCGAAAAGGTCAAGCGCCCATCCCGCGACGTACCCTGGGGCGAACATGAATGGGAGAAGAGCGGCGCATGCCTTAAGCGTCCCCAGCGTGTCGACCACGGTGAAATTTCGCATGGAATTCGGGTCAACTCTGAGTGCGTCTTATCCGGACTCGGATGATCTCACACTATAGCACCGGGTTATCGGTCGAGAGACCCGGAGGGACGACTGAGTTTAAGTTAAGGATTGGTTTGCGCGTGCGGTACACGGGGAGGCACGGGGAAACCCGGGACTCAATCAGAGATCCCCTAGGGTCGCACGAAGACATCAACGGGGTGCCCGAACACTTGGAAGGTCCTTGCGAGTGTGTATTCTTGCGCCAAGGTTTCGACCGCGGCGATCAGATCGCGTTGACCGCTCCGCTGCCCGTTGCGCCAATGCTCCTCTTCCTCGCGCAAAAATGGCTCCGGCAGCCGCCCGTAGATCAGCACGGCCGGCCGGGCTCGGAGCAGCCTCTCCGCCTCCTGCTTCGCGAACGAATCTGGAACAACGTCGATGTTGTGCGATGCAGAGAATGTCGCGGGCCTTCGTTCGGTGGCGCCATAGAAGAATCCAAGTTCTGGATAAACGAAGATCGTGTCGTTGGGGGTGGAGTGCTCCCGCACGATGCGAATGGTCGAATCGACGAAATCGACCGTGCTCGGTGGAAGTAAGAATCCCCGCAACTCGGGCAGCGAGGATGCCATGGTCGCGTCTTTCACTGAAGGTTCGATCCAATCCGCAAAGCCGAACGGCATTCTTTCCTTGGCTTGGGTTTGGCTGAACAGCACGATTCCGCACGCGGCATAAACAGCGAATCGCCGCCAGCCTTCGAAATCATTCAAGAACACCGCTAGAATCAGCGCCAGCCCCGGGAGCGTCATGGCTTCAAACGCAGGAAAAGAAAGGGAAGTCATGAACGCGACAGCGAACGAGATGGACGCAAAGAGGGCGAACTGCGATTGCCGTCTCGATAAGTTTCGGCTCAGGAATCGCCATGAGTAGTAGAACAGCAGCAGGCCGCTTCCCATGAGAGAAGCATAGATTGTTGGTTTTGCCGGCAGTTCCGGCTGGAAAACCTGGAATGCCGGGGAGTCCCAGGGGAGAAGTACCAGGGATGAGGCCGCGATGGCACCGAGCCCAAGAATGAGCGCCAGCAGAACGCCCTTCAGCGAACTCGCGGTCGTATCCTCCTTCTTGTTGCTTTCGGACCGGCGCAAAGGCCGCCACCAGATCGCCAGCACGATCACCGCGCTCAGTGCCGCCCACCAGAGGTCCTTCAGAGTCGCAAATGTGTGGACCAGGAGGTCGGCTGGATGGGACGCTTTGGCGGCAGGGCCCTGAATGAAACTCTGCGTCAGAAATGCGTGAAGGATGCCAAAGTGCATCATCCAGCCCAGCAAGACGCCTGCCGCAAGCAGCCAACCTGCGGAAAATCCGGCCAGAAACTGCGCTGCTTTACGAACTCCCTCCAGACTCATCAGGCAGAGGCCCACCACCACCGGAATGGCAAAGGTTACGCCGAGCCCAATGGTTTGCTTGGATGCGAGACATAACAGCGAAAGAACTCCGGCCAAACACCCGATGGTCAGCAGAGCACGCTTTTTTCGGCCTTGATCGAGAGCATAGCTCGCGGCGAAACCGCTGGCGATGGCCAGCATAATCGTGAAGTGGTTGTAGGAACTCACGGGATCGGCGACGTCGCCGGTCGAGATCACCATGGTGACCATAGCGGCCAATGCCGCATCCTTCACACGAAAGAAACGAACCAGCCAGCCGTATAAAAGTAACGAAAGAATCACTCGCTCAAAAACACCGAAGGCCCTGAGCACGATGGGCAGCTTTCCGAAGATCGCAAGCGCCGCCGCACTGCGGAGCACGAACAGCGGCGGGACCGGACAGTAAAAATCTCGATACGGCAGTATTCCTTTTAGAAAAAACACTCCGCCGGTGAAGCCGCCATCGCCGGACCTGATCCCAAGGAAGCGATTCCAGAAGAGCAGGAGAAAAAACAATGTGACCAGGGCGGTAACCGTCGCGCCCGCCAAGACTGTGGCCCTCCGCGCAGCAGGCGAAGGGAGCAAGTCGCGTTCAGGGATTGTGACACGGTGCAAATCTTGGAATTCGCTGCGCTGCTTCGGGACGCTGCTCATAAATGAGGAGCTTCTTCCTTGAGCGTCGATTTCGAGAGGTTGGCACAGCCGTTCCGGACTGGAACGCGAGTCTCCACATCCGCGGTTTGCCCGCCCGCCGCGCCCGCCTCGTGATATTCGGCATCCTGATTTACCGCCCAGACGTTGTATTTCCGCTCGCCCGCCAGAATGTTTTTTGCGGTAAGCATGGCGGTCATCATGGCGTGGTCCTGATTGTTGTATTTATGCATGCCATTGCGGCCCACCAAATGAAGAGTTGGACAGGCTGCGTCGAGCGCTTTGCGAATCGTATTCACATGCTGCTGATACGCGTCGTCATATACCGGATACGCCTTGGGCTGGCGGATGACGCAGCCATCGACCACATCCGCACTGGCGGCGAGATTGACCTGTTGAATTTCCCGCTGGGCCAGTTCGATGAGCTCGCGGTCACTGGTCGTCCACAGTCCATCGCCCTCAAAGCAAAAATATTCCAGCCCATACGAGCAACAAGCGGGATCGGGAACCATCTCGGGCGACCACGACTTGTAATTTTGCACGCGCCCGACCTGCACGCTGGGATCGTGAATGTAAATCCAGTTGTCGGAGAAACGGCCGCGGTCGTGCACGATCAGTCCAACCGTGAGGAAATCGCGGTACCGCAAAGCGCGAGCAGCCTGCAACGCCGCCTCGGGAAGGCGCGGTTCGATCTGCGCCACCAGTTCCCGGATGGGCATCGATGAGATCACATGCTCGGCGCGATATTCTTCCAAATCGCCGTTGGCGCTGCGCGAGGTCACTCGCCAGAGATTCGCCGCGGAGTCGAAGCGGCAGCCGACGACTCTGCGGCCCAGCAGCACCTCGCCTCCGAGCTTGCGGACTTTCTCCGCGCACGCTTCCCACATCATTCCCGGGCCCAGTCGCGGATAGCGGAAGGTGTCAATGAGCGTCTTCACTATTTGTTTGCGGTCTTTGGGCTTATGCGAGAAAAGCGCGTGCTTGATGGCGGAACCGAGCGACAGGCCCTTGATCCGTTGCGCCGCCCAATCGGCGGAGATCTCGCTGCAGCTCATCCCCCACACTTTTTCGGTGTAGGTCTTAAAGAAGATGCGGAACAGGCGCTTGCCAAACTGGTTGGTGACCCAATCTTCAAAGGTCTTAGGGTCGGGCGTGGGGTGGAGGCGCGCGGCCAGGAACGAAACCATGCAGAGTGTCGACTCGATCAAGCCGAGCTTCGACAACGCCTCGAACGGCTTCAGAGGATAGGTATAGAACTGTCCTCGGTAGTAAATGCGCGACGACCGCGGACGATCCAACATGTCTTCGCCCGCAATCTCGGTCCAGAACTCTTCCACCTCCCGAGACTTGGAGAAGAAACGATGACCTCCGATATCGAAGCGGAAACCCTTATAGTTGACGGTTCGAGAGATTCCGCCAACATATTGGGGGTCGCTCTCGAGAACAACAACTGGAGCATGCTGCTTCGACAACTCGTAAGCGGCAGTCAGGCCCGCCGGTCCGGCGCCGACTATGATTGCCTTGAAGATCGGTCGTTCCATCGTTTGTCCGTTGGAGCGTACTCCGGTTTGTCGCATTGCACCGGTCAGCCGTCAACCAGCGCAAGAATTAAGATGCGCGCAGATTCCCAGTGGACGATTGGCAATTGCGTTGCCAGCCCAGCATAGGGATTACGCGCAAGATTCGCAAGGTATTGTGCCCCAAACCGGGAGCAGACGGCGAACCGCGAAGCGGCAAAACCCGCTCGCTGTGCGGAGAAACGCTCGATCCGGAACCGCTTTCCGCTGCGAAACAATTCGCATCCCGCGTACAACTTATTGAAATCGGAACCCTAAGCGCTAACCTCACGCGCATGGTGTTCTTGGCAATTCGGATGCACTGCGGATAGATTAACCTTGTGCAGTTTGCCCGGAGTCCAGCTTCGGGAAACCAGCACCAGCGCCTGCCAGGAGAATTTCGTGAAAGTCGTGATGCTGTGCGGAGGGCTCGGGACGCGCTTGCGCGAAGAAACCGAGTATCGGCCCAAGCCCATGGTGGAAATCGGCGGTCGTCCGATCCTGTGGCATATCATGAAGTTGTACGCGCACAATGGTTTCACCGATTTTGTGTTCTGCCTTGGTTACCGCGGCAATATGATCAAGGAATATTTCCTGAACTACGAGGCAATGAACAACGATTTTTCCCTTTGCCTCGGCCGGAACTCCAAGATTGAATACAAAAACGTCCATCGCGAACAAGACTTTCAAGTGACCCTGGTCGACACCGGACCGACCACGATGACGGGCGGACGGGTGAAGAAGATTGAGAAGTACATTGGTCAAGACGAAGATCTCTTCATGCTGACCTATGGCGATGGCGTAAGCGATGTGGATATCCGAAAGCTGGTGGAGTTCCACAGGAGTCACGGGAAACTGGCCACGGTCACCACCATTACGCCCAGTTCTCGCTTCGGAGTGATCGAGTCGGAGTCGACCGGTCGCGTGACAAGTTTTAAGGAAAAGGCAAAGATCGCCGGCCGCGCCAGCGCGGGCTTTTTCGTGCTCAATCGCCGCGTGTTCAATTATCTCGGCGGCGACGAATGCATCTTCGAGAAGGAACCGCTGGAGCGCCTTGCCGCAGAAGGGCAGTTGATGGCCTATCAGCACGATGGGTTCTTCTACGCCATGGATACGTACCGCGAGTATGAGTACTTAAACCAGCTTTGGAGCGCGAAGCAGGCGCCCTGGAAGGTTTGGCAGGAATAATTTGGCAGGGACAATCAAATGAAGAACGGCTTCTGGCGAGACCGTGCCGTCTTTATCACTGGCGCCACGGGACTGGTGGGCGGATGGCTCACGAAACGCCTGCTGGAGCAGGGCGCATCCGTGACGACGCTGGTGCGCGACTGGGTTCCCGCCAGCGAATTCGTGCACCAGGAACTTGCCGAGCGAGTCAACGTGGTGCGCGGCGGCCTGAGCAGTCCCTATCTGCTGGAGCGCGTGCTGGGCGAGTACGAGATCGAAGTCGTTTTTCATCTCGCGGCGCAGACCATCGTGGGCATCGCCAACCGCAATCCTCTTTCGACCTTCGAGAGCAACGTCCGCGGAACCTGGAATCTGATCGAGGCTTGCCGGCGATCGCCGGTGGTGAAGTCGGTCATCCTGGCTTCTTCGGACAAGGCGTACGGCGATCAGGCGGTGCTTCCCTATAAGGAAGATATGCCGTTGCAGGGGAAGCATCCCTACGATGTCAGCAAGTCGTGCGCCGACTTGATTGCGCAGTCTTACGCGCACACCTTTGGCGTCCCGCTGGCGATCACGCGCTGCGGCAATTTTTACGGCGGCGGAGACTTGAACTGGAACCGCGTGGTGCCCGGCACCATCCGCTCAGTGATTCGCGGCGAACGACCTATCATTCGCTCCGACGGCAAATTCGTGCGCGACTACTTCTATGTGG
The DNA here is from genome assembly GCA_003162935.1 of Acidobacteriaceae bacterium. Classification (GTDB taxonomy): domain Bacteria; phylum Acidobacteriota; class Terriglobia; order Terriglobales; family Acidobacteriaceae; genus Acidiflorens. The sequence continues at coordinate 14,730 of PLUW01000081.1, forward strand.
AAGATGGCGCTGCGGCCTACATGCTGCTGGCCGAGCGGCTCTTCCAAAATTCCAAACTTTGCGGCACCGCCTATAATTTTTCCAATGAAGCGCAGATCAGCGTGCTGGAACTGGTGAATGCCATTCTCTTGAAAATGGGATCGAAGTTAAAGCCAGAGATTCAGAACCAGGCCTCGAATGAAATCCGGCATCAGTTTCTGAGCGCCGAGCGGGCACGCACGGAATTAAATTGGAAACCGATGTTCACTCTGGATGAAGGATTGGAAAAGACCATCGCATGGTATCGGGAGGCGCTGAAGTAGTGTCCCGAGCCGACCAATTGCGCGACCGCATCCGCGGACTCGTGGGCGAGTATTACCATGAGGCCTTCCCTGCCCCCGACTTCGTGCCGGGATCGTCCCCTGTGCCCGTTGCCGGCCGAGTCTTCGATAAACAAGAACTCGAACTGCTGGTCGATTCATCGCTCGATTTCTGGCTGACCACCGGGCGCTTCGCCGAACAGTTCGAACGGGAGTTCGCAAAATTCGTTGGCGTGCGCGAGGCGGTGCTGGTGAACTCTGGCTCTTCGGCCAACCTGCTGGCGGTCACAGCCTTAACTTCGCCAAGATTGGGCGATCGACGGCTGAAGCCCGGTGACGAAGTCATTACACTNNGTCTTCGTCGATGTCCAGGTTCCCACCTTCAACGTAGATGTCGCCCAACTCGAAGCGGCGCTCTCCAGCCGCACACGTGCCGTCATCTTTGCGCACACGCTGGGAAATCCATTCGACCTCGATGCCGTAACCGCGTTCGCAAAGAAACACAATCTCTGGCTGATCGAAGATTGCTGCGACGCGCTCGGCTCAACCTATCGCGGACAAAAAGTCGGAACCTTCGGCGATCTCGCGACCGTCAGCTTTTATCCTGCTCACCACATCACCATGGGCGAAGGCGGGTGCGTCTTGACCGACAAGCCGCTGCTGCGCACGCTGGTCGAATCCTTTCGCGACTGGGGACGGGATTGCTGGTGCGCTCCTGGTAAAGAGAATACCTGCGGCAAGCGTTTCGACTGGCAATTGGGAGAGTTGCCGCACGGCTACGATCACAAATACATCTATTCGCACGTTGGCTATAATCTCAAAGCCACCGACATGCAGGCGGCCGTGGGCGTTGCGCAGTTGAAGAAATTGCCGGCGTTCATCGACGCGAGAAAGCGCAATTTTGCATATTTGCAGGCCGGGCTCCGCGACAAGAACGGCGACGCGCACTTCATTCTGCCGGAAGCAACTCCGAATTCCGATCCCAGCTGGTTTGGATTTCCGCTTCTGCTGCGCGAGACGGCTCCCTTCTCACGGCATGCTCTTATGGAGTTCCTGCAAGGCAGAAAGATCGCGACTCGCCAGGTGTTCGGCGGCAACCTGATTCGGCAACCTGCATATGCTGGCCTCAACTATCGCGTCGTCGGCGATCTGGCAACCAGCGACCGCGTGATGAATCAGGCTTTCTGGGTTGGCATATATCCTGGCCTTACGCCGGCCATTTTGGATTACGTTTTGGAATCGATCGACGAAATCGCGTCAAAAGGAGTACTTTCCGATGCCGCAAGAAAATAATAAGAATTCCTCCCCGCTTCCGGAGGTTCGGCTGGGCTCCAAGGTGGTCGGCCCCGGAAGACCTTGTTACGTGGTCGCCGAAATCGGAATCAACCACAATGGAGATATCGATCTCGCCAAGAAGCTTATCAACGTAGCCTTGGGCGCCGATTGCGACGCTGTGAAGTTTCAGAAGCGGACCATCGATGTCGTCTACACGCCGGAGGAACTGGCAAAGCCCCGGGAAAGCCCTTTTGGCGCCACCAACGGCGATCTCAAGCGCGGCCTCGAATTCGAACTCGAAGAGTATCGGGAAATCGACCGCTATTGCCGCGAGGTCAAGATTGATTGGTTTGCGTCTTGCTGGGACGAGGCCTCCGTCGATTTCGTCGCCCAGTTTCAAGTCCCTTGCTTCAAGATCGCTTCCGCATCCCTCACCGACGACCACCTGCTGCGCCATACTCGCGCGGTCGGCAAGCCGATCGTATTGTCGACCGGGATGAGTACGCTCCAGGAAGTCGACCACGCGGTGGAGGTTCTGGGCAAGCAGGATCTCGTGCTTCTGCATGCCTGCAGCACGTACCCCGCGTACTACGAAGAATTGAATCTGCAGGTGATCGACGTGCTGCGAGATCGTTATGGCGTGCCGGTTGGCTATTCCGGCCACGAAACCGGTTTGCCTTCAAGCGTCGCGGCGGCGGTGATGGGAGCCTGCATCGTCGAGCGGCACATTACACTCGATCGCTCCATGTGGGGTTCGGACCACGCCGCATCGCTCGAACCGAATGGAATCACGCGCCTGGTTCGCGACATACGCCTGATCGAAAAATCGAAGGGTGACGGCGTCAAGCGAGTGCTGGAACGCGAGCAACCGATCATCAAAAAGCTTCGGCGCGTGGGAGCGGCATAGTGCGGCGGAAGAAGCCGGATAAGGCTCCTGCGATTGTGGCGAGGATCAAGGCCATCGCCATGGATGTCGATGGCGTGCTCACCGACGGCGGCGTCTGGTGGGGTCCAAACGGTGAAGAATGGAAGCGCTTTCACTTTGCCGACATCATGGGCCTCTCGCTGGCGCGAAAATCGGGCATGGTGCTCGCGCTGATTTCGGGCGAGGCCAGTCCGCTCGTCGATCGACTGGCCAGTAAGCTTGGGATCGGCGACGTTTACAAGAACTGCAAGGACAAGGCCAGTGCACTGCGCACGTTCTCGGAAAAGCACGGATTGCATTTGCAGGAGATTTGCTTCATTGGAGACGATGTAAACGATTTGCCCGCGCTCAGCATCGCCGGTCTCAGCGCCTGCCCCGCCGACGCGCGTCCTCGGATTCGAAAGCTTTGCCAGGTGGTCACCAAACTCACCGGCGGCAACGGCGCTGTGCGCGAGGTTGTGGACATGTTGCTCGCGTCTACCAAAACGGCGGCAAAATCGGTTCGCTAGGAGAGCATGAGACTCGCTGACTATGTTATGCGCTTCGTTGCACGGCAGGGGGTGAAGCACGTTTTCCTGCTCACCGGCGGCGGAGCCATGCACTTGAACGACGCTCTCGCCCGGTGCAGCGATTTGACCTTCGTCTGCAACCATCACGAACAAGCCAGCGCCATCGCCGCGGAAAATTATTCGAAGGCAACGAATAACCTGGGCGTTGCCATGGTTACGACCGGTCCCGGCGGCACGAATGCAATCACGGGCGTCGTCGGCGCCTGGCTTGATTCGACTCCGATGCTCGTTCTTTCAGGACAGGTAAAACGCGCCGACCGCATGTTCCGTCCCGATGGCACTCCGCTCGGAGTGCGACAGCGCGGCAGTCAAGAAGTCGATATTGTCTCGATCATCAAACCGATCACGAAGTACGCGGTGACCATCGACGACCCGCAAAGCATCCGCTACCATCTCGAAAAAGCGGTACACCTGGCTCTCACTGGAAGACCGGGCCCGGTTTGGATCGACATTCCCATTGACGTTCAGGCTGCACCGGTTGATCCAGATTCCATGCGCGGCTTTGATCCTGGCGAGTCGCCAAGCGGCGAACACAACGACTTAGCTGCCAAAGTACGCGAAGTGATCGCTCGGCTAAACCGGGCTGAGAGGCCATTTATTTTTGCGGGAAATGGTGTTCGCGTTTCCGGCGCGGCCGCGGCGTTTGAAAAACTTGTGCGTCTCTTGAATGTCCCTGTCGGCCTCACCTGGATGGCGATGGATTTGTTGGACGACGACGATCCGCTCTTGGTCGGCCGCCCCGGCACCGTAGCATCGCGCGCCGCGAATTTCGCCCTCCAGAACGCCGATTTCGTCCTCGTGATCGGAACTCGTCTCGACCCGCCTCTCATGGGTTGGGATCCTCATCAATTCGCCCGCGGAGCCTACAAGACGGTTGTCGATATCGACCCGGCGGAACTGCGCAAGCTGGAAGGCGCCATCGACAATCCCATCATTGACAATCCAATCTGTGCCGACGCTCGCGCGTTTATCGACCACATGCTGCGGCAGGCTGGCTCCGCACTCGATAAGAATAAAGATCGCAGCCCGTGGCTCCAACGCTGCCAGGACTGGAAGGCGCGTTATCCCGTCGTTTTGCCCGAGCACCGCGCTCCCGGACTCGTCAGTCTCTATCACCTGGCCGAGGTCGTCGGGCAGGAAGCCGGACCGAACGACCGCATCGTCTCCGGAAGCTCGGGAAGCGCCATCGAAGTGTTCCTGCTAGCCTACCGCGCGCGCAAAGGCCGCCGCGTGTTTCACACCGCCGGCCTCGGAGCCATGGGATACGGCATCCCCGCCAGCATCGGCGTGTGCCTGGGCAGCGGCGGCAAGAAAACGATCTGCGTCGACGGCGACGGCGGCCTTCAACTCAATATCCAGGAACTGGCCACTATCGCGCACCTGCAACTGCCGATCAAGCTTTTCGTCCTTAATAACCAGGGATACGCTTCGATTCGCGCCAGTCAAACGAATTACTTCGGCGCCCCCAACATCGGATGCAGTCCCGAAACTGGCGTGTCGATTCCCGATTATCGCAAGGTCGCTCGCGCCTACGGCTTGAAGACCGCGGTGATCGAAGGTCAAGGAGAAGGTCAATCGGATTTGCGCGCCGCCGTCCGCAAAGTTCTGCGCAGCCGCGGGCCGGTGGTTTGCGACGTGCACATCATTCCCGACGAGATCAGGGCTCCGCGCGTTACCTCGATTCAACGTCCGGATGGATCGTTCGTCTCCAAGCCCCTCGAGGATCTGTGGCCCTTCCTCGATCGCGACGAATTTGCCCAGAATATGATCGTGGAGCCGGTGAGCGAGTGATAATGGCAGCGACAGACGAATACCTAGTCGAACTTGATCGCATCCTCAGTGAGCCCCTTAGCAGTGTGCGCGAGCGTGAGAATTCGGCCTTTGACAACTTGCTGGCGGGATGCGGCAACCGTCTGGTGCTATTCGGCGCGGGAAACCTGGGGCGTAAGGTTCTGCAATGCCTTCGCAGCATCGGCGTGGAGCCGCTGGCCTTTGCCGACAACAGCCCGTCCAAGTGGGGATCGCAGGTTGACGGCGTTCCAGTTTTGTCGCCCAAAGATGCGGCCGCGCAGTATGGAGGCTCGGCTTTGTTCCTGATCGCCATTTGGTCGCTGGGCCACTATTACCGCGACAGCCGAACGCAGCTCGAAAGCATGGGATGTACCCACGTCGACTCCACCGCATTCTTGCGCTGGAAGTTCGCCGACCAACTGTTACCCGACTTCTGCCAGGATCTGCCCCACAAGCTGTACGAGCAAGCGGCCGATGTGCGTAAAGCGGCATCCCTGTGGGCTGATGATGCCTCGCGGCAGGAATATCTGAACCACGTGCGATGGCGTGCGCTCGGCGATCAGAATGCTCTCGGACCGCCGGTCGACGAAAAACAGTATTTCCCTGACAGCCTGTATCGAATCGACGACCACGAAGTCTTTGTGGATTGCGGCGCCTACACGGGAGACACGGCGGAACAGGTGATCCGCAGAAATCCTGCCTTCTCCAGAATTGTCGCGATCGAGGCGGACCCGCAGAATTTCGATCGTCTTACGAAGTGGATTGGCACGCTCGATGCGCCCGTCGCCTCCAGGATTAGCGCGCTGAACGTCGCCGTAGGCGCCAAACGCGGCAAACTGCGCTTTCAAGCGGGCGGCGGCGATGGTGCCCGCCTTGCAGCCGACGGCAACGTCGTGGTGGAGTGCATTCCGATTGACGAATTGACCACAGAAGCCGCACCCACATTTATCAAGATGGATATCGAAGGGGCTGAGCTCGACGCGCTTGCGGGCGCTCGCCGCTCGATCCAGACGCACCGCCCGATTCTTTCCATCTGCGTTTACCACAAGCAAGACGATCTGTGGCGCATCCCGCTCTTCATCAACGCACTGGCGGAAGACTATCACTTGTTCTTGCGGCTGCATGAGGCCGATGGAAAAGAGTTGGTATGCTATGCCGTGCCGGCGAATCGGCTTCGGCTGAAGGGCGATGCCTGAGGCAGGCCCGTAATATTCCTTGGTCAATTTGCTCCGTGTGAGATGTAAAACGATGAGCCTCCCAGATTTTGACGACAGTTGGAGCACGCGAATCACGCGCCACTTCCCGCCCGGGCAGTTCGGGCGATACCTGCTGGTTGGCGCCGGAAATACTCTGTTCGGCTTCGGGTGTTATGCGGGTCTTACGGCGCTTCTTACCCCGCACATTCCGCATGCATATATTCTCGCAGCGGCCCTCTCAAATTTGTTCAACATAACGTTCTCTTACCTTTCCTACAAGCGGTTCATATTCAAAACCAGAGGTAATTACGTACGTGAGTGGATGAAGTGTGTCGCAGTTTATGGCGGTGCTAGTCTTTTCGCAGTAATGGTTTTGCCCGTACTCGTGTTCTTCATTCGGCACCTTACGCCCATGGATGCTTCTGCTCCCTATTTAGCTGGGGGAATCGTCGCCGCTTCGACAGCGGTTGCCAGCTTCATCGGACACAAGAGCTTTACGTTTCGTTCCGCTAAACTTCGGTAGTCGAGGGAGTTGTGCGCTAGTGAGAGATATCTTTAGCAATAAGGTCGCAGTCATAACCGGCGGAGCATCGGGACTCGGCGCAGCTCTAGCCAAGCAGTTGGTAGCCGCCGGAGCGACAGTCATAATTGCGGATATCGCACGGGAGAAGGCCCAAGAAGTGGCTGCCGCACTGGGAAAGCGCGCACATGCCATGGGTCTGGATGTATCGAGTCCAGAGCAAGTCGATTCAGTCGTTCAGCGGGTGAAGTCGGACTTCGGATCCTTGGATCTTTTCTTCAACAATGCCGGCGTTTCAACTTACGGCGAAGCGTCCGATCTCCCTTTCGCGGAGTGGGACCGAGTTCTACGGGTGAACCTCATAGGCGTCATTGCAGGCTCAATCAGCGCTTATCGGGTTATGAAAGAGCAGGGATCGGGAAGAATCATAAACATGGGATCCGCGTCGGTCTTCACTTGCGATCCTTTGCTGGGACCGTACATTACGAGCAAGTTTGGTGTAGTCGGGTTTAGCCGGGTATTGGCCATCGAGGCCGAGGATTACAACGTCCGCGTGAGCGTCGTGTGCCCGGGCAACATCAGGACGCCAATGTTAGACCTAAAGGAGCCGTCGTGGCTTACCCCTGCCATTCCTGTGGAGAAAGCGGCGCGCTGCATTGTCCAGGGAATAGCGCGCAACCGGAAGATTATAGTCTTCCCTCTCCGATGGCGATTTGTCTGGTGGGTTGACCGGCTGAACCCAGCTTTACTGAACCCGCTGCGCAGGGTAATCGTTCGTCGCGCGCGGCGCCTCAAATCTTCCGCATGACGCGCCTCCTGATCACCGGCGGGTCGGGATTCATCGGACGCAATCTGGAGGAGCAGCTTACTTCCAAGTATGAGGTATTGGCCCCCTCTTCGGCCGAACTGGATCTTCTTAACGGGCAAGCGGTGCGCGACTACCTCGGCGCGCATCGTTGCGACGTCATCGTTCATGCCGCCACCACCCGCTCGAATCGGCGACTGGCTGCTCCTCCGGATCTGCTCGATCGCAATTGCCGCATGTTCTTCAATCTCGCGCGCAACCAGTCGCAATTCGGAAAAATGATTCACTTCGGCTCCGGCGCGGAGTACGACCGTGTTCAACTGCCGCCAAGAGTCCGGGAAGACGATTTCGATGCCCGCGTGCCCAAGGACGCATACGGCTTTTCCAAGTACATTTGCGCGAAGTACATCGAGCGTTCCGAGCGGATCGTGAATCTGCGGTTGTTCGGGGTCTTCGGAGCTTACGAGGACTACACCGTGCGTTTCATTTCCAACGCCTGCTGCCGGGCGGTGAAAGGACTGCCGATTGTGCTGCGACAGGATATCGTGTTTGACTACTTGTATGTCAAAGACCTGGTCAAGCTGACGATGTGGTTTATCGAGAATGAGGCGCGGCATAGGGCTTATAACGTGTGCAGCGGGCGGCCCGTTGCGATCACGGAATTGGCTCGGGCCATTGCCCGGGTCTCGGGCGAGGTCTCGGGACGCAAGACCAATGTGTCAATTCTGTCGGACGGGACGGGGGCGGAGTACTCGGCCGACAACTCGCGTATGCTGACGGAAATGGGCGGGTATGAGTTTTGGGATTTGGAGGATGCGATTCGGGACCTCTATGGCTGGTATGGGGCTAATGCAAACTTGATTGACGCAGCCCAGTTGCAGTTCGACGAGTGACCCGTTTGCACTCCAGAATTGATGCCCAGCAAAACATGGCGATGAAGACGATAAAACAATATCTGGTAGGGCGCGGCCCTGACAGCGCTCTCGTTCAAGGATCCCTGAAGGCCCACGGCCGCCTGAAGGGCTTCAAAGTAAGCTTTTCGGGTAATCAGATCTTCCTGCAGAAACTCAATCGTGACATGATCCTGTCCAAAAGCTACTATGTTCAGGTTCCTGTCATGATGGAATGCTACGACCTGTTTTTTGACACAATTGCGGGGGTTGAGTGTCAAGGGCGCACCGTCCTCGATTTTTCAGGCCCTGGGCTCCACCGGTACAAGAAAAGCGACGTGGCATTCCAGTTCCCATCGGTTCCGGAAGATGATGTCATGGATGCATACACACATTGGTATTTGCCGGGTGCGGGAGATGTCGTCTGGGATGCAGGAGCGCATGCTGGAGCGAGTTCGTACTTTTTGGCACAGTTGGTTGGGCCGTCTGGCAAGGTGTACGCTTTCGAGCCGGACGATGATAATTTTGAGTATCTGTTGAGAAACATTGAGATGCATCACCTCACGAACGTCGTCCCGGTCAGAAAGGCGCTTTGCGATAAGACGGGGAGTGCTACGTTTCATATGGACGGCACGATGAATTCTGGCATAGGCGACTACCTCACGTATTCGAGCGCAGGCCGCGTCAAGAAGGTGCCAACGCTGAGCATTGCCGACGCGTGCAGTGAGCTAGGCGCGGTTCCTGCGTATATCAAGATGGATATCGAGGGTGCGGAGTTAGTTTCAATTCGGGCAGCGGCAGATTTCTTAAAGTCACATCCGATTCAGTTCGCGATCGAAACGCATCTGGTTAACAAGGAATATACCGACAAACCGCTGGAAAGACTCTTCCGTACATTTGACTATGAGGTCAGCTCGTCGAACTGGAAGGGTCAAACTTTCACGTGGGCTCGACCTGTCTGCACACCATGTCTAAGACCCTGACCATCCTGACGCCTTGTTTCAACGAAGAGGCGAACGTGCGCGACGTGTACCTCCAGGTGCGTGCCGCCGTCGCCGCCGCCGGAAACTACCGCTACGAACACATCTTTATCGACAATGCGTCCACCGACAACACCCTGGGCGAACTGAAGGCGATCGCTGCCCAGGACAGGAACGTAAAGATCATCCGGAATACCCGCAACTTTGGCCATGTCCGCTCGCCCATGCACGCTTTATATCAGGCCGGCGGAGATGCCGTCATAGGGATTGTGGCCGACTTGCAGGATCCTCCCGAAATGATTCTCGACATGATCCGCAAGTGGGAGGAAGGCTACCCGGTTGTGATCTGCGTCAAGGTCACGAGCGGGGAAAGCGGTCTGATGTTCTGGATTCGCAAGCAATACTACCGACTGGTCAAGCGTCTCTCGGGAGTGGAAACCTACGAGAATTACACTGGCTTCGGCCTGTATGACCGCAAGGTGGTGGAAGTCATCAAGAGCTTCGACGATCCGTATCCGTACTTTCGCGGCATGATCGCGGAGGCGGGGTTTCGGCATTTTGAAATTCCGTATCACCAGCCGGCGCGCAAGCGCGGCATCACCAAGAATAATTTCTATTCGCTGTACGACATGGCGATGCTCGCGATCACCAACCTCTCCAAGGTGCCGCTGCGGCTGGTCACTTTTTCCGGTTTTGTGGGTGCGCTGGTTTCCGTTCTGGTATCGCTGGGGTACCTCGTCTACAAACTGATCTATTGGCATCGCTTTTCGGTGGGCGTCGCCCCATTGGTCATCGGCGTATTTTTCTTCCTGTCAATCCAAATGCTGTTCATGGGCATTATCGGGGAGTACATCGGCACCATCCATACCCTAGTGCAGAAACGTCCGCTCGTGGTCGAACAGGAGCGCATCAATTTTGAATATGGCATGGCGGAACCGTTGCAGGGCGAATTGCAGTACAGATCGCAGGACATATTGCACGACAATGACATCCAACCCCGCGCGACCTCGTGAAGGTTGGCGGTGGATCGGAGATTTTCTATGAACGCGGAAACGGCGCAGTCTTTGGCGGTCGCCAGAATTCGCGACTGCGCGTCGGTAATGCAGAGCCTGTTGGAATCCGCGGAGTACTTGGGCGCGGTCGTCGAAGTAGCGGATACCATGACAAAGTGCCTCCGCTCCGGAAACAAGATCCTGTTCTTCGGCAACGGCGGCAGCGCCGCGGACGCCCAGCACTTGGCCGCCGAATTGAGCGGACGGTTTCTCAAAGAGCGCCAAAGCCTGTCAGGATGGGCCTTGACCACCAATACCTCCGTCCTGACGGCCATTGGCAACGATTATTCTTTTGAGGAAGTGTTCGCGCGCCAGATCCAGGGAATCGGCAGCGCCGGTGACATGGCCTTCGCCATCAGCACCAGCGGCAATTCTCCCAACGTGCTGCGCGCCTTGAACGTGGCCCGCGAGAAAAAGCTCGTCACCGTGGGCCTGAGCGGAAGAACCGGCGGAAAGTTGCCGAGCGCAGTCGATCACTGCATCCGCATTCCCAGCGATCAGACCCCGCGCATCCAGGAAGCGCACATCTTGACCGGACACATTCTCTGCGAACTGATCGAGGAAACGCTATTTGAGAAAAAGTGAGACACCGTGACGATGTGCGCGAACGGCGAGGCCGGTAAACGCTCTTTGCCGAATCCGTCCCCTTATCGGCGAGCCGCGACTACTGGCCACAGGGCATGGATCTAGATCGAGTAACCCTCCGCGCTGAGGGTTCTCTGAAACTCTTTCAGGAAAAACTGCACGTTATCTTCGGTGGCCAACGGCCCCATCACGCCAATGCGGAACACTTTGCCCGCGAGCGGACCGAAACCGCCGGCGATCTCAATGCCCGCTTCGTCCAACAGCCGTTTTCGCACTTTCGCCTCGTCAACTCCTTTCGGAACGCACACCGTATTCAGGGTCGCAATGCGATGCTCTGCGGGAACGTGCATGCGCAGGCCCATCGCTTCGATGCCATCGACAAAGAGCTTATGGCACCGTCGATGGCGCGCCCAGCGGTTCTCGATTCCCTCTTCGGCAATGACCAGCAGCGCCTCGCGCAGGGCATAGAACATCGAAATCGGAGCCGTGTGATGATAGCGGTGCGATACCGTGGAGTAATCGTGAATCAGCTTGAGGTCGAAATACCAGCTGCGCACCGGAGAAGTACGCGCCCGCAGCCACTCCATGGCCCGCTGCGAAATCGCCATCGGAGATAATCCCGGTGGACAGCTCAGCCCTTTTTGCGTGCAGCTGTAAGCAATGTCGATGCCGGTCTGGTCGAACTCCACCGGCACGCCGCCGAGCGAGGTGACGCAATCGGCGATCACCAGAGCGCCCGCAGCGTGAGCGGCGGCACAGATGGCTTGGCCCGATTGCAACGCTCCCGTCGAAGTCTCGGCGTGGACATACGCCACAACCTTCGGTTTTTCGCGACCAATAAACTCTCGCGCTTCGTTCTCGGTGTAGGTCTCTCCCCAAGGCTTTTCCAAGCGCGCGATGTCGGCGCCGTGGCGCTTCGCCATCTCCGTAAGCCGGTCGGAGAAATATCCGTTGGCAAACACCGCGATCTTGGTTCCGGACTCAATGAAATTGGCCACGGCAGCTTCCATGCCCGCGCTGCCCGTGCCGGAAATGACCAGCGTGGCGCCTCCGTCAGTTCCGAAGGCGGTCTTGAGCAATTGCTGCACGTCGGCCATCACCTGGATGAAATACGGATCGAGGTGCCCGACAATTGGCTTCGACAGCGCCTCATAGACCCGCGGGTGAACCATACTGGGCCCCGGTCCGAACAGATAGCGGCGAGGCGGTTCGAGAGCGGAGAAATGAAGTGTGGAGTTTTCCTGTCCTTTGTTCTGTACGACGGCGCTCATAGTCCTCGTTTCTGGTCGATACATGCATTTAAATACTACGGCACGGATCTGACAATCTCCATCGCAGATTGACTCTCCACTTGTGCGGAATGTTCATGAGCGGATGCCTTGCAGTTCCCGGTCCAAAGCCCGCTTTTCGCCAGGCGTCAGCTTCCGCGTAAAGCCCTTCTTCAGATCGCCCAACTCGACCGGCCCAACCGACACTCGTACCAGCCGCAACACTCGCACCTCCAGCGCTTCGAGCAGACGGCGAATCTGCCGGTTCTTGCCTTCGTCCAGCGTAATCGCCAGCCAACTGTTCTTATCGCCGTGCCGCAGAAGCTTCGCTCCCTTGGCGCGAAGATGTTCACCGGACTGAGCCGGAGCGCCGACTGCAGCGTCTTCCACCGTGCACCCGCGGATCACCCTTGCCAACAGATCGGCGTCGGCAACGCAGTCCACCTGCACGTGATATTTCTTGTCCAAATGACTCGCTGGCTCGGTGATCTTGGCCGCCCATTCGGAGTCGTTGGTCAACAGCAGTAACCCTTCACTCGCCTTGTCCAACCGGCCCACGGGACCAACCCAAGCCAATCCCGGCTCCAGCAGATCGTAAACCGTCTTGCGCCCTTTCTCATCGGACGCGGTTGTCACCACACCGCGCGGTTTATTCATCATGAGGTAAATTTTCGGCGCGTTGCCGAGCGGCACGCCGTCAACCTCGATCCGGTCCTGCGGCAGTCGTATCGGGCATTCGGGGTCGCGCACGATCCGCCATTTCGAGTGACTCGCCCCGCGCGAATCAAAACTGCCGCCTTCGACCGGGAGCAATAGCCCATCTTGGAAAGCGCTCGCGCCAAGCCAATTCGTTTCTCTGTCTTCACATCCACCATGCCATGCCGGAACGCCTTCGCGAGCTCATCGGAGAATCGGGATTGCCTCGAACGGGAGAAACGAGGAGAAGAAACGACAATGAACTGCGCGTGATTCGTTCCATTCGATCCTTGATACTAATGCAATGCGAACCCGGTCTATAGAAGATCTTGAGAGTGTTCGCAACTAATCGAAACCAAAGGTTAGTATTGATCTTTGTCGTCGGCACGACAATCGACAAATCATACCGTGTGAGGCGGACCCATGTCGGAAACAGACAAATTCATAGCGATGGTCTCCGCCAAGGTCGACGTCGATCTTCGCCTCGGTGACTTCCAGCCGCGCTCCATGCTCGTGGCCCAGGCGCATTCCGTGTTCAGAGCGAAGTTCGCCGCGATTGACTTCCACAACCACCTCGACGCGCAGGATCCCGCCGATGTTCTGCGCATCATGGATGAATGCGGAATTGAAAGAACTGTCAACATCACCATGAAAGTGGGAGAGGAAGCGCTCGCCATTCTCCGCCGCTTTCATGCCTTCGCGCCCGAGCGCTTCTCGACCATTGCCTGGATGGACTGGAACGGCCTGCACCATCCCGGTTTTTTCCAACTGGCGATTGAACGTTTACAGCGCTTTGTTGCGGCTGGCGCCTGCGGGCTGAAAATCTGGAAAGACCTGGGGCTGCAACTCCGCGAGTCAAATGGTGAACTGCTCCGCATTGACGATGTGCGACTGGGGCCGCTGTTCAACGAAGCGGCAAAACTCGGCGTTCCCGTCATGTTTCACATTGCCGATCCCGATGCGTTCTTTCTTCCCATCGACCGCTTCAACGAGCGCTATGAAGAACTGGCCGCCCATCCCGACTGGGGCTTCCACGGATCGCACTACAGTAAAGACGAGTTGTTGAGCCAGCGGGACCGGGTGTTTGCGCGCCATCCCAACACGACCTTCGTCGCCGCGCACATGGCCGAGAAACCGGAGAACCTGACTTATCTCGACCGCCTGCTTTCCACTTGCCCGAATGTTTTTGTCGATATGAGTGCCAGGACTGCCGAACTGGGCCGTCAACCCTATACCGCCCGCGATTTTTTTCTAAAACATGCCGACCGAATCCTGTTCGGCACCGATTTAGTGCCCACCATCGAGATGTACCGATTGCATTTCCGTTTTCTCGAAACCGCAGACGAATATTTCGAGTATCCCTCCCACGCATCGCGGCAAGGTCGCTGGAACATCTACGGCCTGCACCTTCCGGACGACGTTCTCCGCAAAATTTATCGGGAAAACGCCCTGCGTCTGTTCGCCCTGCGTCGCTGATTGCGCGATTGCCGCCTACTGCGCCGCAGGCCGCCGAACGTGCGCCGCTCGCCACTCGTTAATCGCCTGTTCGGCCTGGTCAAATTGCTGCGGCGTCAGCGACTTCCGCACCTCTTGCGCGGCCNNTGTGGTCGCGTGCCAGCAACATTCCGAGATTGTATTGCGCCTCGGCGACGCCATAATTCGCCGCCGCTTCATAGTATTTCGCTGCCCCCGCGGCATCGACCGGCCCGCCTTCGCCCGCCTCCAGCATCCTCGCCAGCAGAAACTGCGCATAAGGATGTCCGCGGTTGGCTGCCGGCGTCAGCCAGCGCCGAGCTTCCTGCATATCCTGCGGAACCCCCTGCCCGAGCAGATATCGCGCTCCCAGTCCAAACTGGCCCTCGCGCATGCCCTGCTCCGCCGCCTTTCTGTACCAAGTGAAAGCCTGTGGATAGTCCAGCCGTCCGAGTTTCGTGTCGACGAAGATGTCGCCTAACTCCGCCTGCGCGGTGGCATCGCCTTGTTCGGCCGCTTTCTTCAGCCAGCCGATGGCATCGTCGACATTGCCGCCGTGCTCCGGCCGCAGCTCCCAACCAGCCAGTTCGAGCATCGCCGGAATCGACCCCTGTTCCGCCGCTTTGGTCAGGTAGCGCGTCGCTTCGTCGTCGTCCCGCGGCACTCCCTCGCCGCGGTGGTACAACCCGGCGAGATTCAACTGCGCGGTGGTGTCGCCCGCCTCGGCGGCGCTGCGGAACCACATCACCACCGCGGCTGGATCCTTCGGAACGCCATCGCCTCTGGAGTACATCAACCCCAGATTGGTGGCCGAGTCCCTCGATCCGTGGCGCGCCGCCTTCGTATACCACGCCGCCGCCTGCGCCTTGTCCGGAGGCATCCCGAAGCCCGACTGGCAGAAGATTCCCATGGCTTCCTCCGCGGCGACAAAGCCGCGATTCGCGGCTCGCTGCAAAAGACGAAGCGCTTCCGCATCGTCATGCTTGAGCAATGTGCCGGCATGGTAAGCGAGCCCCAGTTTGGTCTCGGACTCGGGGTCGCCAGCTTGCGCCTTGGCCTCCAACGCTTCCAAATCGAGGACGGTCAAACCTCGCGCCTTGTCGAGAAGCACATAGGCATTCAGCGGGACATCTGCCGTGCGCGGGACCTTCAAAGAAGATGTCTTGGTCGGCATCGGAGGCGCGACCTTTGGGAACTCAAGCGCCACTCGATCCGATCGCGGAACACTCGTAGGCGCGCTTGGCATCGGCGGCGTTACCTCGACAGACTTGGGTACGGCTCGATCCGATCCCAGCACAAGTGGCGGAGAGCTTGGCATTGGCGCAACCGCCACTGCCGGCGCAGAGGCCGCGCGATCTGACCGGAGACCAACCCCCGACATACTCGGCATCGGCGCCACTGCCTCGGCAGACTCGCGCGCCGCGCGATCCGATCGCACACCAACCGGCGGCACCCTCGGCATCGGCGGCGGCACCTCCGCGGACTTGGCGGCAACCGACTGGCCGGGCGCCTCCGGTTTGCCTGCTTCGCGAACTGCCTCCGGATGTCCGCCTCCCCCGCTTGCGCCGAGTTCAATCGTGAGGTTATTTCCGCTCGTACTCAGACCGACGACCAGCTTGTTTCCGGCAGCCGTCCGCGCACGGCTTTGCGCCGAACTGAGTTCGATCACAACGCGCGCGACTGGCGTCGCGCCACCGACTGCGGCCGTGCTGACCGCGACTACGCCGCCGCTGCTTACCACAAAGCGCTGTCCCGGACTCGACAGATCACACCCCGGAAAATCGAAAACCAGCCGATCCGGATGCTCCAACCGGCTCACCTCCGGCTGCACCAGTTCGCTGAACGCAACTTCCACATCGACGCTGTCGGCGTGTTCCAAGACCGATACGCTGGTAATCTCCGAATGCGAACCGCGCGATCCCGCATCCGCGCCCTCTTGCGAGACACCTGGCGGTGCCGCCAGGGCCGCCACGACAAGTATGAAAATTCCAGCTACATCGATACGCATGGCTGCGGTGGACTCCGCACCTCTCGCAGCGCCGTGTCGGGCACTCCGCGTTCGTGATCCTAGCCTCGTGATCCTAGCAACGATACACTCTAGCCTCGCATGCCGTGCGAAGCCGAGGCAAGCTCATCGAGCAGGATGGGGAAGGTCACCGTTTATGTGGGTCAAATCCTATCGCGGCGTCGGCTTCGAGAAAATTTCAGCGTCCGATTGGCGGATGTAGTTGGCTTCCAGATCTTCGGGACGCACGGTCTGACCGCGCTGCAGATGCTCCCATCCGAGCCGCGCAATCGCCGCGCTGTTGGGATAGTCGATTTTCTCAACCTCAAGTCCCGAGGTTAGGAATGCCGCGGCCAGTGCGGCGTCGGGCGTGATGATCGCCTTCCCCTTGGCTTCAGCGCCGCCGGCTTCTTCGAGGAACGCTTTCCCGCTTAGCAAGCGTTCACTGTGCATGCGAGCGCACAGAGGAGTCTGCCGGTCAATATCATAGTCGCCGACATACACATCGCCCCGCCCCGCATCGAGCACGGCGAAAACGCGCCCCTGCCCAGACCCGCCGCACGCGACCGATTCCAGCAATGAAATCGGAACCATCGGCTTCTGCAGCGCTTCCGCCAGCGCTTTCATGGCAGCCAAGCCCACGCGCAACCCAGTAAACGATCCCGGACCATTGGCCACGGCAAATGCTCCCAGATCGTTCTTCGTGTGTCCGTGCCTTTCGAGCACCGCGGCAATCTGCGGCACCAGTTGCGCCGAAAACGCGCCGCCCGTGAGCGGCACAACTTCAAGCACGTCAACTGCACGCTCACCCGCCGTCACGCGCGCCAGCGCCAGACTACCGTTCTTTCCGGACGTGTCGACAGCGAGCAAAAGCTTCATAGCGTCATTCAGTGCCCGCACTCGACCAACTCCAGCAGCACGCCGCCCGTGCTCTGCGGATGCACAAACACGTACCGGTGTCCGCCCGCTCCGGTCTTGATTTCTTCCGACACCAGGCGCACTCCGTCATTCTTCAGCTTCGCAACCGCCGCCGCCAGATCCGGAACGCGCATGCAAACATGATGCAACCCCTCGCCGCGCTTGGCGATGAATCTGGCAATGGCCGAATCGTCCGAAGTCGCTTCGAGAAGTTCGATGCGGCTCTCGCCGACGGGAACCATGACCAGACGGACTTTTTCCTGCGCAACGGTTTCCTCAGGAGAAACCGTCAGGCCAAGCCTCTCATAAATCGATTTCGCCGTTGTCAGCGACTTCACCGCGATGCCGAGATGATCAATGCTGAATTCCATAAATTACCTTCCACTGTGAAACAATTTTTCCGGTGGAGCGCCGCGCGTCCCGCCCGGCTGGACGGGCGGGGACGCCCGTCCCTCCATCGAATCTATGTGCGTTCTGCGCCCCGCACAATCTCCTCCACCAGCGAATACGGATCGCGCTTGTGCTCGGCGATTTCGGCCGCATAACGCTCCAGGCTGCCGCCGTCGATCTGCTTGCGCGCCTTTTCCAGCATGGCATCGCGCAGCATCTCGACCAGCCGCAACTGCCAGTTCTCGACGTTCTTTTTGAAGGCCAGATTCTCTTTTTTCAAAAACGCTTCGTACTCTGCGATTGCGCGCGCCAGTTCTTTGGTTCCCACACCCTCGCTCGCGACCGTCTTCACAATCGGCGGAGTCCACCGGTCGCCGCGCATGGCCAGCGATTGCATGGCGCGAATCTCGCGCTCTACCCGCTCGGCCCCTTCGCGGTCGCTTTTGTTGATCACGAAGATGTCCGCGATCTCCATGATTCCGGCTTTGATCGTCTGCACATCGTCGCCCATGCCGGGCACAAGAATCACAATGGTGACATCGGCCAGCCGCACAATATCGACTTCGTCCTGCCCCACGCCCACCGTTTCGATCATGACCAGATCGCGCCCGGAAGCGTCAAGTACGGTCGCCGCGTCGGCGGTCGCGCGCGCCAACCCGCCGAGCGATCCGCGTGTGGCCATGCTGCGAATGAAAATCCCCGGATCGCTGTAGTGATCCTGCATGCGGATGCGGTCGCCCAAAATCGCTCCGCCCGTGTACGGGCTGGTCGGATCGACCGCGATGATGCCCACCGTCTGCTTCTCTTTGCGATAGTGCTTGGCCAGCTGATCGACCAGCGTGCTCTTGCCCGCGCCGGGTGGGCCGGTCAGCCCGATGACTCGCGCCTTGCCCGTATACGGGAAAAGTGCCTTGAGCAGCTCGGACCAGCCTTCAGCGCGGTTCTCGACCGTAGAAATAGCGCGGGCCAGCGCGCGGGGGTCGCCGGAGCGGAGGCGGTCGATCCATGGATTGGAGTCTTGTTTCAAACTGTCAGTGTAAAGCACGTCGGGGAAAGCCGGAAATGGTGCTTCCACTTGAGCCCTTCGTCCGCCGACAGATTGCTTTTGACCTCAGACCACCGAACCCCTTACGATGAGTGGAAGGAAACCAGCCCATGGATATGATCCCACTCAAGCCGGAACGTAAAGCGCAACTGGAAGAGTACGCCAAGCGGCGCGGCCAAGACCCTGCTGCGGCCCTCGACGATGCTCTGGCCATCTACCTGGAGTGGGAGCGACAGGACTTCGTGGAAGCTGTCGAGGGCATTCGTCGCGGCTACGAGGATGTGAAGTCCGGACGTACCAGACCCGCCACCAAATTTCTCGCCGACCTAAGCCGCAAGCATGCGTTGAAACAACCGAAGCAGCCGAACAAGACGCGGATGCAGTGCTTGAATGGCTGCTGTCTGAGCATGCCGGGGACGTTGGCATGCGGTGGTTTGTAGCGCTACAAGATGCCATCGCATCGCTTGCTGAATTTCCGAAGCGCTGCCCCCTCGCTCCGGAGGACGCCCTCTTCCCTTTTGAAGTGCGCCATCTGCTCTATGGCCACACACCCCATGTTTATCGGATTCTTTTCACGATTGAGGACGACACGGTATTAGTCTTGCACATCCGCCACGGCCGGCGTCAACCTCTCAAACACTAGCCAACGCCACACCGTGTTCATCCGATCTCAGCCCTTGATCGCCGTCGGGTGCTTCGCCTGGTACAGCCCGATCTTCCCGCCTCCCGGCAGAACAATCGTGGTCACACTGCCCCAGCGCTCCTCATGCACTGGACCGCACCCCACTTTCTTCCCTTTCAGCGATTTCATCGTCGCCAGCAGGTCGTCACACATGAAGTACAGCTCGTGCAGGTCGTTTTTTTCGGAGGGATGAAACGCAACTTCGGCAGCCGGCAGCGCAAAGATGAGCCACCCGTGACCCGCGTCCACGGCAGGAAATTTAAGCACATCGCGGAAGAAGGCGCGATCCGCCTCAGGGTCTTTGCTGTAAATGATGATGTGGGCTCCGCTGATCATCGCAGCCTCATTGAGCAATCAACCTACTTCGGGCATCGGCAGCAGGGCTAGGAGCCAAGAGCCAAAAGCTAACAGCCAACAGCCAACAGCCGAATTTAATCCTTCAGCAGCTGCCGCGCAATCACCAGCCGCTGAATTTCGCTGGTCCCTTCGCCAATCGTGCACAGCTTCACGTCGCGGTAAAACTTCTCCGCCGGATAATCCTTGATAAACCCGTAGCCGCCGTGGATCTGCACGCCCTCATTGGCGCACTTCACCGCCACTTCGCTGGCATAAAGCTTGGCCATCGAGGATTCCAGCGTGGTCTTCATCCCAGCGTCTTTCATCGCCGCCGCACGATAAGTCAGAAGCTTTGCGGCTTCGATTTCCGTTGCCATGTCGGCCAGCTTCCACTGGATCGCCTGGAATTCCGAAATCGCCTTGCCAAATTGCTCGCGCTCTTTCGAATACTTCAGTGCCGCGCCGTATGCGCCTTCCGCCATTCCGAGCGAGAGGGCGGCGATCGAGATGCGTCCGCCATCGAGCACGCGCATGGCGTCGATGAAGCCGCCGCCTTCCTTCCCCAGCAGATTTTCATCGGGCACAAAGCAATCTTCGAAAATCAACTCGGACGTGTCGCTGGCGCGCAGACCAAGTTTATTTTCTTTCTTCCCGGCGCGGAATCCCTTCGCGCCTTTCTCCACGATGAAGGCCGAAAGCCCGTGCGTGTGCGCCGCGCGGTCGGTCACCGCCAGCACGACCAACACGTCCGCATAGTGGCCATTGGTGATAAACGTCTTGGTGCCGTTCAGCACCCATCCACCCTTGGCCCGCGCCGCCGTCATGCGCGCGCTGCCCGCATCCGACCCAGCCGAAGGCTCGGTCAATCCCCAGGCGCCGATAAACTCGCCGGTCGCCAGCTTCGGCACATACTTCTTTTTCTGCGCCTCGTTCCCCGCCAGAAATACGTGGTTCGAGCACAGCGACGTATGCGCCGCGACAATGATTCCAACGGAGCCATCCACGCGTGAAAGCTCCGCAATGGCCGCGACATACTCCACGTAGCCCATGCCCGCGCCGCTGTATTCGGGCGGAAAGATCATGCCCATCAATCCTAGCTTGCCCAGTTCCTTGATCGTCGCCAGCGGGAATTCACAGGCTTCATCCCACTTCATGACGTTCGGAGCAATCTCGCGCTCGGCA
>PLUW01000071.1 GCA_003162935.1 Acidobacteriaceae bacterium
ATCTATTGGAATCAAGACTTTGCGGAGAAGTTGCCGCTAAAATCTTGAGCGGAATACACTTATAGGCAAAATATTGATAAATAATGAGTTATGCCATGCTCTTGCGGGGAGGCGAAAGGCGATTCCTTTAGAATCAATGAGTTGGCGAAATTCCGCTCGGGCGGTTCCAGGCAAAATATTGATGTCAAAGAACTTAACGCAGAAATCCGCAAAACTTGGCGGGTTTCAGCGACGGGCCCGTAGGGCCACCGAGTTACTCCACTTATTGATGTTAGTAAGTTGCCTTGTAACTACCATNNCGGAAGTATGTACTTTACGCAACGCTGATAGCAAAATCTCAGGCTCTACTCTCTCCGCTCCCTTTTTACTTCGGCCAGCCCTCTGGCGGCTTCTTCTTCGTGAGGGACTGCCTGACGGCTTGCTTCCACTCGCCTTTTAACTTCAAGACGTTTGGCTTCGGGCCGGGTGAGGACTTTGGCCTATCCGATCTCGGTTTCGCTTTCTTATTCATCGCTTCTCCCGCTTGGTATTTATGTAGATCGCATCGTACGGCCTTGCATGTATCTTGATGCAGGTCATGTGTATCTTCTCAAAATTCTGGCACTCTGGAAGCCCGCTGACGACTTCAAAATAGTAATCTTCGTTTGAAGTCAGACGTACGCACGTTGCCCAGCTCAAAAAGCACGTCAGAGATAAGTCAATGCGCTGCCCATTTATCATGCTGTGAGCATCCGCCTTACATACATCGACTCGCCCCCGTTCGTCGTCGTCTCCGAGATTGAAACACCCCGTCACGCCAACCGTCAGCTTATTCAGATGGTTCACCTGATGTACCGGGGCAGATTTGATCTCTTTGCCAGACAACGCCTTAGTTTGCGGAGAAGTATTGCTACTAGTGAAACCCCAGAGTAGTAGCACAACAACTATCGCGGTAATCGCTAATGCGGCTATAACCTTCATTGTGTTCGGCTTGACTCGCGATACATGAGCCGCTTTCCTTCTGCTGCTTTCATTGCCAGCACCGTGCGCTCCCCATCGTTCAACATCCGCGTGTTCCACATGAAATCGAACTGCCACAGGTAGCGGTGCAAATATTCGCGGCTGACGTTGTGATAGATTCCCACGATGCCGCGCTTTACGAGAGCATGGCTGCTTTCCGCTGTGTTCGTGTGAACGTCTCCGCGTGCAAATTCTTTCGTTGAATGCGCGACGGTATCATGCCCACCTACGTATTCTTTTCCGAGACCACGGTAGGCCGCAAATTCATCCGTGACAATGCGAGAGCGACGGTCTACTTCCTCTCGGATCGCTCCTTTAAGACTTGCCGCCGTAACATCAGCTACGATGCGGCGGCGAATCTCGCCTTGACGCTCTACAGCACAAAACACCGGAATCTTACTCGTAGAGCGACCCACTCCGCTCATACCCTTATAGCGAGTCTTGCGCGGACCAATGTAGGTCTCGTCGCACTCAACCGTTCCCATGAGCTTCGGAGCATCGGGGTCGGGAGCCATCGCAAACCGGATGCGGTTCATAAGGAACAGGGCTGACTTGTAGCTGATCTGGCAATGCCGCTTGATTTCTAGAGCCGACACGCCTTTCTTGGAGGTACACGCACGCCAGAACGCATAGCACCAGTGCCGAAGCTCAATCCGCGATTCCTCATACACCGTCCCGATCCGTACCGTGTACTGCTCTTGGCAGTCCCGGCAGCGCCACAGGTAACGGCGATTGCGCTTTCCTGTCTTGGCATCTTTCATCTTGTAGACTTCTACGCTGCCACACTTGATGCACGCGGGATCGTTTCCCCAGCGCTGTTTCTCTAAGAACTCAACCGCTGCCAGTTCGTCGGAACAGGCCAGCGGAATGTTTTCGATCACCGCTGATTTCGAGAGATTGTGTCCTGTTTTCATGTTTCAATCTTAATACTGTACGCAAGTTGTGTCAAGTATAAAATTAGCCTTTCGTGAGCCAATCTGGCATTTTCATCGGATGGCCGTCCCAATACGAGAAAACTGCTTCTTTCAGGCTGGGCGCAGTATCCATGAGTTCTTTAACATTGTCTGGACCGATGTGCATCACGGATTTGTTACCTTCGTGGATAAGCTTCATGTTCACTTCGCGCCCTACACCGGCGGATGAACTCGCTGCCTCCCTGAAAATGAATGCCGCCAAAAGCATCACTATATCTTTCGGCTGGCCGTGCTTATACAGGCGATCCGCCAAATAATCCGCTACAACCTTCCCGCTGCCCCATGCGGTATAGAGGGTTTCTGGGACTACAATTGCGCCCTCCGTTCTGTACAAAATAGGCACCGTGCCCGCCCTAATGGGTGCAAAAACGATGATGAGAAAAATAGGTTCATCTTTGACATATCGTTCATGGATCAGCCTCAAGCTGGCTTCCAATACCGCTCCATGATCCCCGAAAAAGTCAGCTTTTTCATCGGCCGCCGCATTCTCTAGGGATGTGTGAATTTCTACGAATGCTTTCGTCAGAATCGCGGTTGGCCCAGCCCCGGCAATGAAAATTTGGTACAGATCAAGTTTGGGAGGTTTGATGGCGACGTTAAAACTGTAAATTTTATCGACAGACCGTTTCTGCAGCCATCCATCAGTTTCTTCCCGATCAGCGCACAGAAGAATTCCGTTCTCTCTAGCTCTAAATGCTGCCACAAGGGTCATGCGCGGCCTTCCTGAAAGCCGCTTAGCTTCGGGTCGTGGGATAATGGGACGCGGCTTAGGAGGGATCATAGTGAGATTCCTCCCTTGCGTAAAGTACATACTTCCGACTACCATTATAGTTTGGGTTGTCAAGTGGGGAACTGTTTCCGCGACAGGTCAGCGCAAGGAGACGGAGCTGCTTAACGGGAATTAAGCCTCCCCGGCGTCTGCCCAACGTGCCGCAAGGTACGCGGCCAAGCGGCCAAGTGGTACTATTTCCCGCGTGGGGGATTCCGTTTGCGTTCCGAGTTCTGCGTCGGCCGTCCCAGCCGCGAGGGTTAGCTCGCGCCACTCTGCGCTTGTCCGCGTCACTCACTGGATCACCGCCCTATGCTTTCTTGCCCTGCTCGTCAGCGGCGGTGAAATTGTAATCTCTCACCCCCGCTTCTATTGGGGCGAGACCGGCAACGATTTGACTTCAACGTTGTTCAAACTGCCGATCCCGGCGTCGCGGAAATTGGTGCCGACGGGCTACGGGTTCGTACTGCCGGACCAGAATGGATGGAGCCGGTATCTTCATTTTCAATCCGCCTGGATTGTGGTTTTGACCGGCCTGCTGTACATAATCTTTGGATTCGTGACAGGGCACTTTCGAAAGAACTTGGCCCCCGATAAGGCCGAACGGTCGTGGCGGGCGTTTTCGATGGCGCTTGCCAGCCATTTGCGCTTCGAGCGGCCAAGTGAGGCGGAAGCGTGGTCGTATAACCTGCTGCAACGGCTCGCCTACCTGTTCGTGATCTTCGTTCTTTTTCCGTTCGTCATCTGGACAGGTCTGGCGATGTCTCCCGCTTTTGTTTCCGCAGTTCCGGCGGCCGTCAATGTGCTCGGCGGCCAGCAGTCGGCGCGCACACTTCACTTCTTCGTATCTCTGGCGCTCGTGCTCTTTCTGCTGATCCACGTTGGGATGGTGTGGTTTGCCGGATTCAGGAGCCGCATGCGGGCAATGATCACGGGCCGGGTTGCCAGTACGCACACGGAGCGCACATGAGCGGAATTTCTCGCCGCAAGCTGATCACCACCGGAATCGCCGCGGCGGCCGGCGTCGCGGGCCTGGGAGTCGCTGATCGCATGGCGCAGAAGTACGGGCTGGTTCCGCCCGATCACGGCGGAATCTGGGGTCTCGGCGAAACCCTGACCTACGCTTCGCAGCGCATGCTCACGAGGCACTCATTGGCTCGCGAGTTTACTCGGGACAAGATCTCGAAGCCTCCGTTCGCGAACGAACTTGCGCCCCCGAGTGAAGAGTTCAAGCGCCTGCAGGCTGGGCGATTCGCGGACTGGCGGCTCTCCATCGACGGTATGGTTGCCCGACCCGCATCGTTTTCACTCGACCAGCTTAAGAGCTATCCGGCCCACAGCCAGATCACGATGCTGCAGTGTGAGGAGGGCTGGTCGTACATCGCCGAGTGGATCGGCGTGCCTCTCTCACAAATCCTGCAGGCGGTGGAAGTCCACCCGCAAGCCAAGTATGTTGTCTACTTCTCGATCGAGCCCGACTGGTGGGATAGCGTTGACATGGCCGACGCTCTGCATCCTCAGACTTTCCTCGCCTATGGGCTCAACGGCGATGAACTCCCAGTGGGGAATGGCGGGCCGCTTCGCCTGCGGGTGCCTCGACAGGTCGGATACAAGAGCGTGAAGTTCATTACCCACATGACGGTCACCGACAATCTGAAAACTTTCGGCAAGGGTCTGGGCTCGGCGTCTCCCGAAGGAGGCTATGCCTGGTACGCGGGCCTCTGACAGGTTGGGTTCAGGGTGTCGGTAGTGGTGCACTTTAAAAAGCAAGCGATCAGAAAGTGGAATTACTGCTGCCAAAAGCAGGTCCTTCGCTCCGCTCAGGATGACAAGACTATTGGAGATGACGTCACCGGCAGTGAAAATGCGCTTGACAGACCAATCGGTCGGTAATAGTATCTGTATCCAAGTTTGCTCTTCATTGAGCAAATCGGAATTTCATGCAGAGTGGCTGAGGGACGAGCCCTAGGACGCCACGGCAACCGGAATGAGATCATCTATCTCAATCGCAGGTGCCAACTCTCGCCCGGTAACGGGGACCATGAGATTCGGGTACGCGAAAATTTGATTCGCACTTCCCGAGCCTCTTTTCCCATTTTTTGGAAAAGGGGATTTCTATTCAGTGGGGTATTTTTACCCGGCTCGTCCCGCAGTCACAGAAAGAAGCAGCAAGATGGGAACGAGCACGTACGAACTCCGCTGCCGCGAATGCGGCAAAACTTGGGGCAATCAGCCCCGCAGTATCTGCGAAGACTGTTTCTCGCCGCTCGAAATCACCTACGATTACGATTCGCTTCGACCGCGCATCTCGCGCGAACTGTTTGCCTCGCGTGCTCCGAATATTTGGCGCTATCGCGAGTTGCTGCCGCTGCCGGCGGGCTTTCAGCCGTCGCTGCCCGTAGGGTTCACCCCGCTGGTTGGCGCGCCGCGACTGGGCGCGAAGATTGGATCGCGACGGCTGCTGATTAAGAATGACGCCGTCTGCCTGCCCACGTTGAGTTTCAAAGACCGCGTGGTCGCCGTGGCTTTGGCGAATGCTCGCAGCTTCGGCTTCGATACCGTCGCTTGCTCTTCCACGGGCAATCTGGCGAATTCGGTGGCTGCGCAGGCGGCCCGCGAAGGATTGAAAGCCTGGATCTTCATTCCATCCGATCTCGAGCCGGCGAAGATTCTGGGCACGCAGGTGTTTGGCGCGGAGCTGGTGCGCATCAACGGCAGCTACGACCACGTCAATCGCCTGTGCTCGCAGATCGCCGATGAACCTCTTTCCGGCGAACGCGGCTGGGGATTCGTGAACGTGAATCTGCGTCCTTATTATGCTGAGGGATCGAAGACGGTGGGCTATGAAATCGCCGAGCAACTCGGCTGGCGCTTGCCCGATAACATCGTGGTGCCGATGGCTGGCGGATCGCTCATCACGAAGATCAAGAAGGCGTTTGATGAGCTGATTCTGCTCGGGCTGGTCGATCCAAAGCCGGTGAAGTTTTTTGGCGCGCAGGCTTCGGGGTGCTCGCCGATTTCGACGGCGATCAAGCAGTACAGCAGCGAGATCGAACCGCAGCGTCCGAAGACGATTGCACGGTCGCTGGCGATTGGCAATCCGGCCGATGGGCATTACGCTTTGAGGGCCATCACTAAGAGTGGTGGATGGGCGGAAGACGTTTCCGATCCCGAAGTGGTCAGCGGCATTCAGTTGCTGGCCGAGGCGGAAGGCATCTTCACCGAGACGGCGGGCGGGGTAACGGTGGGCACGGCGCGCAAGTTGATTCAGCAAGACCGCATTCTGCCGGATGAGACGACGGTGCTCTGCATTACGGGCAACGGACTCAAAACCACCGACGTTCTGGCGGATCAATATCAGGCGGAAACACCGATCGCTCCGAAGCTGGCGGAGTTCGAGGCTTATCTGGCGGCGAAAGCGGGGGCGTTGCCGGCAGCGGTTGCGGCGGCTTCGACGGCGGCGTTTGCTTAGAAACGGTCGTTGGTCGCTAGTCGCTGGTCTTGGGGGCACAAACGCTTCCGGACTTTGATCGTGGGGCGGGTTTCTAACGACTCGCGACCGATGACCGACGACGGATTCATCGTTTTATTTTTGGGCGATATGCCAGGAGGTTTTTATGAGCATCACGGTTCAAATTCCCACCGCTTTGCGGCGGCTTACCGCTGGAACGCCGCGCGTTGTTTGTTCGCCAGCCAACCTCAGCGAGCTGTTTTCGGAACTCGACTCGCAGTTTCCCGACCTGAAGCCCCATCTGCGGGATGAAGCGGGAGAGACGCGGCGGTTCCTGAATATTTATGTGAATGAGGAAGACATACGCTTTCTGGGCGGTGCGTCGTATGCGTTCCAGGACGGCGATGAGGTGCTGCTGGTGCCTTCGATCGCGGGCGGGTCGCAGTAGCTCCACAGCAGCTTGTGATCCTGCGGTTCCCAAAACCGCTTGCCTGCATCGGTTGAGTACCTTCGCACAATATCTGCCGCGCTCGCTTCCGAGGTTCCGTAGCTCCGTGGTATAATCTAACCAAACGGTTAATTCTATGAAGGCATCGGTCGCACGGAGCGGCGAAAGCGCGCGCTCTCGCGCTGGCAAGCGCTCTGGGACTCCGCGCGTAGGAAGTCATCGTTTGGGGACTCGCGGGCGTCCGGAAGAGAGCCGGGCGGCGATCTTGAAAGCGGCGGTGGCGGAATTTGCCGAGTACGGGATCGCGGGAGCGCGGACGGATGCGATCGCGCGGGCGGCGCATGTCAACAAGGCGCTGCTTTATTACTATTTCAAGGACAAAGACGCGCTCTACGAAGCGGTGATGGACCATGTGTTCGGCGGGCTGCGGGCACGGGTGATGCCGGTGCTGGAAAGCGAACTGGCTCCGCGGCAGAAGATGCTGGAATATGTGGCGGCGTATTACGACTACATCGCTGCAAACCCGCGGTTTCCGCGGGTGGTGCAAGCGGAGTGGATGCGGCCGGGCGCGGGATCGTCGCGCATGCAGCGCGTGGCTCGGGAACATTTCCGTCCGATCTTTGAGAAGGTGGCTGGGGTTTTGCGGTTGGGGATTGAAGCGGGGGAGTTCAGGGCGGTGGATCCTATCGATTTTCTGCCTTCGGTGGCGGCGATAATAGTGTTTTACTTTAGCGCGGCGCCGGTGATCAAAGCGCTGGCCAAAGTGGATGCGTTGTCGGAATCGCGGATTCGGGAGCGGCGGGCTTTTGTGCTGGATTTTATTTCGGCGGCGCTGTTTCGATGATTGCCGCACCTTCGCTCGGCTTGGACGGGCGGGGCGCCCGTCCCCACACAACCTGTTGCATGGAGATTGGCGATGAATGCTCGGAATAAATTTCTGATTGTTTTGGCGATCATTCTTGCGATCGCCTCGGGGTACTACTTTTTCTCGACTCCCAGCGGGAACGATCTGGTTTTGGTGGGGACCGTGGATGCAAACCAGATCGTAGTGAGTCCGCAGATCCAGGGGCGGATCTCGAAGCTGCTGGTGGAGGAAGGGACGCAGGTCAAGCAGGGAGATTTGATTGCTTTGCTGGACCCTTCGGAGTTGGAAGCGGAGGAGCGAGCGGCGGCGGCTACGATCACGAGTTTCCGGTCGCAAGTGAGCGCGAATGAATACACGCAGAAGTCGACAAAGGGATCGACGACGAGCGATGTGTCGAACGCGCAGGCGAAACTGCAATCGGCGCGAGCGCAACTGGCGCAGGCCGAAGCCACTCTGACGCGAGTGGAGAGCGACAGCCGGCGGACGATCGGATTGGCGCAGGCGGGCGTGGCGTCGGATCAGGACCGGGTGCAGGCGGAAATGAACCTTAAAGCGCAAGAGGCCAGCGTGCAGTCGCTGAAGGATCAGGTAACGGCGGCGCAGGCGGACTTCGATTCGGCGGTAGCGCGGACGAACCAGGCGACGGCGGCGCAGAGCACGGTGGCATCGACGCGGGCGCAGGTGGAGAACGCAACGGCGCAGTTGAAGGAAAGCGAAGTCCGGCTGGGATATACCAAGATTTATTCGCCAGTGACCGGGACGGTGCTGGTGCGGGCGGCGCGGGAAGGGGAAGTGGTGAGCGCGGGACAAGCGATCGTGACGGTGGTGGATTTCAGCGACACTTGGGCCTTTGCGGCGATTCCGGAAACCGACGCCGATCATATCGGACTGGGAGACACGTTGCGCGTGCGGCTGCCAGGCGGAACGGTGGTTTCGGGGAAAGTCTTCTATAAGGCGGCAGAGGCGGATTTTGCCACGCAGCGCGATGTGGGGCGGCGGAAGCGGGATATACGGACGATTGCTTTGAAAGTGCGGTTGGAGAATCCGAAGGGAGCGTATGTGCCCGGGATGACGGCGGAAGTGTTGATTAGTCCGCAGCAGTTGAAAGGGAGTTAGAGAGCAGGTTTCAAAGTTTCAAGGTTTCAAAGAACAGAGACACATTTATGGCTGAGAACTCGAATAAGCCGAACGGAAGCGCCGCGAACGGCGGGAGTGTTGCGGCGTCCGAACTTAGCCTGCGGAGCCAGATCGCGGCGGACGCTTCCAACGCGATTGAAGTCGACCACATCGTGAAGAAATACGGGGATTTCACGGCGGTCGACGATATTTCGTTTGCGGTGAAGGACGGAGAAATCTTTGGACTGCTGGGGCCAAATGGAGCGGGGAAATCGACGCTGATCCGGATGATGACCACGCTGATTCCGATTACATCGGGCACGGCGCGGGTGGCGGGACACGACGTGGCGCGCGATCCGAATGCGGTGCGGCGGACGATTGGAGTGATTCCGCAGGCTTTGACCAGCGATCTGGATTTGACGGTGGAAGAGAATCTCAATATTTACGCCAAGCTGTATGACGTTCCGGCGAAGCGGCGCAAGGAAGCGATCGACGAGTTGCTGGAGATGGTCGATCTTACGAAGTGGCGGGACGCGCAAACGAAGACACTGTCAGGCGGGATGCGGCGGCGGTTGGAGATCGCTCGGGGGCTAGTGCACAGTCCCAAGATTTTTTTTCTGGATGAACCCACAACCGGACTCGACCCCGTGTCGCGCGTGGCCGTGTGGGAGATGCTGACGAACATTAAGGCCAAGCGTCAACTTACGATTCTGATTACCACGCATTACATGGACGAGGCGGACCGGCTTTGCAACCGGATTGCGATTGTCGATCACGGAAAGCTGGTGGCTTTGGATACTCCGGAGGCGTTAAAGGCCAGCGTGCCGGGATCGAATGTGATTGAAGCACAGTTTGAACATGCGCCGGCCGATTGGGAAGAGCGACTGCGGGGATTGCCGGGGGTGACGTCGGTGCAGGACGAGAGCGGGGGGATGTTCCGAGTGCTGACGGACAACGGGTCGGGCACAACCACGGATCTTGTCGAGATGGCGGTAGTGTTGGGAGTGGGGTTGAAGACGCTGACGGTGCAGAACACGACGCTCGACGATGTGTTTGTGCACTACACGGGGAGGCAGTTGCGCGATGAACTGGTGAAGGCGCACGCGTTTGTGATGCCGCCGAGTCCGGGGTTGCGGCCATGAACCGGATGATGGCGATTATCGAGCGCGAGATGCGGAAGTTTTTCCGGTCGCCGGCGCTGATGTTCGCGTCGATGGTCTTTCCGCTGGTGCAACTGATCGTGCTGGGCAATGCGTTTGGCGGCAAGATCCGCGACGCGAAGATGGGCGTGGTGGATGAGGACCATGGGACACAGGCGATCCGGATCAAGGAAGCGTTCGATGCGGTGCGGGCAAATATGCGAACGTTTGTCACGATCCCCTACGACAACGAAGTGCAAGCGCGGGAGGACGTGCGCAACGGGAAGATTCAGGGAGCGGTAATTATTCCTCCGCAGTATTCGAAGATGGTGTACGAGAAAAACCATCCGCGCATCGCATTGATCGTCGACAACAGCGACAATTTCATGAGTTCGACGTTTGAGTCTGAAATGGCCGACCTTACGAACGCATTGAATCAGCCGGACGTGACGCCTCGGTTGCTGCAGCAGACGGCGCTGGAGGTGGTGGAACTCTATCCGTATATCGAGTACATGAAGTATCTGTTGCCGGGTTCGATCACGCTGGCGATGTTTGTGTCGGTGATGATCGGTGGCGGGATGTTGTATATCGACGATAAGGCGCGCGGGGTGCATGAGGGGTACTTAGTAACTCCAATTAGTAAGGCCGAGCTGGTATTTGGGCTGATCGGGGCCGGAGCAATCAAGGCGGTGATGACTGGGGTGGTGATTACCGTGGTCGGGTCGCTGCTGGCTGGCGTGGGGACGATCTTCAACCCGGGTACGATCGTGGGACTGGTGGTAATGATCGGCCTGACTTCGGTGGCGCTCAATTCGATGATGTTCCTGTTGATGGTGCGAATCGAGGATCCGCTGGTGCCGCGCGCGATGTTTGGAATTCTGAATACGCTGCTGTTTTTTCCTAGCGGAGCGATTTATCCGATACAAGCATTCCCGGCGTGGTTGCAGGCGATTGCCAAGGTAGATCCGTTTACGTTTGCGGTGCATGGATTCACCTGTTTGCTGCTGAAGGAAACGGGGTTGACGGCGATTGTTCCGGACATGATCTATTTGTCGATCTTCGCCGTGGTAACGCTGGCGCTGGCGGTGCCGTTGTTTAAGCGGACCCTGTAGACCGGTCCACCGCCTAGACGCCAAGGGGAAAAATCAAAAACTTAATCACAGGGGAGACGGGGAGCACAGGGGAGATCTTGTGCTCCTAAGTACGCTACGGGATCTGTGGCGAGGCCGGGGTGCGCTCGGGGTGGGCGAATGGGATGGGGCGGGGAGAATTGGCGGACAGGCTGAAAACGAGGTTGGTAGTCAGTGAACGAGTTTGCAATGGGCCTCCGAAGCGAAGGTGGGTGCGGACGGTGGAACGGACATTGAGGCGAAGCCAGATGAAGCATCCGATACGGCTGAGGTGAACTTGCTCGGGGCTTAGCCGCGCGGTGTAACTGGAGGTGATGCGAGCCATTTCTGCCAGGTCGTTCATGGGGCCGAATTCAGCGTCGCTCGGCCGGGGCAGTTGGCGCATGGCGTCGAGTTGATGGGCAATCCTCTTGCGTCCAGCAACGCAGGGCTGAGTGCGGCAGTCGAGAACTCTCTCGATGGCATAGAGAGCGGCGTGGTCGACGCGCTCTCCGAAGGCGAGGTAGAGAGTGTTGGTCGAAGCGACATAGTTGATGGGAAGCATCTGGAAAGCTTCGAGGATGGGCAGCGGAATGCTGCCCGGGCTCTGAATCGTGGAGGGATCGAAGGACGAGGCCACGGGGCATCCCCATTGCAGGGCGAGGGCGGTGGTGACTTCCTGTTCCGAAGCAAAACCGAGTTTTTCGATCCAATCGCCGATTTTTCCGTAACGGGCGCGGCGCTGGGCTTCGAGGGCGGCGCGCACTTCGAGGTAGGTTAGCTTGCCGCGAGCCACCATGAGGAGGCCGAGGGGAATGCGGTGGGGCGGCGGCGGCGACGGAGCCAGGGTACGCAAGCGAGAAAGCTGGCCGATCAAAGCAGTTTCCAGGCATTGCGGCCGGCAATAGAAGACGCCCTGGAGGAAAGTTCCGCTGGGACGGCGACGTTTGCGGAATCGCTGCCAGAGCGAGTGCGGGCCGGCGCAGGACGCAAGCGCGCACGGTGGATCGGCGGATTCCTGGTTGCGGGTTTTGATCCAGTTGGCGGTCCGGATTAGCGGCTTGAAAAAGTCTGGCATCGGACAGTCCTCCGATAAGAGAAGATCATTGCGCTTCGTGCGTGTGAGACTCTCGGCTCTCCGGCATCAGATCTCAGTCAAACCCTCAACCTAGAGTGCGCGGAGAGCCAGAGTACGCGGAGAGGTTTTGCAAGCCGATTTCCTGTGTAAATCTCAGCGAGCTCTGCGTTCAAACTCTTGACCTCATTGACTCTGGGCGCGGACAGCCCTCAACCGGGCGCTCCGGCGGCAGGCGCGGGATCGACTACGCCAGTGATGCGCAATCCGTATTTGCCGTCGACGACGACGACTTCGCCCTGGGCGATGAGGCGTCCGTCGAGCAGCAAGTCCACGGGCGAGTGGAGCTTGTTGTCGAGTTCGACTACGACTCCGGCGCTGAGGGCAAGCACATCGCGCAGCAGCATGCGGCGGCTTCCGAAACGAAGTTTGACGTCGAGGCCGACATCCATGAGGCGGCGGTAGCTGGACGATGGAGGGGCCTGGGGCAAAGACGATTCTTGCGGACGCTCCGCCGGCTGATCTCGCGGCTGAAGCTCCGCGGCGAGGGCTGGGCTGACCTGAATTTCGAAGGCGATGATTTCATGGGCGGTCGGCGAGCCGGCTGCGGCTGCGTTCGCGGTTTGGAAGCAGACGATGGCGTCCGAGGACCAGGAGGGCGCGGCGGAGGCGGAGAGATGAAGCTGCACTTCGCCGCCGGCGCTTGGTGCGAGAGCGGTGGCAGCAAGGCCGGCGACCTGGCGCAGCAGTTCCTCCAGGGCTTCCTTGCTTTCCGCCGAGATGGATTCGGCCGAAGGGGCTTCCGTCGCGGTCTCGGCGGCGTCGGTTTCACCAAGGAACTTCCGGGCGAGGCTGGCGCCGGAGGCAACCGGCAGACGCAAGGTCATTTCGCCCCGGATGGCGCCTCCGGCCACGACCGTGTACCAGAGATCGGAATCGGCGGCGGGCAGGGGTTGGTTGGAGAATTCGAAGGTACCGGGTTTTCCCGAAACCTGAGAAAGCAAATCTTGCAGACAGGTTTTCCAGGCTTCGCACCAGTGGCGAAGTTCGATGCGGAGTTCGGGCGCCGGATGGTTCGCGGCGGCGTTGGCTGTGTCCGTCATATTTTCACCTGCATCGTTTCACCCTGCATCGCACCAGGACGTGTTTCCCGACTCATGGTGCCCCCGCGGTGGAAGCGGAAGTCTTGAGCGAGAGGACGCGAGCAGCGCGGCAAGCGTTGACCCGCACCGGACTAGCGGAACCGAGCGGCACATCCTCCACGGCCAGAGCGGCCGGCTCGGAGGCGTTTCGGGAAAAGGGAAGCAACTGGCCGGGCGCGAGGTTGCTGAGTTTCTCCAAGGGCACTTGCAGGCCGGGCATGGAGAGTTCCACCGGGAAGAAGCACTGGAGAAGCCTTTTCTGAATTTGCCCACGGGCTTCGGCGGGGCTGCGGCGGCGTTGGTGGCTGAAGTCGGCCGACATTTTTCTGAGCAGCGCGTTCGAAACCACGGCCGGGACGGCGAGGTTGAGGGTGCCGCGGGTTTCCGCCATTTTGATTTCGAAGCTGAGGCCCAGATTTTTTTCTTCGGGGGGCATCAAGCGCTGCGTTTGCAGGATGGGCTGGCGCGCGCCGAAATTGAATTCCAGCGCAATCGCGTTCCAGCTGTTTTGCAGTTCGCGAAGCATGATGCGAACGATGCCTTCCAGAACCTGTTCTTCGATTTCGGTGAGGTCGCGAGCGGCCGCGCTGTGCGTGCCTTCCCCTCCCAGCAAGATGTCGATAAGGGGAAAGGCGATGGCCAGATCGAGCTGGAGGACGGCGATGGCGCCGGCGGGGGCGAGATCGCAGGACGCAAGGTAGGTTTGCTCCGGGATGCGCTGCAGGAACTCGCGAAAGGTGAGGTGCTCGGCGGAGACCAGACTGACGCCAAAAGCGATGCGCAGATATCCGCCAATGGCGGTGGCGAGGTTGCGGGCAAAAGCTTCATGGAGCTGATTGATGGCGCGCAACTGGTCGCTTCCGATCTGTCCCGCCTGGCGGATGTCCCAGGGCTGGACAACGGGGCCGGTGGCGCCGGCGGAGGCATTGCCGGCGCGCGCGGCGCGTACCATCTCATCGATTTCCTGCTGGTTCAGAACCTTTTCCATTGCGTGCTCCCGCGTGTCGAATCATTCCATCGGAACCACCCTCCGCCAATTTCCTAGGTGCTGCCCGCGGCTTTGCCTCGGGCGGCGGCGGGCGCGGTCAGGAAATTGAGCCGGGCACGCAGCCGGACCATCGCCAGGGAATGAATCTGCGAGACGCGCGATTCGCCAATGCCGAGCGCGGCTCCAACTTCCTTCATGGTGAGTTCTTCGTAGTAGTAGAGCGCCAGCACACGCTGTTCCTTTTCCGGCAATTCGGAAACTGCCTGCTCCAGCAATTGCTTCGTCTCCGAGCGCAGGCACTGAAAAAACGGCGTCTCCTCGGGTTTCGCGGGAATGTAATCGGTGAGGTTCTCCTCTTTGCCGTCGCGCGGCGACTCGACGCGCAGGCTGCCGACTTCGAGACCGTCGAGCTCGGCGAGCAGCGCTTGCAGTTCACGCAGGCCGATCCCCATCTCCCGGGCGAGCTCATGTTCGTCGGGCGCGCGTCCGAGTTTGCCGGAAAGTTCGGCAAAAGCGGAATCGACCAGGCGGCCTTTGCGGCGCAATTCGCGCGGACTCCAGTCCAGTTCGCGCAGGCTGTCGAGAATGGCGCCCCGGATGCGGAACTTGGCATAGGAACTGAACTGCACCTGCTTGGACAGATCGAACTTATTGAGGGCATCGATCAGTCCGACTACGCCGGCGTGGACGAGATCCTCGAAGGGCACGTGGCGGGGCAGCCGCTCGTGAATGCGGCGCGCGATGTAGCGGACCTGCGGTAGCTGTTCCGTCAGGATGCGATCGCGTTCGGCATCGGTCTGCACCCGCTGATAGGCTTCGGCGGCATGGTTGGTCATGAGAATGGCCTGCTTTCGTTAAGTCGTTGTTAGTCGTCGGTCGTTAGTCGTTTGCTCCTGCTTATCGTTTGCATCCGATGCACCGAACGACTGACGACTCACGACCAACGACGTACTCCAATGGATAGCGACCTTTTTTCATCGCAGCTTTCATCGGACCGTACCCAGCGACTGCACGGGAACCATGGGAGGAATTTCCAGGGGAGAGAGCACAACAACTTTGGGGAGGAAGGGTTCGAGCAGGCGGCGCAGATGAAAACGCGCGGGCGTGCCGCAGAGCAAAACCGGCGCGGTCTGGGCTACCTGCTCTCCCGCCAGCTGGCGCAAGCCATCGAGGATGCGGCGAACGAATGAGGGCTGCAAACCAGAGGGCTGCAATCCCGTGCCGGTCGCGGGCGGCGCCTGCGGGTTGAAGGCGCGGCTCAGTTCTTCTTCAATGCTGTGATCGAGCGTGAGCACGCGCAGGCCGCCGTCGTCGGAGAGCAGCGGGCGGACGAGCGCGCGGCCCAGACCCTGGCGGGCCGCCTCGACCAGCATTACCGGATGCTTGTTAGTAGCGGCGGCGTCGAGCAGCGTTTCCAGGATGCTGGGCAGGTCGCGAACCGAAACCTGCTCGCGCAGAAGTTGCTGCAACACTTTTTGCACTTCTCCGAGGCTGAGTATCTTGGGAACCAGTTCTTCGACCAGCTTGGGGTGGCTTTCACTGAGCCGGTCGAGCAGGCGCTTGGTTTCCTGCCGGGTCAGCAATTCGTAGGCGTGCAGACGGATCACTTCGGCGAGGTGGGTGGAGAGGACCGAAGTCTGGTCGACGACGGCATAGCCGGAGGTCAGCGCCTGCGATTCCAGGGCCCGGTCAATCCAAAGCGCGGCGACGCCGAACGCGGGCTCGCGGGTCGGCGTTCCGGCCAGCGGGGGCGGGTTGAGTTCGGAGCTAATGGCGAGGACCTTATCTTCGAGCATTTCCCAGCGGGCGATTTCGACGCCGCGCAGCGAGATGACATATTCACGCGGTTTGAGGCGGACGTTGTCGGTGATATGAATGGGTGGAACGATGAAGCCGAGCTGCACGGCCAGCGAGCTGCGCAGTGCCTTGACGCGGGCGAGCAGCTGTCCGCCTTGCTGCACGTCGACCAAGCCGACCAGGGCATAGCCGACTTCGAGTGAGAGTTCGTCGAGTTTGAGCAGATCTTCGATGGAGTCGGACTTGGCGGCCTTCTTGTCTTTCTCGCCCGTGGCGGCGGGCAGCGCGCCCGGGTCGGCAACTTCGATGACCCTGCCGTCTTTGTCTTTCAGGGGCTTGGGCAGGCGCGCGGCGAGCAGCAGGACGACGCCGGCAATGGCGAGGAAGGAAACCTTCGGCAGCCCGGGGATGCAAGCGAGCGCGACCATAACGCCGGCGGCGATCTGCAGCGAGCGCCGTCGCGACAGCAGTTGCGTGCCGAGATCGGCGGAGAGGGTGGCGTTCGAGGAGGCGCGGGTCACCACCATGCCTCCCGCCATCGAGACCAGAAGCGAAGGGATCAGGGTGACCAGGCCGTCGCCGACCGTGAGCACAGTGTAGGTCTTGAGCGCCTCGCGAAAGGGGATGTCGAGTTGGAAGACTCCAATGAGAAAGCCGGCCAGGATGTTGATGCCGGTGATCAGAATGGTAGCGATGGAATCGCGCTGGTTGAAACGCGCGGCGCCGTCCATGGCCCCGTAGAACTCGGCTTCGCGGGCTGTTTGTTCGCGGCGGGCGCGCGCCTGATGTTCGTCGATGAGTCCGGCATTGAGGTCGGCGTCGATGGCCATCTGCTTGCCGGGCAGCGCGTCGAGAGTGAAGCGCGCGGTGACTTCGGCGGTGCGCACCGCGCCGTGGCTGACCACGATGTACTGGATGGCGATGAGGGCAATGAAGAGAACGAACCCGACGATGTAGTTGCCGCCGACGACGAATTGCCCGAAGGCTTCGATGACGCGTCCGGCGGCCCCGGCGCCTTCGTTGCCGTGCAGCAGGATGCGGCGGCTGGACGCGAGGTTCAGTGACAGGCGGAACAAGGTGAGCAGAAGCAGCAGGCTGGGGAAAACGGAAAACTGCGCCGGGCGAAGGATCTGCAGCGCCGAGAGCAGGACCAGCACGGACGCGGCAAAACTGGTGGCGAGCAGGAGATCGAGCGCCATGGCCGGCAACGGCACGAGCATGACGAACACCAGGCTGACGGCGGCGATGGGAACGATCCATTCGACGAATTGATTGCGGGTGAGAGGTCCGGGGGCGGCGGCGGGGGTAGGCATCAGCGGCGTCCTCTTTTTTCTGCGGCGGCGGCGGCGGCGCGGGCGCGAGCCTCGGCGCGGTAGACGGCCGCCAGAATTTCGGCAATGACGGTATAGAGTTTCGCGGGAATGCTCTGTCCCACCTCGACGGTGCGGTAGAGGGCGTGCGCGAGCGGCTTGTTCTCAACCATGGGAATGTTTTCCCAGCGCGCGATTTCCTTGATCTGCGCGGCCAGCAGGTTGCGTCCCTTGGCGACGACGATGGGCGCGGGCAGATCGGGGCGATATTCGAGCGCGACGGCGTAGGCGGTGGGATTGGTGATGACCACGGCGGCGCGCTTGGTGTCCGCGAGCATGCGGCGGCGGCGCACCTGGCGCTGCAGCCGCCGAATGCGGCCTTTGATGATGGGATTGCCTTCCGTTTCCTTGTATTCGTCTTTCATTTCCTGCCGGCTCATTTTCAGTTCGCTCGAAAGGTGCTGGCGCTCGAAGAAGTAGTCGAGAACCGACCAGAGAAGAAGCACGAGAGCGGATTTCCAGGCGACTTCGAAAACGCGGCTGCCGGCAAAGCCAAGCATGGCGTGCGCCGAGCGGCCCGGGAGCGCCATGAGCAAAGGCCAGTCGCGGCGCAGGCAGCCGACCGATACATAGGCGACGACGGCGGCGGGCAGCAGAGACTTGATCAGTCCGCGCAGCGCGGTAATCGAAAACAGTTGGCCGAGCTTGGCCGCCGGGCTCATGCGTGAAAGGTTGGGCGCGAGCGAGGTGGGAGCGAAGACCAGGCCTCCCTGCGCCAGCGCGGAAGAGAGCGCGGCCACCCATCCCAGGGCCAGCGCCGCGCCCACGGCGACGAAGAGTCCGGAGTGGCTCCAGACCGGAGGCAGCGCATCCATGCGCAGATTGCCGGAGATGGCGCCGTCTTTCATCGAAAATTCGAGGCAGTCGCGAAAAAAGCCGCGCCAGGCCAGAGGAAAGCTCGACAGCAGGGCAAAGAGAACGAAGACGGCGGCCATGCCGGAAGCGGCGCCGATGAGATCGCGGCTGCGCGCGACCTGTCCTTTTTCGCGCGCCTTCTGGCGCCGCCGCGGAGTTGCCTGTTCGGTCTGGTTGGCTTCGGCCATAAATCAGCTCTCGGTTCTCAGTTGTCAGTTCTCAGTTTTCGGTTCGCAGTGAGTCAGTGCGCGAGTTTCAGAATCCTTTCCGAGGCGTCGAGGGCACGGCCAAAGCGGGCATCGAAGAAACGCGGCCAGAGGGCAACTCCCCCGCACAGCAGCGCCAAGCCCAAAAGATTCTTGATCGAGATGCCAACAAACAGAACGGGCAATTGCGGCGAAGCCTTGCCGATAAAACCAAGCGCGGCATCGGCAAACAAGCTCGCGACCACGACCGGCGCGGCGATCTGCAGACCGGCCACAAACATGCCCCCGGAAAATTCGAAGAGCGCGTGCACTGCCGGCCAGGTAAGAGAAAAGTGGCCGGGCGGCAGATACTCGAAGCTGCGCCCGAGTCCACGCAACAGCCAGTGTGGGACGCCGAGCTGAAGAAAGAGCAGGAGCACGATCAATTCGTAGAAAGTGGAAAGTACTCCGGAATCGGCCTGACTGTTGTCGGGATTCATGAGGCTGGCGAGGGAATATCCCATCTGCACGCCGCATACCTGACCGGCAATCTGTCCGGCCTCGAAGATGAGCTGGAGGGTCAATCCGAGAAGGAACCCAATGGCGAATTCGCCGGGCAAAATCACGAGGAGCGCGGCCGGGGAAATCGCGGCCGGAGGCGCGGGAACCAGCGGCGCCATGAACGCGGTGAGCAGAAAAGCGAGTCCAACTTTGACGCGAGGGGGGACAGCGGCGCTGCCGAAGAAGGGCGCAACCACCAGCAGGCCGGTGACGCGCGACCCGGCGATCATCCAGGCAGCGACGGTGCGCTCGAGGGGCAGGGCAAACGGCATCGCTATGGGCATCTGGAGCACAATTACCTCAACCGCGACAAACTACAGATCCCTCGCTGCGCTCGGGATGACAATTTCTTACTTCGCCATCGATTCATCGGACAAAAGGGTGAAAGTCGGACCACAGGCCGATGGTGAAAAACATCAGCTTGCGCAACATCCAGGGAAACAACACGAGGATGGCCCCCGCCATCACCGCCAGACGCGGCACGTGGGACAAAGTCTGATCCTGCAACGAAGTCAGCACCTGCGCGACATTGACGAGCAAGCTGACGAACACCGCGATCAACAGCAGCGGCGCGCCCATCAGCAGAGCCATCTGCAGGGTGTGGCGGAACAGCGCGACAACTTGTTCTGTGCCCATACGCGCCTTTCAGGAAAAACTCCGCATCAGGGAACCGATGAGCAGGTTCCAGCCGTCGACCACGACGAACAAAAGAATCTTGAGGGGGGTGGAAATAATGACCGGCGGCAGCTGCATCATGCCGATCGATGTGGTGATGGCCGCGGTCACCAGATCGATGACGATAAAGGGCAGAAACAGAGCGGCGCCGATGCGAAAACCGACCTGCAGCTCGCTCAGGAGATAGGCGGGCGCGACGATGCGCATGCCGAGATCCTCCGGACGCGCCGGACGCGGCTCGTGCGCCAGTTCGACGAAAAGCGCGAGGTCTTTTTCGCGGGCGTATTTCAGCATGAAATGGCGCATGGGTACGATTGAGCGATCGAGAGCCGCCATCATGGTGATGTGTCCGGCGTCGAGCGGGACCACGGCATCGTTGTAGATGGCGGCGCCCACCGGCTGCATGAGGAAGAACGTGAGGATAAGCGAAAGCCCGATGAGCGTCTGATTGCTGGGCGTGGTCTGGGTGCCGAGCGCCTGGCGGAGAAAATGAAAGACGATGAGCAGGCGCACGAACGGAGTCATCGACAAAACGATGGCCGGAATCAACGTCAGCAGCGTGAGCAGTACGACGATGTTCCAGGGAGCGGAACTGCCGGGGGCGGACCCGCCAGGCAAGAGACCCGGCAGCGACAAGTCGGGCGCCGCCCGCGGGTGCGCCCAGAGCGGGGCGGCGGTGGCTACGAGCAAAACCAAAAGCAATCGGAGGAGACCGATCGAACTGCGCCGTGAGCGCATCAGCTGGCTTCTCCGGATTCTGCGGCCGGGGCGGATTCGTCCGGCAGCCGTGCCAGAAGGGTGACCGAGCCGGGGCTGGAGCCGATCAGAAAGCGCTGGCGCTCAAACTGGATGATGGAGATGAAGCGGCGGTCGCCGAGAGCAGCGCTCTCACGAACGCGGAGCGCCTTGCGTGGGCCGCGCGCACGAGAGATCAACGATCTCAAAGTTGCGGAGCGCGCGAGCTCTTTGATACGGCTGGCGGCGAGCGCAAAAAAGCGCCGCGAGTCGGGTACTGTGTCCGCCCGCGTGGCTTCCACGTTTGCCAACCCTGTCGGTGCATAGTCCCATCGGGGGCGTTCCTCCGCGCTGGTGATCGTCCGGGGTTCCATCTAGGCCAACTCCGTCAAGCGCACGGCCAGTTGGTTGTTCACGACTTCAAACTCGCTCCAGGCGATCAATTCGTCGTTGACACGCAGGGGAACGTCTTGCCCCACGGTCCAGGGCGTGGCGACGATGCGGCCGTGTTCCAGCTGAACGAGATCGCTGACGGTGAAGTTGGGGACGGGGATCTCGACGGTGAGCAGGCAGGGCAGAGCTTCGACGCGCTGCCATTTTTCCTCGAGGGGTTCGGCAACAGGATCGGCGGACGGCGCAGATGGCTTCGCTTGGGCAGCGGCGGCCATTACCCTTGCCTCTTCTGCGTCCGCGCGATCGACAGCCGGAATATTTCCGTCCGCATCATTTGCATTGGCACCGTGTGCATCTTGCAGCGCTTACATCTGAACCAGAAATTCGGTGAAGTACACATTCTCGACCGCCAATTGCGGCACTCGTTCCTGCAGGGCTCGCAGGAGGTCGTCCTTAAGCTGGCGTTTGCCCTCGGCCTTGAGCATTTCGTCGGGTTGCGCGGTGGCCAGGACGGAGAGGATGGTGTCGCGCACCGCCGCCGTGGGCGTGGCTTCCGCCGGGTTGCGGGGGAGCGGGTGTGCCAATCCGAGGGTGATGCCGACCCGCAGGTAGGCACGCTGGCTGGAGCCGTTGAGATTGCCGCTGAGATTCACGACAAAGGTTTCGAGGGGGAAGGTGGATTCCACGGCGGTGGAGGACGCGCTGGTCGAGCGCTGGGGGCCGAGCCACAGGTAGATGCCGGCAGCCCCGAGAGTCAAAGCAAGCATCGCGGCCACTCCGCCCCTCTTACTTTTATGGGGGCTTTTCTTTTGGGGCGCGCTCTTGGGTGCGGGAGTGACTTCCAGATCCGGCATGCTGCGGATGGTTGCAAGCAGCGTGCCGCGCCTCACATCGGTACAAACCAAAAGGCGGTGGAGGGAAATGGGCTGGAATCAGGGAATTGAAGACATGCAACCGGCTCACCGAGAATCAGCTGCCGCGATGCTCCAGGTTTCTGAGTACGCTCTCATGAAAAGAGTCAAACATAAGCCGAGGACGGGTTCCGCAGCGATTAAGATTCGCTCGGTTTGCGGCCCAGGAAGTGGGATTGCTGCGGGCAAAAGCAGGTCCTTCGCTTCGCTCAGGATGACAAGTCTTAGTGATGACGACCAACCTGCTCCACCACCGATATCAGCCTCCGCTGGCCACGATGGCGTCAGCCACCTTTGCCGCCTCGAGGGCAACCCGCACGTCGTGGGTCCGAATGATGTGCGTGCCCTTCAGGATCAAAGCCGTTTCTGCAGCCAGAGTGCCATAGAGGCGCTGGGCAACCTCGGCGTCCTTGCCATCGCTGGCCAGCATGCGCCCGACAAACGATTTTCGTGAGACTCCTGCAAGCAACGGAAATCCCATCTGCTGCAATTCCGCGAAGTGCGCGAGCAGCGGATAGTTTTCCTCGAAACGCTTCCCGAATCCAAATCCGGGGTCGAGTACGAGGTGGTCGCGCTTGACGCCGGCCAGGGTCGCGGTTTCGGCCCACTGCCGCAGATCGCGCTTGACCATCAGCACCGGATCGCCGATCGGCGGCAGGGCAGGCCACTCTTCCGGGCGTCCGCGGGTGTGCATCAGCACCGCTCCGATCTTCAATTCCGCCAGGGTCTTCGCCATCTTCGGATCCCAGCGGAATCCGCTCACGTCGTTGACCACTTCCGCGCCGAGCTCCACGGCCGCGCGGGCCACACTTGCCTTGTAGGTATCGACGCTGACCACGGCATTCGGTCGCCGCCGCTTCAAATCCCGAATCACGGGCAGCACTCGCCTGCGTTCCTCTTCCTCCGAGACGAGCTCCGATCCGGGGCGCGTCGATTCGCCACCCACATCGACGATGGTTGCGCCTTCGTCGAGCAGATGCTCGGCGCGGAGCACGGCTTTTTCGGCATCGATGTAGAGTCCGCCGTCGGAAAAGGAATCGGGGGTTACGTTGACGACGCCCATGATCAGAGTGCGCCGCCCTAACTCAAGGACACGAGAGCCCACATTCCACTGAAAGATCGCGCGCATGCTGCGGCTATTCTAGAACGAGTCCGGTTTTTGCGGGTGTTACAATCCACTGCATGTCTCGCGGGCTTTCGGTTGCGGGTTTCGTTTTCTTGGTCTTTGCGATGCTGGCGCCGCTGCTGGCCGCACCGGTTCCACCGGCGCCGGTCCAGTCGCTGGAGCAACGCATTACCGGCGTACTCAATGCCCCGGACCTGGCGCGGGGATTCTGGGGAATCGAAATCGTTTCTCTGGCAACCGGCAAGACGCTGTACTCGCAGAACGCCGACAAGCTCTTCACGCCCGCTTCGAATACGAAGCTCTTCACCACCGCGGCCGCGCTCGCCCTGATCGGTCCCGATTACAAATTCCGCACCACCGTCGAAACCACCGGTACGCTCGACCGCTACGGCCGGCTGAACGGAGATCTCGTTCTTGTCGGCCATGGCGACCCCAACCTTTCGGGGCGCGAACTTCCCTACGATCTCAAGACGCAGCGGAACGAAGATCCGATTCAGGCGCTGGAATCGCTGGCCGACGCGCTGGTGCAAAAAGGCGTGAAGTTCATCGACGGCGACATCGTGGCGGACGATTCTTATTTTGCTTTCGAACGCTACGGCGAAGGCTGGAGCCAGGACGACCTCGTTTGGGCCGACGGCGCGCCCGTCTCTGCTTTGACCATTAACGACAACGTCGTCTTCGTGAATATTCTTCCGGCCGATCGTCCGGGCGAGAAGGCCTTTGTCAGCGTCACGCCTTTCGCCGAGTACTACCGGCTCGACAATCGGATCATCACGACTCCCGCGGGCACGGGACGCAAGTTTTTCGTCAACCGCGAGCCGGGATCGACAGTTCTCACGCTCTGGGGCAACATGCCGCTCGATGATGCGGGCGCCAACGAAGCGCTGGCCATCGAAGATCCGGCCGAGTTTGCCGCTGGGTTGTTCCGCCGGTTGCTCGAGAAACGCGGCATTGTGATCTACGGGAATCAGCGTACGCGCCACACCGAACTGGCCGCGCTTTCCACTTTCAGCGTGACCGCCATCGCGCCATCGCATGGAGGCAGCGATGGCCCAGCGCGTGCCCGGAAGCCCGATCCGCCGATCACGCTGGCCAGTTACGAATCGAAGCCGCTGCTACAGGATATTCGCGTGATCAACAAAGTCAGCCAGAATTTGCACGCCGAACTTCTGCTGCGCCTTCTGGGGCGCGAGCGCGGCAACGCCGGGACGATCGAAGGCGGCCTCGAAGTTCTGCGCGGATT
Source organism: Acidobacteriaceae bacterium (assembly GCA_003162935.1). Taxonomy (GTDB): domain Bacteria; phylum Acidobacteriota; class Terriglobia; order Terriglobales; family Acidobacteriaceae; genus Acidiflorens. The sequence goes on from PLUW01000071.1 coordinate 23,927, forward strand.
TTTGACGCAGGCAGGGATCTCGAGCGACCAGTACGTTTTTTACGACGGATCGGGACTTTCGCGGCAAAACCTGGTGGCTCCCCATGCCATTGTTCAGCTGCTGCGTTATTGCTCGACGCAGCCTTGGGGAGCAGACTATAAGGCGACCTTTCCGATTGCCGGCGTCGATGGGTCGCTGACCGAACGCCTCGTGTCGCCGCGGCTGCACAATCGCATCATGGCGAAAACCGGCTCGCTGGGCGGGGTGAAGGCGCTCTCGGGGTTTGCGACCACCGATGGGGGAGAAGTGGTGGTCTTCTCCATTTTGTCGAATAACTTCAATCTTCCGGCGAAACGAGTTACGGACGCGATCGATGAGTTGGTGCAGGCGATTGTGGAGGATACGCCGGGGGGCCACTAGCGCGGATCGTGTGTCGGCGGCGCGCCGAAGCCGAGCGCAACTCGCTAGCTGGCTGCGTCTCAAGCAACTGAGTGCCAATGTTTGGAAGGGAACTGTCGGAATTAGTTTGCTCAGAAAAAAGGCCCCAGGGCGAACGCCTGGGGCCGTGATCACAATGTGTGAAGCTGTATCTGCAGTCTACTGGCTAGCGGCAGTCTTATATTCGGCTGAACCGATCGCCGTCCCCCAACTCCCTGATGTAGGGGCGTACTGGGCCGCGAACCATAACAAGCCAACGGTCGAGCTGCTGAAATCGGGCGAGGTGGCGGTGTAGTCTCCCCAGCGCCCGGAAACTCCCGATCCCCCGCCCTGCACCAGGAAAATGCCAGCACCGTCCATGAGGCTGTCGCCATAGGTAACGCGCCGGGAGGTATAGACCATACTCGGATAAACGGCATCCGTGGAGTAGTCGAATACCATCACCACGTTGTTTTCCGGGTCTGGCTGGAGTGTCGCGTAGTAGGCCGAGCCGTTGTTGCTCCAACCGCCGCACAGGAAACAGTCTTCCTGGCGCTCCTCCACCGCCGTCAGCTGACCGTTATTGCCAGTTACGGGATGCACATCGAACCAGATGGGGCCAGCCACAGCCGGACTTGTCCCGGATACTCCCGTATTGAAAGAACCGAACAATTCGCCTGCGTTGTACTTGACTTGTCCGGAAATAAAGGTGTAGTCGGTATCGACGCAAGGAGTCGATCCGGCCTTGCAGTTCGGTCCGCTGGCATTGGGTGGAGTCGAGTAATTGTGGACAGTGCTGATGGTTTTGCCGACCAAGACCGGGCCATTGCTGACGCCGTTCAGGAACTGAAAGGGATTGTTCGGGTTCGGGTTGGTGCCGCCGGTGGGGCCGGATTCGGACCACACGACAAGCCCGTTGCACCCGCCGGAGCAGGCCCCGCTGCCCCAGTCATAGTTGTAGGAGTTGGTCCAGAAGATCGAGCTGGGATTGGTGGTTTTTGACGTAACGTTGTCAGGTTGCAGGGTATCCACCAAGGTTCCGTTAATATTCAACCCGTCCATATACCAGTAGCTGTATCCGCCCCCGCTGTAGAGCTCATCCTTGGGCAGGATGTAGATTATGTTGTTGTTGTAACTATCGCCATGGCAGTCGTTCGCGCCGCTCCAAAGATTGAGGCCAATGTAGATGCCTCCCTTGGTAGCGTGGGGTCCCCAGTCGGTGTTGTCTTGTCCGAGTGTGGGGAAGTCCGGGCACACACCACTCGCCTGTTGGAGGTTATTGGAATAGACATACCAGGCTCCTGTCGGATTATTGGTCTTGCTGACCGCCCAGGCTACGGCCCCAACGTTGGGGCTGCCACTGGCGTTGCCGGTGTTGGTCTCGGTGAGTTCCAACACAAAGTAGCGGCCCGAGTCCCAATCGTAGAAGGCGCGAGGGTCTGTGGTGTAGGTACCCGAAGCCAGGCCGAAGAACGTGTCGGCGGCTTTGGGGAAGCCGCTCTGCAAATTGCCGCTCTTGTCGTAGACGGCCACGTAGTTGTTCACCATCTGCAGGATGTATTTCGGGCCCACTGCGAGCGACATGTCCGGCGGATCGCAGCAGACTTCACTCTGCGCATAAAAGCTACTATGCGAACCCACCGACTGCGGAGAAACGGCGATGGCAGGACCGGCGCTACGGGCGCTCGATGGCAATGAACCGATTTCGCCCGCCGCGGCTCGCTTCGCAACCAGCTTCTTGAGCGCCTGGTATTCGTCCTCGGTCAAACCCGAGAGCGGACGATCATGATCTTCCTCCGGGGATGCAAACGAACTGGCCTGCGGCACCTCGCTCATGTCGACTGAGCGGGCCGCCAACCCGGAGCCCATGCCCTGGTCTCGGGCCGCAACGGCTCCCTTTCCCGTATGATCCGCGACCGCACCGGGCAGGCCCCGCTGAAGGGCCGATTGCAGCGCGCTATCAGATATGCCGGCAGCCTTTCCCTGGGCCGCCGCTGGGGTCGCTGAAAAACTGGCAAGTAGCATCGTGATCGCTACCGCACTCAGGCCCGGTAACAAGTGAATTCCCTTTCCCTTGTCGGACATTCTTATCCTCCTAAAATTTGGTGTTATTTCGTTTTGCGTTGGCTCCGCAGAATCGCCGCAGCATGAGGTGCCCGCTTGACATAAACCGCCGAACCCAGGCTGGCGAAACCAATCTCGGCCGCGTGCCATCCTCTTGACTTGAAACCCCGTAAACAAGTACCTGTCTGAGGAAGAAGGACAACTATGACAGGTAGTAGGGCGCATTATGTCTCGGGTTTCGCTCGCTGTCAAGAAAAATCACCAGCGGACTTTTGCAGTTGAGTATGTCGTGTATCTGCGGAACTCGGCACTGGTCCCGCTTTTCGGCGGCAGTCCGCTTTGCGGGCGATGCAACTCGGGAGTTTACCCGAGAATCCCCATCTTCTTTCCCACGCGCTGCAACACTCCAAGCGCCTGCTGTAGTTCTTCTTTCGTGTGCGTGGCGGTCATGATGGTGCGGATACGGGCTTTACCTTCGGGGACCGTCGGAAAGGCGATGCCGGTTCCGAGTACTCCTTCTTTGAATAACTCGCGGGAGAAAGCCATGGTCAAGCGTCCGTCGCCGATGATGATGGGAGTGATTGGGGTTTCGCTGGCGGGAGTGGTTTGGCCTCCGATGTTGAAGCCGAGCAGGCCGAGTTCTTTTTTCCAGAAGCGGGTGTTGGCCCAGAGTTGCTCCATCCACTGTGGTTCGGTTTCGAGAACGTCGAAGGCCGCAATGCAGGTCGCGGCAACGGATGGCGGATGCGAGGTAGAAAACAGAAATGGGCGCGCGCGGTGGCAGAGAAAATCGATCAGATCGCGAGTGCCACAGACGTATCCACCGAGAGCGCCGATCGCTTTTGACAAGGTGCCGACCTGAATGTCAACGCGCCCGTGAATTCCGAAGTGATCGACGGTGCCGCGGCCCTGGCGGCCCAGGACGCCGGAGGCGTGGGCGTCATCGACCATCATGATGGCTCCGTATTTTTCGGCGGCATCGCAGAGGCCGGGCAGCGGGCCAATGTCGCCGTCCATGGAGAAGACGCCGTCAGAGATCAGCAGCTTCTTTCCCGGCTCGTTCTTCACGCTCGCGAGTTGCTCTTCGGCGTGGGCCACATCCTTGTGGCGGAAGACCAAGATCTTTGCGCGGGACAGGCGGCAGCCATCGATGATGGAGGCGTGATTGAGTTCGTCGGAGATGATGTAGTCGTCTTTGCCGAGGAAGGACGAAACTGTGCCTGCATTGGCTGTGAACCCCGACTGGAAGACCACGCAGGCCTCGACGTTCTTGAAGCGCGCGATTTTTTCTTCCAACTCCATGTGAATCTTCATGGTGCCGGCGATGGTGCGGACGGCGCCCGACCCTACGCCGTATTTGCGCGTGGCTTCGAGGGCGGCTTCGCGCAGCTTGGGATGGGTGGTAAAGCCGAGATAATTGTTCGAGGCGAGATTGATAACGCGCTTGCCGTCGAAAGTGCAGACGGGCGCCTGTTCGTCATCGAGGACTCGCAGTTTGAAGTGAGTGCCCTTCGCTTTGAGTTCGTCGAGTTGATCGGTGAGGAATGAAAGCGGATTGGTGCGCGTGGCAGTGGGCATGGCTTACCTCGGGTCAGCTGCTTAGAGCTTAATCAGTCTAATACCGGCACGGCAAGTTTGTGAGGGTGGAAGATCGAAAGACGAGACTAGTGTTTGAGGAAATTAGGGCGTGGCATATTCCGGCGACTGCGGCGGACGATTCAGCGCGAGCCCGCCGTTGCTGACAGAAGAGGGAAACTTGATGGAAACGGCGTCCTGACCGTGGAATCGGATGGTCACTCTGGTTTCAGCTTCGACGGCATCGCCATTCAGCGCATGTTGAGTGTAGTGCCAGAACCGGACGGCCTGAACCGCAGCCTCGGCCAAAATCCGATTGCCGCTCAATACGTGAATTTCCTTAACCCGGCCATCGGTTGCGATCACAACCTTCATGGCGACTTCGCCGGCAAGTTTGGTGTCCGGGGTGGCCGGATAAATGACACGGCCCGGCGGCGCCTCCGCCACCTGCATGCGGCTTGAACTTTGGCCGCCGTCCTCTTTAAAGAAAGTGACTCGGACATTGCCGTAAGGCCGCGGATTCCATGAAACCACCGGCGCGACCACCCCTGGAGCCGATGCTGGCAGGGGCATGATCCCAGCTTGGTCGTAGTTCTTTAGAATCCAACGACCGGCGAACGCGAGCAACGACACCGCCAGTACAAGGCTGGCAGCAACGCCGATCCAACGCATTTGCGGATTTGCGAACTTCGCCGCATGAAGACGGATTGAACTGGGCTGGAGAGGCTCTTGCCGCGTAAGTTGGTGGGGAAGATCAATTCCCCAAACTTTTGTTTCGTACGCCACTGACTCGATGCCGGCCTGCATCTCACCGGGACCGAGTTCCTTGGTCCAAATCACCCGGAACTGAGATCTGTTTTTCCCCCGCTGTAACGTGATGGTCTGACCGGTCTGTAGCGGATTGTGTAATCCGCCCAACCGTCCCCCGATGGGGCTGATGTCCAGCGTATGGGCAAGCTGAGCCGCGGCGCTATGATCAGTCTCGTTGCCGGGCCAGACTCGCAACGGCAGCACCATTCGGGTGCGCTGATAACGTTGTACTCCTGGAGGCATCGACTACAGACTACGTCCATTCGGTTGGCGCACCAAGTTACCTAGGTTATCGGCATCCGCGAAGCGGCCATCTGCAGAAAGCGAACCGGCATCGGGGCGGTAGACGGCAACGCGGCTTGTGTCGGGGCCACGCCCGGTGTTGGGGTCTCTGCGCTAAGGCCCGTTTTGCAACGCCGCTCGCAATGCGGCTTCCACACGTTTCAGGTGCTCTGGCGCCAGTTTCTTCCGGTTCGTGGTGAGATAGAAGACATCGATCGCCATTTGCCCTTCGGTATCGATGAGGGCAATTTCGATGTTGCACTTGTGATTTGCAAAGCAGGAGGCGACGGTGTGCAAAAGCCCCGGGCGGTCCTGTGCGACCACCTGTACCAGTGTGCTGTTGGAAGAGCATTGGTCGTCGAACTGAATCGACGTCTTGATCTTGACCTTGGGAGTACCTTTCTTCTCCTCGGCTTGCAGGCGGCTTTTCAGCATGGGTTCCAGATCTGCTTCTCCCATCAAGACGTCGCTGATGCCGCGCTTGAAGCGCTCCCATTCCGAGAGATTCAGTTCCAGAGTCCGGAAGCGGTCGGTGAAATAGAATGCGTCGACGACGGTTCCAGCCAAGTTCGAAAACGCTGTCGCCTTCACGATATTCATACCCCATGCGGCCAAGGCTCCGGCCACCTTGCCGAAAAGAAAGGGACGGTCGTTGGTAACCAGGGTCAGTTCGAACCAATGGCGGCCGCGCTTGAGATCCAACTGGATGGGATGTTTCCCCAGGTTTTCCGACATTTCCAGATGATGAAGCACTTCGCTGGCGGCATAGGTTTTCAAGTAGCGCTGCGGCAAGCCCTCCAGAAAAGCCTTCACTTTTTTGCCGGCGGTGGGAGCCAGAGTTCGCAGGCGGGTCATTTTCTCGTCGTTGGCATCGGCATCCAGGTGGAGTCTCTGGTCCACGTTGCGATTCAGTTGGTTCGCGGCGGAAATGTACAGTTGCCAGACATTCTCAGCTTTCCAGGGAGTCAGGGCGTCGGGATTGACCGCCTTGATGTCCGCGTAGGTAAACAGGCAGAGCATCTTCAGCCGTTCGGGAGTTCCCACTTTGTCCGCGAATGCAGCGACGGTTGCCGAATCGAAGATATCGCGGCGGAGCGCCGCCGACATTTCCAGGTGATTGCCAATCAGAAAGAGCACCGTTTCGCGCTCCGACGGCTCCAGATCCAGACGCTCCAGGCATCGTTCCGCAATCGCCAGGCTGCCCACGACGTGATTGTCGGAAGGTTCCCCTTTGCCGGTGTCGTGCAACAGGAGAGACAAGTAGAGCAATTCTGGCTGCTCCAGTTCGGCGAGAATCTCGGCATAGTGCTTTTCCCATTCCGAGCGCGCCTGCCGCAGCCGGTGCAAGTTCTCGATTGCCAGGAAGGAGTGTTCATCGACGGTGAAGCGATGATAGAAGTCGCGCACCACCAGGGCATCGATCGCTTTCAGTTCCGGCAGGAGCAGCGTAAGCAAGCGCAGCGAATGCATGGCGCGCAACGCCTGGGCGGCATGCGGTTGGGCCAGGATTTCACCCAAGTACAGCCACAGCTCCGCTCCTCTCGGCGGCGTGGCTGCCAGGGATGGCAGCACGCGCTCAATCTTGTTTTCCGTGGTCGTGCTCAGCCGCACGTCATGATGGGCGACGAAATGGAAAAGCCGGAGCAGGACCTCGGGATCTTGCAGGGCGGACGACTGACGCAGGAAAACCAGGCCATCGACCACGGAAAAGTCGGCGTCGGAGACTCGCGACCGCAAGTTGTGAAAGTGGCGCGAAAGCGGGGACCAGGCCGCCGGGATTTCGTCCAGCAACTGGGTTGCGGTGCGATGAATCGAGCGGGCGTGGCCGAAATAAATCCGCATCCAGTCGGCGGCCGAGAGTCCTTGCGAATCGTACATTCCGATCCCGAGTTTGGCGGCTTCTTCCTGTGCCTCCCAGGACAGAAGGTTGTCGTCTCGACCGGAGCGAAGGTGCAGGAAGCACCGCACTGACATCAGAAAATCGAGTGCGGGCTCGAACTGTTTGCGCACGGCGGCGGACAGCGGTGAATTGGGATCCGGCCAGTCGTGCAGCTTGTCGATGGAGGAGAGCAGGCTGAGCCACAGCGCCACATTGCAATCCCGCAGACCGCCGGGGGTGTCCTTGACGTTCGGTTCGAGATGGAAAACCGTGTTGCCGAACTTTTCATGGCGCGAGCGGGTAACGTCATCCAGCCGCTGCAAGAGAGACTGTGCCTCTCGCGTCATCAACTTTGGAATAATTTTGTCGTGCAACCGCGCGAAGAGATCGGCATCGCCAGCGAGATAGCGGCAGTCCAGCAGCGAGATGGCGAACTCGACATTGGCGGGATCGAAGCGGTCGCACTCTTGCAGGGTGCGGGTAGCCGGGCTCACCTTCAGGCGCAGATCCCACAGCCCCTGCGAAAACTCTCGAATCCTATCTTTGAAAGCCTGCTCGGTTTCACGGTCGGCGTGAAGAAACAGCAGATCGAGGTCAGAGTGGGGAAACAGCCACTTCCGCCCGAATCCCCCCAGGGCGACCAGTGTGAAATTCCGGGGGCCTCGTTCCTCTGGATCGATCATTTCCGTCCAGAGACGGAGAGCAATCTGTTCCACCAGCGCAGTCCGCTGGGTGACGGCTGCGCAGCCATTTCCGGTGGACGCAAACTCTTGCCGAATTCGCGCCGATTCCTCGGCGTAAAGATCGCGTAACTCGCTGCTCGATGAGCTTGCCGTGGTCATGCTGGTTGATCCGGGCCAAACCGCACGCCCTTAGCAGCGTACTTGTTGGGGATGCGAAATCGATCGATGCTCCGGGAGTGCCTCCGGCAGCGTCATAGAGCGCCTTCTCCGCGTTCATCATTACGGATCCGGATGACCTCCTCCACGCGCGAGAGAAAGATCTTTCCGTCCCCGATTTTGCCGGTGCGGGCTGCCAAGGAGATGGCCTGCACCACTTTCTCAACCATGGTGTCGGCGATCACCAGTTCTAGCTTAATCTTTGGAATGAGATCGACGGTGTATTCCCGTCCCCGATAGAACTCGGTGTGCCCCTTCTGTCTTCCGTGGCCGCGGGCCTCGAGCACGGTCATTCCCTCGACCCCAATCTCGTGCAGCGAATTCTTTACGCTCTCCAGCTTGGAGACTTGGATGATTGCTTCGACTTTAGTCATCGCCGGTTCAGCCTAGTAATTCTCTTTCTCCCGCAGCATCGCGGATTCGGTTCCCAATCCCACGGGCGTGCCCGCGGAAGAAATTACGTATTCCGGATACGCGGAGATTCCATGCTCATGCAAGTCTAGACCGTAAAGTTCTCCTTCGGCCGACACACGCAGCGTGCCGGTCGCGTTCACCAGGTACATAACTGCGTAAGCAACCACAAAAGTAGCGGTTGTAATGATGAGGCTCCCGAGCGCCTGCGCGAGCAGCAACTGTACGCTACCTCCGTAAAACAGGCCCTTCAGAGCGCCGGAGTTGTCTGGCGCAACCGGGCCGGTGGATCCGTACTTTCCGCAGGCAAACAAGCCCAACGAGAGAGTTCCCCAGATTCCGCACAGACCATGCACAGGAACCGCGCCGATGGGATCGTCAATGCGCAGCCACTCCAGCAATTCGACGCCGGCGACGACGAGAACCCCAGCCACGCCGCCCAGAAGAATCGCTCCAGTTGGACTCACCCAGTAACAGGGACAAGTGATGGCCACCAACCCAGCGAGGAATCCGTTGATGGTAAAGCTCACATCCCACTTCCGATTCGGGATGTACGCGTAAATCATTGCCGTCAAGCCGGCAGCGCAAGCGGCCAGCGTGGTGTTGGTCGCCACCCGGCCGATGCCCTCGAAATCCATGGCGGAGAGCGTGCTCCCGGGATTGAAGCCGTACCAGCCGAACCACAAGAGCAGGCCGCCGGTGGCGGCAATCGTCAAGTCATGCGGCAGCATGGGACCGCCGCCGTCACGCTTAAATCTGCGGCCGAGCCGCGGACCCAGAACGATGGAGCCGGCCAGCGCGATGACACCTCCGATGGTATGCACGACGGTGGATCCAGCAAAGTCGTGAAAGCCTGTCCCCAGAGACGGAAAGAGGTGACCGTCGCTGCCCATCAAGGCGAGGAAACCGTCAGGCCCCCAGGCCCAGTGACCGATGATTGGGTAAATGAAACCAGAGACGGCGAAGCTGTACAGCAGGTCGCCGACAAAACCGGTGCGGCCGATCATGGCTCCGGAAGTGATGGTGGAGCAGGTATCCGCAAAGGCAAACTGGAAGAGCCAGAATGCCAGAAACGACACTCCAGTCGTCTCGTAGGTTGCCGGCACGTCTTTCAGGAAGAACCAATGGTAGCCAATGAAGCCATTGCCGTGGCTGAACATGAACGAGAAGCCGAAGGCATAGAACAGGAGGCCGCACAGGCAGGTGTCGACGATGCATTCCATGAGGACGTTCACCGTCTCGCGGGAGCGGCAGAAGCCGGCCTCCAGCATGGTGAATCCGACCTGCATGCCGAACACCAGGAACGCGGCGATCAGGGTCCATACCGTGTTAATCGGATTGACGATGTTGGCGGCTTTGACCTCCGCATCGGCCGCATACACCCGCCCAAAGAACAAGCCTGAAACTGTGATGATGAGAAGCAGAACCACGACGACGCCCATCGCCTTGCCAAGGAGCAAAAGCTTCCCATAGCGTTGCCACTCCGGATCTCGCAGACGGATGGCCAGACGAAAAAATCTCTTCGCGAGAGACAGTTTCCTCCGTTGCCGCGGGAAGGCAGACATCTTATTGCTCCTTAGCAGGTTTTGGGGAACTACACTTCACGAGCGCTGCTCGCCTTCTACCCTAGCCTCAGGCGCAGACGAACTTGGCAAAATGGCGGTGAATCATGCGCGACGGCAAGAACCAATCCGCTCTCCGTCCAATGCATAGTTCTTATCACACGAATAAGAAATATCTCTGCACTTTAAATTTATGGAGAACATAAGCGGGATTTATTCCCGCCGCACTCGAGATCGTGAGGTTCGCCACTGCGGCCAAACATGAGTGGGTTGGTCGGCGAACCCTCTGCAGATTGTGCCCCATCCTGAAGCAGGAAGTTCGTGATCGCGGATCGCAGATCTCTATCCGGGCAAGCCTACGGGTCCGACCACTCTGAGTTCGAAGCTCGGTGATCGTTATGGCGGCGGATCCCGTGGCAGCGGTGGCGCTGGCCGTCAGGGTCAGCGTACTGCCGCTCGTGGCAGGATTGGGGCTGAACGCTGCCGTCATGCCGTTGGGTAAGCCCGTCGCCGAAAGAGTGACGTTGCCGCTGAAGCCGGATCATCCGCTTCGTGCTATCCGGGCTATGAAAAAGTCGAGAGCAGTGTGCTACAGTTTGTCGAAATCTCTGGTTGCGGTTTCAGGAAGCGGTTATTCCACTCGAGATGTCACCGCAAATCGGCGGTTGTGGTGGCGGTCGAAGACTTTACAGGGAAGGATGACGAGGACATGGGTGGGCGGTTTCCAGGTGTTTCTCGGCGTGAGTTCTTTAGGTATCCGCTAGCAGCATCGGCGATAGCGTTACTCGAACGAGCGGGTTTTGGGCGGACTCGATCGGGCAATCAGACACTTCCGGTACAGGAACAGTCGGATCTGTTGATCCGCAATGCGCGAGTCTACACCGTAGAAAAGGATCGCCCGTGGGCCCAAGCCGTCGCGATTAAGGGCGACCGAATCGAATGGGTGGGAGCCGATGGCGACGCACTTGGACGTGTTTCGTCAAAGGCAAAGGTAATCGATGCCGGGGGCCGGCTCGTATTACCGGGTTTCATCGACAGCCATAACCACATTGACTCGGGTTCCGATCCCGACATTCTTTCGCTCTTCGGCGCACCGTCTCTCAGCGAGATACAGGAAAGGGTCAGAAAATTCTCCAGCGAACGGCCGGATCTGAAGTGGATACAAGCGGAAGGGTGGAATTATTCGATCTTTGGCGATGGCGGCTTACCAAGGAGCAGCGACCTCGAAGGGTTGACTGGGGGACGTCCCGCTTTCCTTGTTGCTTACGACGGCCACACGATTTGGGTGAATAAGGCAGCCCTTCACGAGTTTGGAGTCACCAAGAACAACCACTCGCCTGATGTACAAAAAGATCCACACACGGGAGAGCCCACAGGAATTCTCATAGGTTTTTCAAGTGGCGTCTCCGAGGGATATCTAAAACATCTGCCTTCCCGCTCCGATACGCAGGAATACCAGAGCCTGCAGACAAACTTCGCCATGGCCTCGGGATTTGGTATTACCACGGTCATAGAACCCCAGTGCACGTTGCAGCATCTGAAAATGTACGACCACGCGCGCCAACGCGGCGAACTTCCGGTTCGCATGCAGGTTGCCCTTTATCATCGGCAGCACACGCCCGCGAGCCAGATCGATCACTTCAGCCAAGTACGACACACTTTCAATAACGACGACAAACTGCGCATTTCCGCTGTAAAGCTGTATAGCGACGATGTGATTGAACCGCACACCGCGGCCATGCTGGCCCCTTACACGGATCGCCCAGGCGCTACGGGCAAACTGCTCTGGGCTCCGAGCGAGTTCAACGATGTGGCGGCAAGGATTGACCGGCTAGGATTCCAGATTTTTATCCATGCGACTGGCGACCGCGGAATACGAACGGCGTTGGATGCGATTGAGCATGCTCAGCGGGTGAACGGTCGCCGTGACTGCCGCCATCAAGTCATTCATGACGAGTGCCTGTCGCCTCAGGACATACCGCGCTACCACGGTTCAGGGATCGTTGCCTGCATGCAGCCCCGTCACTGTGCGCCGGACATTACCGGTCAGTGGGCGGCGGCCGTCGGGCCTGAACGTTCCAAGTACGCTTGGCCATTTCGGAGTCTCCGCGATTCCGGCGCGATTCTGGCCTTTGGTAGCGACTGGGACGTGGCGGAGATGGACCCACTCATTGGCATCTACACAGCACTCACCCGAAAAGGCTTGGACGGGAAGCCAGAAGGTGGCTGGATTCGAGATCAGACGATCGACTTGGAGACTGCGATTCGCGGCTACACGATCAACGGTGCTTACGCAAACTTCGCTGAGGCAAACCGTGGTTCGATTGTTCCCGGAAAATATGCCGACCTAATTATGTTGTCCGACAATCTGTTCTCGATACCACCCGAGAAAATTAGGGATGCGCACGTGCTTTTGACCTTAGTCGGTGGACGGGAGATATATCGCTCGCCGGACGGCCATTCCATTCTTCAAAAGTAAAGAGTTACAATGGGTTCCGCGGTTGGCAAGAAACTACTTCCCAGCGTGGGGTTTGCAGAGAAACTCTGCGGAATTTCTCTGCACCCCAGACTGTCTGGCGGAGTACCCAGTCTTGCGCTAACATTTCTCCGCCCGAATTCCCTGCTAACAGGGAATCTGCGATTTTTAGGCCCGAAAAATCGCACTTCTTTTCTCTAGTAGGCGCATTCTGCTGGGATTGGCAGTCGACTGTGAAAAACAAACACTGCAGCATCAGATTTTAGGAACGAGAGTAGCTTCTCGGTGACGCGGTTTTCAATCTCTCGCGCCGGCAAACGAATCGGGCCATTGAGTTTCGTAGCAGGGTTCTTGATGGAAAGTTGCGAAACATAATAGCGGTATCTCCGTCGCTTCTTGAAGGTGAAAGATGGCGTGAAGCGGTTGCCAATCTTGTCGGATCCGTTCTCCGGTGACTTCCCGTTCAAACTGAGCGAAGGAAAGCAGAACATTGCCGATAACATCGCGCTCACGTGATTGTCGGAGACATTGCCTGCCTTGAGATTCTGTGCACGGCTCACGGGGCAGCAACATCTGCTCTGGGTTCGTGTTGCCTGTAGCAGAGTGTATGGACAACGGTTTTAGCTTGGTGTCTATGGTGTCCATTCGCCGTGCCTCAGGTAATTCTTGATTTTGAGTCACCCGCCCTCCCAATTCGTGCGGACGGAGCCCGGCAGTCGACGCCCGAGACGATGATATTGCACTTTTCGGTAAATCCCTGCACATGGACAGCGTGTTCCCCGCGATTTTTCTTGGGCCCTCAATTGGCCGGGAGTACAATCGGGTCGCGGCTTCTCTCCCTCCCCGAGAACACGCTCCACCTCCAAGGAGGCGAGTCGTCTCGCATGAGCCTTCCCGCAAGAAAAATCGTGAGACCTACGAGATTTCACGTCCTCGAAGGCAACCACAATACGCAGGATGAAGTATGATGCTTTGGCGAGTTGCAGTGCGGCCATCAATCATGAAGATTGCGCGGTGAAAGGATCCACAAGATAGGGAGTTTTTAAAACAATCCTGGACTCTTTGAGTTACTCACCTTCACCACCGACGCGAGACCGGAAAGGGCAGCAACATGGAGAAATACGGTTTACTAACTAAGGTATGCATCTTGTGTGTAATTGTTGCAGCAACGGCAATCCCCTCACCCGCGCAGACCTTCAGCAGTTTATTCACCTTCAATTACGCCGAGGGTGCCAATCCGAACGGGGCGCTGGTGCAAGCTACTGACGGGAATCTCTACGGGACAACCTGGGCCGGCGGTCACGGTTATGGCGTTGTTTTTGTAATCGACTCGGGAACAGTTACTCCACTGCACAGTTTCGAATCCAGTGACGGCGCCTTCCCGAACGCAAGCCTGGTGCAGGCTTCCAACGGAAACTTTTATGGAACAACTTACGGTGGAGGGGCCAACGGCCAGGGCACAGTTTTCGAAATCACCTCAACAGGCGCGATTACTACGTTGTACAGCTTCAGTTCCTCCGACGGGGCCTACCCGTGGGCAGGGCTGGTGCAGGGCATGGACGGGAACTTCTACGGGACAACTTACAAAGGCGGGGCCAATGACTATGGGACGATTTTCAAGATCACGCCCACGGGCACGCTGACCACGCTGCACAGCTTCAGTTCCACCGATGGCAGCTTCCCGAATGGGAGCTTGTTGCAAGTCACGAACGGAAATTTCTACGGAACAACCGACAATGGCGGGACCTACAGCTATGGCACGGTCTTCGAGATCACGCCCACGGGCACACTAACCACGCTGCACAGCTTCGACTGGACTGACGGTGCCACCCCGAACGTGGCCTTGGTAGCCAGCAGTGGGAACTTCTACGGAACAACTTGGGAAGGCGGAGCGGACGGCTATGGCACGGTTTTCCAAATCACTCCCGCAGGCAAACTGACCACACTACAGAGCTTCAACTGGACTGACGGCGCCATGCCATACTCAGAGGGACTGGCACAAGGCACCGATGGGAACTTCTACGGGACAAATCAGGTATCCAGTAACTACGACTGTGGCACCATCTTTCAAGTCACCCCAGGGGGGGGGCTGACCACGATCCATAACTTCGACTACACCGACGGCTGCGGTGCGGACTCAGGGCTGACGCAAGCCACCAACGGCGCTTTCTATGGGACGAGTTGGGCGGGTGGGACCGACGGCTATGGCACAGCTTTCAGTCTGTCGATGGGCCTCGCTCCGTTCGCGCAACCGCGTCCAAGCATGGGCGTGGTGGGCACCGCTGTGACGATCCTAGGAAACAATTTGACGGGCACTACTCAGGTTAGCTTCAACGGCACAGCCGCGACCCACAAAGTCGTCTCGGCGACTGAGATTACGACCAAGGTTCCCTCCGGTGCGACCACCGGGGCCCTGACAGTGACCACGCCCAGCGGAACGCTCAGCAGCGGGACATTTTTTGTGACGCCACAGTTTAAGAGTTTTATACCGGGCATAGGCCGAGTGGGGACGCAGGTGCAGATCACCGGGGCCAGCCTCACACAGACCACTGCGGTGAGCTTTAACGGTGTGGCCGCGTCTGAGTTCACTGTCGACTCCGACAAGAAGGTAACCGTGACCGTTCCCACCGACGCAACCACGGGAACAATCTCGATCACCACTGCGGGGGGGACAGCCACGAGTGTAAAGAGCTTTACGGTGAAAGACTGACGCTGCGCGTACCAGGGACGGATGCGTTTTTTCAGCGACTCGAAATATCCCAAGAGAATGTGACTGCGGGAACAGATGAAAGGACTTATATGAAAGTTCAGTTTGATTATTTGAAGACCTACATCCGGCTGGCGATGGTGCTGGTGATCGGTTTCAGCACCCTATGCGCGAGCGGGCAGGACCAGGAGTTGTCAAGAGCGGCGATCCCAAAGCCGGCCAAGCGGCTCATTGGCGATTACAGCTATTCGAGTCGGACTCAGACACCGCCCTACAGCTCGGAGCAAATCCCTTACGCCAAATTGACGCACATTATTCACTTCTGCCTCGGCTTTTATTCCGACGGCTCGCTCTATATTGCCGGTGGCCCCAATGGCCTTCTCGAACCCAATCTTATCCGCCAGGCACATAAAAACGGCGTCAAAGTACAGATCGGCGTCTGCGGCCCCTTTAATGACTTTGATGACAATCCCAATGGGATGGCCACACTCATTGGCAACGTAGAGGCGTTTGTCAACGAGCACGGATACGATGGCGTGGACATCGATTGGGAATATCCCACAATGGCGGAGACCAATAACTTCTACAGTCTGATGGCGGATTTGCGGGCGGCGCTTCCTTCTCCGACCTACTTGATTTCCGCGGATGTCCCGCCTTGGGGAAACGGCGGCAACGGGTATGCCATCCCCCAAGTGGACCAGTTCGTCGATTTCTTCAACATTATGATGTACGAGTGCGCTACGTCCGGGGAGTCGGATGGGCAGCTGAATGCAGAAATCTTTTGGGATCCGACCAATCCCGACCCATGGGAGTGCCAGCCGGGAGGCGCCGCCAACGAGGCAGTCAACATATTCCTCCAGGAAGGGGTCGCGCCCTCACAGCTCAACATGGGCACCCCTTTCTACGGTTATCTCTATTCAGATGTGTCGGAATTATTTGGAGAATGCCCGCCCGCAGACCAGACGAAAGACGGAGCCTGCAAGGGCATTTCGGCTCACAACTACGGAACCTTTTTCAAACAGCGAATCAATCAAAAGGGCTGGCATACCTATTACGACCCGATTGCGCTGGTGCCGTATATGCTGCGCGTGGACGGCACGCCGGGGTTCATCACGTACGACGACGAGGTTTCGACTTACACCCGCGTGTGGTACTCCGACTGGCAGTGGAATCTGGGCGGAGTGTTCATGTGGTCGATTGATGCTGACTACGACGGCCAAACGCAGGATCTGCTCGATCAGGCGTACTTGGCCAGTCTGCCCCCGGTCAACTGATACGCGGCCCGGGAAGGCAGGGTCAGCGACCATGAGTTCATCGATCTGTTGAATCACCCGCCTAACGGCGGATTTCGGGCGAACACACCGGAAAAATTGTTAGCCGCAAGTGAGTCGAACCGTAAGGGGCAAGCGAGGCGTGTTCGACGACCGCACTTACCTTGCTTGCTGCTATCTCCGGCAACGGAGGAGTGAACAGTTGTTTCGGATTGTCCGGGTTGCGCTGAAGTTCCCAGTCTTCGATCTTTCGCACCGGGACAACTAACTCGATGGAAGGGTATTCCCAGGGGTTGTCGGCTTCGGTTGGAGGCGTTGCGTTGTTCTTAAGTTTGACCTCTCGCGGCAAGAGCGCAGGAGCAACGGCAATTCCATAGTTCCAAGCGCTCTCTGGAGTTGCTTCCCAACTCGGAAAGTCCTCCGTCGTGTACTTTGGTTCCACGCGCGGCGTCCATTTCTCCTTGATCGGCAGCGAATACACCAATGGGCCGCGCTCGATTCCGATTCCGCTCTGCGGCCAATGCGTGATGCCGATTCGCATCGGAAGAGTCAAGATCACCGTGTCGCCTGGAGCGAACTTTCGATCCAGGATCAAAAAGCCGTTGGCGTGCCGAGAAGCCTGAGTGGCAGCGCCATTGATGGCGACACTCGGTGCCTCGCACCACGCCGGTATGCGCAAGGATAGAGGAAACGTCACCGGCCGGTCGGCATCGATCTTGAAGTGAATTTGTTCCTCGAACGGATACCGAGTGGTCTGCGTAATTGCGATTTGCTGTTTATCCGGTCCCACGGTGGTTGTTACTTTCGAAGGGCCGTAGAGAACCGCGGCGAGTCCGCCGTCGTTGGTCTTCATCCACATACGAATGACGTAGTTGGAGAAGATGCGATGCACGTTGCCGCCGCAACAGGCGCCCTCTTTTCCGGGGTTCGGCTGAAAGGCCATGAGGAAGCCGCCGTGTGCCATCACGTTGTGGTCAGAGTCCAGCTTCGCAAGAAACTGATTCGGACATGAAAAGTACTGCAGCGCCTTCCAGTCTTTGCGAATTGCGCCCATACCGGCATTGAAACACGCCCGCTCCACGCGATCTGCCCACACGGCTTGTCCGGTGGCCATGAGAATGTGGCCCCAAGACCAGGAATGATCGGCGATGTCGCAGGTTTCGTGGGAGTCGAGCGAAGTTACAGTCCGGTAGTCTTCTGAAGTCGACGGGACACCGTCGATCAGCATGTGGTGGTCAAAGATGCGGCGCTGGGCGGCAAGCGCAAACTTCAGATACTCATCCTTCCCTGTATAGCAGTAGAGAATGGCGGGGAGTTTCGCCACCTCGATATGGGTGACACCATGCGAGTTAATAGGAGTCGCCGCGTAGACGCGCAGTTCCGAGAGATCGCCATGTTCCGGATCGGCAGCGCCCTTCA
This sequence comes from Acidobacteriaceae bacterium, assembly GCA_003162935.1. Classification (GTDB taxonomy): domain Bacteria; phylum Acidobacteriota; class Terriglobia; order Terriglobales; family Acidobacteriaceae; genus Acidiflorens. Next base: position 41,679 of record PLUW01000071.1, read on the forward strand.
TGTACTCTTTCCAGGCAGTTTCGGCCATCTCAAGTAGACGGTGGTCGCCGCTGCGCTGGTAACACCACAAGATGGACTCGATGTTGATTACGTTCCGAGTGGGCGACCCATAGGAAGCTTTGTCGAGCAGATAGTGCTTCTGCATTTTGGCTACAATGTCTTCGCTCGTGATAGCACCTTGGGCTAGCCGGGCATCGGAGAGGGCCGACAAAGCGCGAAAGAACAGAGCGTGCGGCCAGCGATGAAAATCGCCGTTGGGATCCTGGAAGAATTTGGGCCCAAGATAGCCATCCTCGGAGGCGTGCGCCAGCGTGTAGTCAATGCGGGTACGAACCAGTTCCATAAGGCGCTGGTCCCCGAGAACCACGGCCAAACGGGTGGCGCCGTCCACCCAATACGCCGTTTGTTCCCATGGCCACCAGGATTCGGCGGTTTCCTCGCCAGCCCAGTACGCCCGGTTGAATGGAGATGAAACCTCTGGCAACTTGGAAGCGAGTTGCGATGCTTCCCTCTCGAGGTGCGTGCGGAGCCAACCGGCAGGCCTCACGGCTCCAGGGGGCAAAGCATGCAGCGCAGCATACGAGCGGCCATCCGGGCTTGTTTCTGCTCCCTCGAGTGCAGAACTTATACCCATGAGCATTGCCGAACTCAAGGCTGCAAGGCGAAGGAATTCCCGGCGGTCCATTTCGCATTCCGTGCGGCACCGCTCGTTTTCCATTTCGGCTCCTTTCTTGCTTTTGCCAGAACGATGATGGCTCGATGCCAGAGTCAAATCCTGCAGGTCTGCTCTAGAAGCTGAATCTTCTGGACCGGCAACCCTGTTTCGGGCAGTGGGGCCGCAAGCATAGAGCGTCAACTACGACTGCCTAATTTAATTAAAACGATTCAAACAAGCAAACTCTTTAATTTGTTAGAGCGGCCCGTCACACACACCTGTGGTTCGGATCGAAAGGTTCGGCTGTGCAGATTCCACCGGCTTCCGCCGTTTCTTCAAGCGGGGCGCTCTTTCCTAATGCATTGACGATGCCAATTGCCGTTCTTCGCCAACTTCGCCGTTAGCAAAGGCAAAGCCTCAGAAGCTAACATCTTCTTGGTCTCCTTCGTTCGAAAAAGAGCACACGAGCGCCTCCGTGCGGGCTGCAATGGAGGAAACTCGTGGAACTGGTTCGCGCCTTTGCCGCCGCAAAATGTTTACAGATCCTGATCGCGAAGCTGGGCGACGACCATTTTGGCGGTCATCTGCGCGCCTGCGCGCCAACGCAGGCCGGGGTCCACCAGCGATGGTGGAAACGCTCTAGCGCATCTCCGGCGCAGCTACGGCCAGCGGGGACCTATTTCGCAAAACCTCCGGCTATCGGCGGCGCTAACCGATACGCAGGTTATGTTAGAAAGGAAAGTTACGGGAGTCATTCCAATGTTCCAGTTGAATCGTCGCGCTCTACTTCGTTCTGGCCTGCTCCTTTCTGCCGGCAACCTCTTCCTCAATCCTCGTTTTGCAGTCACCCAGGCTCTGCTCGGCGCCACAGCGCAGACGGAGAATGGAGGCCCGATCCATGCCATGTCGGCGAGCGATCTCGCTCCGCGGGAGCAACTCCTCCTTGACTTCAACTGGCGTTTCTTGCAGGGCCACGGTTGCGACCCCGCTCGCGATCTCGGCCTGGGTTCCACGCAGGGGGATTTTAATAAGACTGGCGGGTTTGAATTCGCTTTGGCAAAGTACAACGACGCGAGTTGGCGGGCTTTGAACCTGCCTCACGATTGGGCGGTTGAACTGCCCTTCGTCCACGACAAGGCGCTGGAGGATCATGGCTTCAAGCCGCTGGGACGAAGCTATCCCGAGACCAGCGTGGGCTGGTACCGCCGCGTCTTCGACGTGCCCAAGAGCGACCAAGGCCGGCGCGTATTCCTCGATTTCGATGGCGTTTTTCGCAGCGCGCTGGTTTTTTGCAATGGCAATTTCATCGGCCGCAACGACAACGGCTACGTCCCGTTTCGCTTCGATCTGACCGATTTTCTTTTCTATGGGGAGAAGAACTGCATTACGGTTCGCGTGGATGCGTCGTTGGGCGACGGCTGGTTCTACGAAGGCGCTGGCATCTATCGCCACGTTTGGCTCACCAAGACCTATCCTCTGCGCCTGGGCCAATGGGACACGGTTGTACGTACAGAAGTACAAGGAAATAACGCAACGTTGAAACTCAGCACCGTCGTCGAAAATGCCGGGAACGCCGCAGAAAGCTGTCGCGTGCGTTGGCAAATTCTGGATGCGGCAGGAAAAACAGTGTCCACTACCGAATCGCCGGTCGCGGAAGTTGCCGCGGACGGAAAGCAAAGCTTCAGCGCGATCGCAAAGCTCGGACATCCGGCCCTGTGGTCACCGGAAGAGCCGAATCTCTATTGCGCCGTCGCTTCTGTCGACGCCGGCGGCAACACCCGCGACCGCGACCAGGCCGTCTTCGGCGTGCGCACGCTGGCTTTCGATGCGGACCGTGGCTTTTTCTTGAACGGTATAAGCACACCAATCCAAGGCANNCCGCGCCGGGGTGCTGAAAGCCATGGGCTGCAACGCCGTACGCACGTCGCACAACATGCCCACTCCCGAGTGGGTCGAGGCATGTGCGCGGGCGGGACTCTTGATGCTCTGCGAGACGCGCCTGATGTCGTCGAGCCCAGAAGGCCTGGCGCAGTTGGAAACCATGATCAAACGCTATCGCAATAACCCCGCGATTTTTCTTTGGTCCATGGGCAATGAGGAGGATGTGCTGCAAGCCAATGAGATTGGCCCGCAGGTCCTCCAGACCATGCAGAAACACGCTCACGAACTGGATCCAACCCGCCTCTGCACAGCGGCCGTCAACGGCTCCTATGACAAGCCGTTCGCCTCCGTCCTCGACGTGATGGGCTTCAACTACGAACTGTTGCTGGCCGACAAATACCATGCCGATCATCCCCGGCAGCCCGTCATCGGCACTGAGACCGCGAGTACTGTCGCCACTCGCGGCATCTATACCACGGACAAGCTGCGGAATTGGGAAAGCGCCTATGATGCCAACCACCCCGCGTGGGCCAACCTCGCCGAGGAGTGGTGGCCCTACTATGCCTCCCGTCCGTGGCTCTCGGGCGGTTTTGCCTGGACCGGTTTCGATTACCGCGGCGAGCCGACCCCTTACTCCTGGCCCAGCGTCAACTCGCAATTTGGCATCGTCGACACTTGCGGGTTCCCCAAGGACAACTACTTCTATTACAAGGCATGGTGGGGAAAGGAACCGATGCTGCATCTTTTTCCCCATTGGAACTGGGCGGGCAAAGAGGGGGAAGAGATTTCCGTCTGGGTGCATTCGAACCTGGAAAGCGTCGAACTATTGTGCAACGGGCAGAGCCTCGGCTCCAAAAAAGTCGAGCCGCTCCATCACCTGGAGTGGAAGGTCAAGTACGTCCCTGGCTACATCGAAGCGCGCGGCACAAAAGGTTCCAAAGTTGTGCTCGTCGCAAAGCAAGAAACTACCGGGTCCCCAGCGAAGATCCGCCTCACGGCCGATCGCGCGGAGCTCGCCGCCGATGGAGAAGATCTGGCGATGGTACGCGTGGAAACCGTCGATAGCAAAGGGCGTTTCGTTCCCACCGCAGATAACACGATCCGCTTTAAGGTGTCGGGCGAAGGCGCACTGATCGGTCTCGGCAACGGCGACCCGAATTGCCAGGAGTCCGACAAGGGAAACGAGAGAAGCTTGTTCAGCGGTTTGGCGCAAGCGATTCTGCAGGCTTCGAAGAATCCAGGCTCTCTGACCATCGAGGCGACCTCCGATGAGCTGCAAGAGGCGTCCCTCACCATCGCGACCAAGCCGTCGAAACTGCGCCCCGCTGTGAGCTGATACTGGGCCAGCACGAAGACAGACGTTTTTGGCAGGGGGATCAGGATTGGCACAAACTGGCGATGCTTCACTTCTGATTTGGGTAATTCTCAGCCCTCACCGCTTTCCGGTAAGCTGCCGGATCAAATTCACCTCAGCATCGCGATAGGGTGTTCCGTCGGGATGCAGCACTTCATGGAACCACACTGGCGGCTCATCGACAATGTAGGGGTGGTCCCATGATTCCCACGGCAAATAAGTTTGCGTCTTGCCGGCGACGAAGCCCCAATTGATCGCTCCGACATGCTCTTGCTTGGCGATCGGCAAGATTGTGTCGAACGTGCTGCCCACGGAGCGCGCCATATACTCAGTGCAGAGTACAGGCCGATTGTATTTCTGTAGCCAGTGTATCTCCTGCTGGAAGTACTCAGGCCATGAGTAATTGTGAAACGTAATGATGTCGGATTCGCGAAGCTGAATCTGCTGCAGTTCATCGAGATTGGTTTGGTCGAGCGGCATGTCTGCTCCCCAGACTCCGCCGGTGACTGGCTGGCTAGGATTCATCGCGCGCGCCCACTCGAACACTTGCGGCAGAAGAGCGGCGACTCGGGCGCTTTTGTCTTTGAGCTCCTCTCTTGAGTAGCTTCCAAGATTGTCAGCGCCGGGTTCGTTCCACACGTCCCAGGCAAGAATGCGATCATCCTTAGCAAAGGTCCCAACGATGCCGTTCACGTACGCCTTAAGCCGCGGATATTGGGCGGGGTCACTGAGCGCAACTGCACCGGGACTCTGAACCCAGCCCGAATTGTGGACGCCTGGAACCGGGGGGTGCTGCGGACCCAAGTGCGGCAGTGGATCCCAACAAGAATCGAAGAGCACCAGTATGGGACGAATGTGATGCCGGGACGCGATTGTCAGGAACTGGTTAATCCGCTTCTGGAATCCGGCGGAGTCCTGTTGCCACAGCAGGTCATGAAGAAAAACCCGCATGGTGTTCATGCCCATGGCTTCGGCCCAAGTGAACTCAGTATCGATCTCAACGGGATCGAAGGTCGCCTCTTGCCACATCTCGAGCTGGTTGATGGCCGACTTGGGAACGTAATTACTTCCCACCAGCCATGGCTGTTGGGCATACCAGGCATTCGCCTTCTCCTCCGGCCAACGCGCTGTTTGCCCCCAGAGCGCAGCCGCAAAGAAAAAGAAGAGGAGGGCGAAAAGCACAGCTGTAACGAAAGCGAATCTGAGTGTTTTCATTTTGACGAGACTCCCGTCCATTTATATGCCCTGAGGTTCGAAAACTTCAATGCCTCGTATCTGTGCAACTGGATTACCCATGATGGCGAGTGGAGTCCAGCGCTGAACCGTGGATTCTGCATGAATGGGCGGCAAACCGGAAGCAATCAACCGCGCCCCCATCCACCTTGTCGCACCGGCCCCACGGTCTCAGGTGGTACTATGCCGACATCGAGGAAGAAGAGGCAGACAGTCAGTATCTCAAAGCACTCCCATGGTGGCGATGACCCAAACACACAGTGAAACAGAAAACATCCGAATCGCTCGAATCCTAGCGTTGTTCGTAGTGATCGCGAGCGGAACTCTCCTCGCTCAGGGCGAACCCTCCATTGTTGTGACCTGGGAGAAGAAAACACTGAACCGCACGGTTCCGACACTGCAAGCGGTGGTCAATCCGATGCTGCGCCGAGGATCGCCCATTCACGACTCTTCTTTCGATGCTCTGCACAGTCTAGGCGCTGACTACGTTCGCTATGCTTTCTGGATGCCCTATCCGAAGCTGGCCGTGGCAGAACTGCGCCCTCCTGACGCGAGCCAGACCTATTGGGATTTCCAATACATGGACCCTCTGGTTGAGGACTTCCTGCGAGCTTCGGCAGGGCACAGCAGCGTGATGAGCTTCAGCACTATTCCACAGTGGATGTTCACCACGCCACAACCCATCGCGTATCCAGACGATCCCAATCAAGTCATCTGGAACTATTCGCAAGGCACCCAGCTTCCCGATGTCAAAGCGCTGGGAGACTACTATGCACGACTGGCGAGTTGGTACACCCACGGTGGATTTACGGATGAGTTGGGGAAATTCCATTCTTCCCCCTATCACTACGACATCCGCTATTGGGAGGTCTTCAACGAAGTGGATGGAGAGCACGACATGACGCCCCAGCAATATGTAGAGCGTTATGATGCCGTGACTCAGGCGGTGCTCAAGGTTGCGCCTGCGATGAAATTTGTTGGGCTCGCTCTATCGAGTCCGTCCGAAGCTCCAAAAACGTTCGCATACTTTCTAGACCCAAAGAACCATCAACCGGGTGTCCCGCTGGATTATATTTCCTTCCACGGCTATGCCACGCCATCGGGCGATGAAACACTTGATGACTGGCAGTACACTTTTTTTGACCAGGCAAGCGAATTTGTCTCCGTGACCCGTTACATCCTCCAGATTCGAGATCTGCTGTCACCATCCACAAAAATCATGGTCGACGAAGCGGGCTCGATCCTCAACGGCGACATGTCTCAAGGTGAACCGGGGCACATGGAAAAATCCATTCCGCCAGCGTACTGGAATCTCAGTGGAGCCCTCTACGCCTACCTCTATATCGAGTTGGCCAAGCTTGGCGTTGACACCGTAGGCGAATCGCAACTGGTCGGCTATCCTTCGCAGTTTCCCAGTGTCACCATGATCGACTGGACGAATGGCAAACCGAATGCGCGCTTTACCGTGCTGGAGTTGATCAAGAACAATTTCGGCCCTGGGGACGAACTCCCCGTCACCGAAGTAAAAAGCAATGGCTCGTTTGCGGAGTCCGACGCCATCGACGCGCAGGCCTTTACCCGAGAGGGCAAGCGGAAGTTGCTGCTGATCAACAAGAGAAATCGTGAGGTCACGGTGGTAGTGCCGAAAGAGTGCCTCGGGGCTACAATCCAGACCATCGGCGGGGCGGCCCCGGATGCCGTCGCGCAAAATGTTGGAGAGGCCAAAGTCCGTCTGAAGCCTTTCGCTGTGTCCGTCGTTGCCTTGAAGGATTGACTGCGCGTGGTGAATCCATAAAGAACGGGTCTGGTCAGCGGTCCCGGATGCTGCCACGAATTACAACCACTGACGCTGCCGGCAATTCGTAAGACGTGGCTGCGTTCACAGTCTGCTTAATGTGCAGAATCGGCCCATCGGGATCGGCCTTGCCGGCGGTTTCTGTCACGACGGATGCCTCTGCAGGATATTCGGCATGCCCCGCAGGACGCGTAAGCGCAGGGTGCCAGCGATACTGATCCTTGCCAAAAATGGAGATCTCGACGGGTCCGTCGAATGAAGAGCTGCGCTCGCGGTTTCGTTGTTCAAATGCGATCTTCACACGATAAGCATTGCTCTGGTCTCGATTCACCAAGAGCAGGGACCATTGCCCATCGGGACGTTTCAAACCGTAAGCCGTAACTAGCGCGTGACCGGCGTCGTCGTAGATATCACTCCGGGCTGGGAATATGTCGTGCTGTTGCTCACCGGGGACGACCCATTCGAGATTAATGAGTTGAGCGGTGAAAAACTGCGCAAGCGGCTGCTGCACGTTGTAGTGTCGGTCGACCGTCAGCATCCCGAACGTTCCCGGAGAGTCGTTGCACCCGTGCTCCATCGGCAGCGGGAGATAGTGGAAGAAGTAGACTCCATTTCCTCCAGCAGTCAGGAACGAACCGATGTAATCGGCGAGCCAAAGCCCGGAAAAGATATCCATGTACGTTTCGCTGGCACTCGAAGAAAGATTCCCCTCTGTAATGAAGATCGGGATCTCTCGGGGCACTCCGTCTTCGCGCCAGACCTGCATAATGTGACTCACGAGCTGAGGCTCCTCATAAAGGCTGCCCCAAGGGATTCTGCAAGGGTCATAGGGATAGTGCTCGAAAGAGAAGAATGCCAAATCCTTCACGCGGTCGTGACGTTTCAGGTAGTCGATGAAACGCACGGTCCAGGATACGTTTCCCTGCGCGTCCGGCCAGGTTTGGATGTCTTGATTCACTCCCTGAAATGACGGCCCACCCAGCTTAAGCGCGGGGTCGAGCCGGTGAAGCGCGGTCGCCCACTGAAGGTAGAGTGCTCCATAGTCCTCGGGACTGAAGTATTGTCCGTCGGCTTCTTCCCCCATTTCGATGTAGGAAATTGGATAGTTGCGTTTCTTCAGATATGCAACTTCAGCAACGGCGTTCTCGGGAGTGTCGTAGAGCAAAGCCACCGGCATCATAGCCGGAAGACCTCGAGTGACGCCGCTTGTGAAAAAAACGTCAAACCCCACCTGAGCTTGCTTGGTTGTGCCGAGGTCAGAAGCCTCATGCCACGGGTCGACGGAGGAGCAATAGGTCGTAGTCTGCTCCTGGTCGGGCACATGACGCAGGATATCGTGGAAGAGGCCGTCCGCGGATGTCGTACCAAGATAGAGCTCGCGGATGGCATAACCGACGCAATTCCGTGGATCCGAGACCGGTTGAGTTGCACAGGTATTTGAAGATGCTGTCATTAGAATGCGCACGAATCGGACGGGAAGGGGGCTGTCACTGAGACGAAGCACGTCCGAACCGCCGCGGCCGTGGTCAACCGCGCCCAGCGGGTAAGATTCCCACACGCCATGAATCGGATCGTGCATCGGATCTTCCACACCAACCCAGTGCTGCACCACGAATTTAGTGGCATAGGGTTCGGCCCATGCAATGCGGATGCTGTCGACGGGTTGTGTTTGCGCCAGGTCAATGATTACCCATTGCGGATGCAAAGCATCGCTTTCCCCGGTAAAGCGCTCCGTGAGATAGGGATTGCTCTTCCAATAGCTGCTCTCATCGCCATCCGTCATGCGAGAGAAGCCAGCGTTGGGAGTGCCATCGTTACGCGTAAAGCCGCGATGTGGCAACGAATATCCATAGGAATAACGGATGGGATCACCCGGGATTGCCGATCCAGTGAAATATCCCTTTTCGCCAGGCTCACTCCATGTGCCCTGCGGATTCCAGTGCCAGGCCTCAATGGTGAGTTCGGTATTCTGGCGGTACGTGACGGGCTGCCAGCCGGAAGCCAGAGCACGGCCCAAATTAGGCTGGACCAGGTCGTTGTCGATGGCTTCTGCAGGAATGCGATCGACTCCGGCGCCGAGCGTTTCGTTTGGGCGAAAGCGATTCGTGGAGTTTTCCGGAGTGATATCGACGTGGATGGTCTGGGCGGGGGAGAAAACGCCGAGAAAAAATGCGAAAAGTAGCGAAGACCATTTGGGAATTGGGGCTATTTTATTCAAGAGACCTCCGGAGAATCTGTCATGAATGGCGTGCCGCCAGAAAGCATACTCATGCCGGGACGTTTCAATCAAGGTCATTCCGAGAACTGGATGCGGGCGATTCCCATGTATTTATTACCTGCCGTGAGTGGAGGAAGATCGACTTCAAGTCACAAAGGGAAAGCCTTCGCCGTGGTTTTCGTGGAAAGGGCAGCGCCGCAAGATGATATTGGGTGGGCAATACTACGCTTTCGATCATCGCCGGCAACTTTTCAGGACCAGTTTTTTTCGGGCGGCAATAAATCGTCCTTGCATTTTCGCGCGCACCTTCGCATAATCTCTCCTTCGTGAAACGTTTTAATATCAGAAAAGGCGCGTTGGCGGAATCAGTCACTGGAGCGGGCGCTGTTTCAAAGCGCAATTTTCTCCGAGGGGTCCGCAAGATGTCGCCCAGATTCACCACGTCCCTTGTTTCACCCGGTTCATGGAGGCCAGCATGAGTTCATCCATTTCAATATCGCGGCAAGTTTGCCGGCGTATGTTTCAAACTCTAACCATCACCATCGTCGTCCTGCTGCCAGTTGTGATGTTCGGCCAGGGCTACTTCGGAACTGTAAGCGGATTGTTAACCGATCCCAGCGGTGCAGTGGTGCAAGGCGCCAAGGTGGTTCTCGCCGACGAACAGAAGGGATACAAGTTCACGGCCACGTCGGACAACACAGGACGCTACCTTTTTGTTTCGATTCCGCCAGGGCTTTACTCTGTAACGGCGGAGATGCCAGGGTTTGAGAAAACCGTACGCACGCACATCAAATTGAACGTCACCGAGAACGCGACGGCCAACCTGACGCTGAAGATTGCCGGCGGGACGCAAAGCGTTGAGGTCAAGGCCCAGACGCAAACCATCGACACCGAAGATGCCGTGACCGGGACGGTGATCGACCGCAGGGCCATTAACGACCTGCCTCTGATAGACCGATATGCGCTTGACCTGGTGTACCTCACTCCTGGCGTAACCGATATGAGTGACGCGAACCACGTCGGCGATACGGGGACGAATTTTGTTTCCAACGGCAGCCGCGGCGCCAGCGCCGACATTCTGATGGATGGCACCTCCATTACCAACTTCGAACCCAATGGCGGCATTACCCAGATCACATACGCTCCCTCGCCAGAGGCGATCGAAGAATTCAAGGTGCAGCAGTCGAACTTCAGCGCGGAGTACGGTTTTTCCGGCGCCTCGGTGGTCAACATGATCACGCGTTCCGGCACCAACAGCTTCCACGGAGAAGTCTACGACTTCATCCGCAACACACTCACCGACGCGAATAACTGGTTTAACGATCAGAGTGGAGTACCGATTCCTCCGGTGCACCGGCACGACTTTGGCGGCGTCTTTGGCGGGCCAATCCTCAAGAACAAGACCTTCTTCTTTTTCGATTGGGACGGCACGCTCGCAAGCACCATGGGCACCTACCAGGCGGGCGTGCCCAGCGCTGCGGAACGCACCGGCGATTTCGGCGAATTGTGCGGATTTTACGGCGGCTCGTTCAATTCCAGCGGACTCTGCTCCGTTTCAAGCGGGCAGATATTTGACCCTTATAGCAGCGTCTATGGCATCGATCCCAACGGCGTAGCAGGGGCGATAAGGAACACCTACATTCCGTTCAACAACGTCGGTACGTATATCAGCCCGGGGGCTCCCCCAAGCCAGAACCTCCCTCCCAACCTTCAGCCTGCGCCCGGCGTACCCGGCAATCTGATCGATTCTGTGGCGTTGAAGATGATGAATTTGTTCCCCAATCCGACCCCTAACATGGCCAACCCAACGATCTACGATAATTGGATCGCTTCGGGGGCATCCCCCAGCAATAACGAGCAGTACGATGTGAAAATCGACCATCGCTTCAACGAAAAGAACTTATTGAGCGCGAAGTATTCGCAGAACTGGAATACCTACACTGCCTTCAGCTGCTTCAACACCTTCATCGATCCTTGCGGGGGCGGAAAAAACATGGGCAACGCCCACCTGTTCGCCCTCAGCGACACCTATACTTTTAGTCCTACCTTGCTGCTGACTACAACCTTGGGTTTCTCCCGCGGCACGGAACTGATCTTCAACTACAATCCAAGCCGGAACCCCAATCCTCTCAGTACGCTGGGTTTTCCATCCTACCTGGACTCGAACGGTTTTATCGGTGTTCCTTCCATGTTCATAGGTGGCGGATACTATTCCGCCGGCTATACCAGCGCTGGCGGCGATCCGTATGGAAATTACAAGCAGGGCCAGGACACTGGGCAGCTTTCTGCCATCGTCAGCAAGATCCACGGCCGTCATGAGTTGAAGTTCGGGTTCGAGGGCCGCTTGCACCAGCAAAATTACATCCAGACAAATGCCCCGAATGGCAATTTCGGTTTTAACGACACAGGCAGCTCACAATATCCTCAAGGCTTGTCGGCGACGATCGGTCCCAGCGGAGACGGCATGGCCAGCTTCCTGATGGGCCAAATGGGGGGAGGATACGAAATCCAGTTTGAACCTGCGACCGAGAACTACCAATACGCATGGTATGTCCAAGACAACTGGAAAACGACGAGCAAGCTTACGTTAAATCTGGGGTTCCGTTACGACGTCTCGCTGCCCAGAACCGAACGCCACAATCGCATGAATTGGTTCAATCCAAACGCGACGAATCCGCTCAACGGCGGCACGATCGCGTTCACCGATCCGCTCAGCGGACTGCCGGTCAATCGTGCATTGCTCGGCGGCGAGGTATTTAACAATTCCAGCGTGCGCACCAACTGGCTCACCGATTGGAAAGACTTTCAGCCGCGAGTAGGCTTTGCCTATCAGATCATGCCCAAGACGGTGATGAGAGGAGGGTACGGGATCTACTTTGGCCAAACTCGCTCCGGCGCCAACGGCCTGTTGAGCTACGGTTCCCAGGGCTTCAACCAATCCACAGGCATCATTTACACCTATCAGAATGACGGCGCAACTCCCTATTTGCACCTGAGCAATCCCTTTCCCAACGGCCTGATTCAACCGCCCCTCCCCAGCACCCTTGGCCTCAGCAATGACGTTGGCTATGGAGCCGTTGGTCCCCTCCGCACCCACGCCGCGGCGCGAACCCCGTACGAGCAGACCTGGACCCTTGGCTTCGAACACCAATTGCCCTGGAGTGTTGTTGTTGGTGTGAACTACATCGGGAAGGAAGGAGTCCGCCTGTACCTCGCCGGCGGCAACAACTACGATGTTCTGGGCGCTGGAGTGGAAAACCTGCCCACCACCGCCGCTAATCCAAACAATCCGTGCCCAACGCCAACGCCCAGCATACCCTGCCTTACTAACTACGTCACAAACCCCTTTGCCGCTGTCAACGGTGGCCCCATAAGCGACCCGAACAGCATCCTCTCCAGCCCCACGGTCCAAGCGGTTCAACTGGAGCTTCCCTATCCTGAGTTCACGAGCGTCACGACCGATGTTCCACCCACCGCCAACGCCAGCTATAACGCGCTCCAAATCACAGCATCGAAGCATTACAGCAACGGCCTGGAACTTATGGTGAGCTATACCTGGTCGAAGTCGATCGACGAGTCCTCAATGTATGACACCAACGTCGCCTGGCTGGGGAATTATGGCTCCAACTCTGGATACGCACTCGCGGATCCCAACAAGCCGCAACTGGAGCGCGCCTTGTCGACTTTCGACGTGCCACAGATGCTGAAGTTCAGCTACAGCTATGATTTGCCCATCGGGCGCGGCAAGGCGCTCCTCGGCAACATGCCGCGCGTGTTGGATGCGATGATCGGCGGCTGGAAGACCAACGGCATTTGGGAGCTCCACTCGGGCCGCCCGTTGAGCTTCTTTACTTCGAATGGCGGCACATCATTGCCCACTTATGGCCCGCAGACGGCCGAACTGGTGGGTAAGCCGGAGCGCAGCCACGGGAGCGACAGTTATTGGGTGAATAACTACTTCTCCAATCCCCAGGTTGTCCAGGTTCCCGCCCCATACACTCTGGGCAACGCTGGACGGACCACGGGTTCCATCCGAACGCCGACTTCATTCACCAGTGACTTGTCAATCGCCAAGCAGTTCTTGCTTTCCAACGTGCATGAGGGAGTGCGCTTGGAGTTGCGCCTCGAAGCCCAAAACGCTCTCAATCATCCGGTCTTCGGTACGCCCGACACCTACGCCGGCGACCCCAATTTCGGGGTGACCAATTATCTGGCTGTGAACCCCCGGCAATGTCAACTGGCTATCAAGATCGTCTTTTGAGAGCCTCTTAATTGGTACCAGACCCGATCGCTAGAGTCGGGGCGGAAACTTGGCGGAACCGGATTGTTGGACTCCGTTTGTGTCAGTCCAATGTGTGCTGAAATGCATAAACACAGCAATCGATGGCTTACCTTCACAAAACCCTTGATTGAAACGTTTCAATGTTCGTATACTGCGGTCGACCTATGATTCAGCCTGAGATTCAGCAGGCAAGCGGAAGATCGTGCGCTGCGATGGTATTGATTCTGGCTTGCTGCGTTCCCTTGATGTGCTCCCTCGTATTTGCCGTTCCACCCGGACAATCCCTGGAACTCTCGCGACCGGTTCGGTCCTGGGAATTTATGTCGGCATTGGGTACTCGCGCCGGCATTTTGGGAAACGAGCAGGGAACATTCGAGGCATGGGTTTATCCCCTTAAAATCCTGACTGATTTTCATCTGCGATTTCATGTCGAGGGCGCGGTCCTGCCGGCGGAAACGCTGGCGCGAACTTTGACTGTCCGCCCTGAGTCTACGACCATTGTTTACGTCGGCGACGCTTTTTCAGTCCGGGAGACTTTGTTTGTCCCCGTGCACAAACCGGGGGCTATCATCGCGTTGGAAGTCGACACCACCAGACCTCTGGAGGTTGAAGCGGTCTTCGATCGCGATTTTCAACTGCAGTGGCCGGCGAGCATCGGCGACACAAGCCAGGAATGGGATCCTGATTTGCACGCCTTCCACTTCGCAGATGAGGCCGGGAAGTTTGGCGCATTGGTCGGTTCGCCGTCCGCCACCAAAACCTCCGAAGAATATTCTAGTAACTATTTCTACTCTCGTCAGAACTCTTTTGTTCTGGGCCCAACCGTGACTGGAACAGACAGGAAGTTCATTGTGATCGCGGCATCGTTTACCGACCGCGCGGCATTGGCGTCCCTTTACGAGCACCTGTCGAAGGACTATGCCGACTTGCTGTCCGAGTCAGCCATCTACTACCGCGATTATCTGGCTCACACCGTAAGTGTTCACCTTCCCGACGCTCAAATCGAAAGCGCGTATGACTGGGCTAGAGTGAGCATGCTGCAAGGCATCGTCGACAACCCATTCTTAGGGAAAGGGCTGCTTGCAGGATTCGACACATCGCAAGGCGAGTACCGTCCGGGCTTCGCCTGGTTTTTTGGACGGGACGCCGAGTGGACTTCCCTGGCGCTCGATGCAGTGGGCGATTTCGCGAATACTCGCAATGCGCTCAAGTTCTTAAGCACGTATCAGCGAGCCGACGGGAAGATCCCTCATGAGGTTTCTCAGAGCGCCAGCTTTGTGGAGTGGTTCAAAACGCCATTCGCATACGCATCTGCGGACGCGACTCCCCTCTTCATTATCGCCGCGGACGATTATGTGACACGGAGTGGAGACCTCGAGTTTGCGCACGAGCAGTGGGACAGTCTCTGGAAAGCCTATGGGTTTCTGCAATCGACCTACGATGCTCAGGGATTCGCGCAAAATGCCGGCGTAGGCCACGGATGGATTGAGGGAGGACCACTGTACCCGGTGCGGACGGAACTCTATCAGGCTTCCCTGGGAGTCGAGGCCCTCAAGGCACTTTCGCACCTCGCTCATCTTTCCGGCAAGGAAGAGGTCGCTCGCGACCTGACCCGAGATTTCGATCGGCAAGAGCCGCTGTTAGACGAGGCATTCTGGTCTCCCGATAAACAGATCTTCGCCTATGCCGAGGATTTAAATGGTAAGCGCGTCGATGTGGCAAGTGTTCTTGCCACGGTCCCGATGTGGTTTCGGCAACTCAACGAAGGGCACGCTCACAAAATGATCGACGTACTCGCCGGCCCCGACCACCAGGCCGATTGGGGCATGCGGATACTCTCCTCCAGCGACTCGAAGTATGACCCGGGCGGATATCACTTCGGAACGGTGTGGCCGTTGTTCACTGGTTGGGCATCGGTTGCGGAGTACCGCTATCATCGTCCCCTTTCTGCTTATTCAAATCTGCGTGCCAACGCGCTGCTCGCGTTAGACGGTTCGCTCGGACATGTCACGGAAACTCTCTCTGGCAAGTACTATCAGACGCTCGCTACTGGATCGCCGCACCAGATTTGGTCAGCGGCTATGGTGGTGAATCCAGTGCTGAGCGGATTGTTGGGTCTTGAAACAGATGCCGCCAGTTGTCACTTGGTTTTCGCGCCCCACGTTCCGGCGAATTGGGCTTCGTTTTCAGTTGAGAATGTACGGCTTTGTGGCGAGACTCTCAGTTTTGATTATCAGCGGACGAGCGACCAAATCCGCCTCCAGGTGCAATCTGCCGGTGCAAAACCCGGTGCAAAACAGTGTTCGGTAGAGTTTTCTCCGGCTGTAAGCGTGCGTGCCAAGGTCAGGCAAGTCCTATTCAATGGCCGCACGCTGCCGTTTCACTTGGAAGCAAACTCGTCGGATCAGCACGTCACCATGGAATTCCCCGCCGCGACGAACAAGAATCTCGTTGAAATCGGCGTGGCGAACAATTTTGAGCTGGGGTGGTCGCCTACTCTCCCCCCCCTGGGGAGCACTAGTCGTGGTCTGCGAGTGGTTTCCGAATCTTGGACGCCGTCGCGGGACACTTTGACATTGCAACTTTCGGGTGTGGCTGGGAAGAGCTACGAGTTCTCGGCTTGGAACACGAATCAGATTGTCTCACTCGATGGCGCTCAACTGGACAGAACCATTGAACCGGCTGCTACGGTCCACGTGCAACTTCCGGCGAGCGCGCCCGGTGGCAGTGCGCAAGCCACTGTCATCTTTCACTTTGCGACGAATTAAGTCTGCGCTGAAGCGCGGGAATGTCGCATTTTTATGTTATGGAGAGCTACGGAAATGATTCGGAATCTTATGCGGGTTATCTTGTTGTTCGCGTGTATCGTCCTCTTACTTTCTTTTGGTCAAGCACAGAAGCGAGCAGTCGAGGCGGAAGGGCACGAGTGGTGGAAGCATGCGGTCTTCTATGAGATCTACCCGCGAAGCTTTGCCGATAGCAACAATGATGGCATCGGAGATCTCAAGGGTATCGACTCCCACCTCGACTATCTGAAGGATCTGGGAGTTGATGCCATTTGGATTACACCCTGCTATCCCTCGCCGCAAGTCGACTTTGGGTATGACGTCTCGGATTACGAAAATATCGATCCGATGTATGGAACGCTCAAGGACTTCCAGCATCTGGCACGAGATGCCAGGAAACACGATATCCGCATCATTATGGACTTTGTACTGAATCACACTTCTCCTCAGCACAAATGGTTTCTTGATTCGGCGTCATCGCGTGCTTCGGCACGTCGCGATTGGTACATTTGGCGTGATGGCAAAGGGCCCGGCGTCCCCCCGAATAATTGGATATCCGGCTTTGGCGGGTCGGCCTGGCAGCTTGATCCCAAGACCGGCCAGTATTACTACCATTTCTTCGCGGTCGGCCAGCCTGATCTCAACTGGCGCAATCCAGCGGTTGAAAAGGCAATGTTTGATGTCACGCGCTTTTGGTACAAGCGCGGCGTTTCCGGCTTTCGACTCGATGCCGTCGACCTCTTGTTTGAGGATCCGAACCTCCACGACAACCCAGTGCTAGAAGGCAAGAACGACTTGGGCGATCCCAACATGGAGAACAAGTACAACGACAAATTGCCCGAAGTTCACACGGAACTGAAGAAGCTACGCAAGGTAGCCGACGAGAACGATGCCGTCTTGATTGGAGAGACCTACACGTCAAATCGCGACGAACTCAAAGAATATTACGGCGACCACAACGATGAAATCCAATTACCGATGGATTTCATGTTCTGCGAGGTCAATAAACTTTCCCCTAGCGACTTCCGCACCCAAATCGCAAACGCCGAGTCCACGGGCGGATGGCCTGTCTACGTGATCGGCAATCACGATATGACGCGTTCTTACAACCGCTACGGTGACGGGCAACACAATGACCAAATCGCGAAGATCATGGCAGGCATGTATCTGACGCTGCGCGGCACACCCGTCATGTATTACGGCGAAGAACTCGGAATGGAGAACAACGACCCAGTGCGCAAGGAGGATGTGAAGGATCCAATTGGTATCGCTGGGTGGCCCGCGGAAAAGGGTCGCGACGGTGAACGCACACCGATGCAGTGGAACGATTCGTCAAATGCCGGGTTCAGCCAGGCCGCTCCCTGGTTACCTGTGCCCGCCAGTTACAAAACCCACAATGTTGAGACTGAACTGAAAGATCCGAATTCCGTTTTGCAGTTTTATAAACGGCTTCTGGTGTTACGGCATCAGGAGTCGGCTTTGTTAGACGGAGACTACGTTGCGCTCAATCAAGATAATCGCGACGTCCTCTCGTACCTTCGCCGCCACGGGAACGAAGCGGTACTGGTGGTGCTCAACATGTCAAATGCAAAGCAGAAGATCGGTCTCGATCTCTCGCCCGAAGGTTTCCCTTCTGCTAAGGCTATGCCCTTGCTGACGACTCTTGCTGCTCCGCCTGCGGGACGACTGGACCAGGTCGCGCTTGACCCGTTTGCCGTTTACATTGCGCGAATTTCGCAGTGAGTTAGATTCGCATGGATAATTTGTACAAGCCGCACCCTTCGTCCCGTGACTCCAGGATGAGTGTGTGCATCCTCAAATGGCTACTGTGCATGTGCCTCTTTGGTAAAACACAGAGGGTGGGCCTTGGAATCCTGTTGGTGTGCGGCTGCGTGTGGGCCCAGTCCGATGGCGACCGCAGCGCACAGATCGCTGGGCTTGTCTCACCTCGTGCTTATATTCAGAAACGCGCATCGAGTTATGACCGCACAGGGGGCAACGATGACTTCGTGAGGATCGCTCCCGGCGAGACGATCAGTTTGCTAGATGCGACGGGCCCGGGAACCATTACGCACATCTGGATCACGATTGCGTCGTCAGAGAGATATCACCTAAAGAAACTTGTTCTGCGCATGTTCTGGGACGACGAAACGTTGCCGAGCGTGGAAGCGCCAGTCGGCGATTTGTTCGGCCTGGGACTAGGAGACTATTTCCAATTTGACTCGGTTCCATTGTCCGTCGCCCCCGATAAAGCCCTGAATTGTTTTTTCCCGATGCCTTTCCGGAAGCGGGCGCGAATCACCGTTACGAACCAGGGGAGCGAAACCGTCGACGCGTTTTATTTCAATATCGACTACCAGGCATTGAGCAAAGACCTTGCCTCCGACACCATGTATTTTCATGCCCAGTATCGTCAGGCGATGCCGGCCAAAGGGTGGACCAGCGATTGGGAATCAAATGACACGCCCACTGTGTCCGCCAGGAAGAATCTCGACGGAGAGGGTAATTACGTATGGCTTGAAGCGACCGGGCAAGGGCACTTCGTGGGTGTGACCATGTCCGTTCTCCAGAATCAGGACGGTTGGTGGGGCGAAGGCGACGACATGTTCTTTATTGACGGCGAAAAGCATCCGTCTATCAATGGCACGGGCTCTGAGGATTACTTCCTGGGCGCGTGGGATTTTGGGGACCATCCTTTTTCATACGCCCTATATGGGGCTCCAGTCAAAGGTTCGGAATTTGCGGGCAGCCGTTCGTCCGTATATCGTTTTCATCTGGACTCGCCGATTCCATTTACGAAGAGCCTGAAGGCAACGATTGAGCACGGCCACGCCAATCATCGCTCCGATAATTTCTTTTCGGTCGCCTATTGGTACCAGAAAGAACCTCACGCGCCATTTCCCGCACTGCCTGCAGTTGAAGATCGCATTCCTCGCCTTTATGCCGTCGGAGGTCCCGGGAATGTTGCAAAGTGATATGCGTATGAGTCGCACACGAATCCTTTCAATTTCGCTGACCGTCAGTTTCTGCCTCGTCACGTTGGCGGCCGATGCGCAGCCAAATCTCGCTACGACGACCCGTCCGATCGTAGTCGGATACTTTCGAGGGGACAGCATGCGTCGGCAGTTCTTTGTCAAGGACTTGATCTCACGAGGTGCAGTTCCAATCCTTGATCAAATCAATTATTCGCAGGCGAACATTGCCAATAATCAATGTATCGTAGCGGACCCGGTCTCGGATCTGACCTATTCGTTCACTCCCGACAACAGCGTGGATGGCACTGCGGATACGCTCGGCATGCCGCTCAGAGGAAACTTCCATCAACTACAGGAACTGAAACGGCTTTATCCACGTATCAAGGTGCTGATTTCCATAGAAGGCAACGCGGATGCGTTCGTCCAAGCCGCGCAACCCCAAAATCGCAATGCTTTCGTCGCCTCCTGCATTCAACAATTCATTCAAGGCAGGATTGCCGATGGAGTCGAAGCGCCGAGTTTGTTCGACGGCATCGATGTTGATTGGGAATATCCAATGGAGGCCGACAAACTCAATTTCCTTGCGCTGTTAGCTGAGTTTCGCAGCCAACTTGATGCCGTGGGACCGAATTACTTGCTGAGCGTCGCCATGGGCACCGGTCGCAACACTTATCAGCATCTTGATATGGCCTCAGTTGCACGATATGCGGACCAGGTCGCGATGATGAACTACGATTACGCGGGCCCCTGGAGCAAGAGAACCGGCCTGGTGGCCCCTCTCTATCACGCGCCGGGAGACCCGGAAAACGACGGGAGTGTCGATTCAACGATTTGGCGGTACAGAGCGGCTGGAGTACCACTCTCTCGAATGCTAATGGGCCTCCCATTCTATGCTTACTCGTGGAAGCAAGTTGCGCAAGCAAACCATGGACTCTTCCAACTCGGCGAACCGGAACGCAACGATGTCCTCTATAACGACATTGTTTCGATTCAAAGCAAGTTCACGGTGTATCGTGATCCAGCATCGATGGCTCCGTGGCTGTTCGATGGCACAACGTTTTGGACTTATGACGATGAGTTGTCCGTCGGTACCAAGGTTAGGTATGCAAGAGAGCGCGGCTTGCAGGGAGTAATGATCTGGGAGTTAAGTGGCGACACCGCGGACGGGAAGCTGCTAAAGACAATCTCGGCACAACTCGGCCGACATGAAATGGGAACTGACAACCACGCGGCCAGGTAGATTCACCGGCGGGCGATCGCGTGGAACCGGGCTCTTCAGCAGCACGAACAAATAGACGGCATAAGGAAACTTTAGAATCATTTTATCGACGCGCTCGCTGGCGATCCGCACCTGAATCTTCCGTCTATAGATGCTGAAACCCTTTCCTCGCTTGCCGAGCAGAAACGCCCATCCCATATGAGCGGAAGTCTCCGCCCCGCTCTCGCTTTAGCGGTTTTACGAGACGTTCAGCCAGATCTCGTGATCTTTGATGAATTACAGAAGTTCTCTGGGANNTTCCAAGGGAATCACGCTGAAACAGCGCCTACTTGCAAGGTTGATGCTGCTCGAATATTTCAGGGTGGAAGCGTTCCGGCGTCTGGCAGAAATCCAGTTTGCACAAGACGGCATCCCAAAAGAGTTGGGCGAGATGGAAAAAGCTGTACGACCGCAAACCGAGCCCACAGAGATACGGTGCTCTGGGGAAGGGGCGCCGCTGGTCCGACGAGTGCGGCCCAGGTTGCCCTGGGCCGCAGCCGTCGGAAGTTTCTAGTTCACCGTCAGCGGGTACGAGGCCGACGTGCTCCCGGTGTTGTCGTTGTTCCCCGGATAGCTCGCCGTCAGTGTCGTTGTCTCCAGCCCTACGAACGTCAGCGTGCAGGTGCCGATGCTGACCGTTCCCGTGCAGGTTTGCCCGGTCCCGGCGGTCACGGTCACCAGCGTGGAGCCCGTCACCGGAGTCACTCCGTTGCTCACTGTGAAGCTCACCGTCACCTTCAGCGGGTTCGTTTTCGGAGTCGTGCCCGTGATGGTCGTGGTCGTCGCCAGTGGCGTCGCAGTCGTGGACTGTTCCAGACTCGCCGTGCTGTAGAAGGTGGTCTGGGCCCACGCCGCTTTCACCGTACAAGTTCCCGTGCCGCTCACCACCGTCACCACGTTGCCGCTGACCGTGCAGACCGAGGCCGTCGTCGTCGTGATGGTTGGCGTGACCCCGTTGTTCTGCGTCGTCGCCACCGTGAACGTGGAGAAGTACGGAGCCGTGGCCGGTGCGCCCGTGAAGGTCACCGTCGGCGGAATCCGAACCGCTGGAGCCGCCGTTACCGCCTCCACCACCTGCGCGGCCGCAGCGTAGTTGCTGGTGCCCGCCTGGTTGATGTCCACATTGCAGGTTCCGACTTTACTGATCATGGTGTACGTCGCGCCCGATACCGTGCAGACCGAGCTAGAGCCAGCGCCCACTGTATAGGTCACTGCGTTGCCGCTTCCTCCGCCCGTCGCCGCTACCGTGAACGACTGCCCGAAGGCCGCACTCGGTGGCGCCGGTGTTGTGACCGTGATGGCCTGACTCGCCTTCGTCGCGTTCACAGTCTCCGTCACCGGAGGTGCCGCCGCGTAGTCGACGTTGCCCGCCTGATTCGCGATCACCGAGCAAGTTCCGGTACCGCTGCTCAGGGTGTACGTCGCACTATTCGAACCACCAGCCGTGATGCTGCATACTCCGCCGGCCGTGAAGGTCACAGCGTTCCCGCTCGCGCCACCCGTGGCCGCTACGCTGAAGCTGGTGTTGTAGGTTGCACTGCTCGGCGCGTTCGTGCTGAACGTGATCGCCTGGGCCAACAGACCCGCGTGCACGGTCTCCGTTACCGGAATCGCCGCCAGGTAGTTGCTGTTGCCCGACTGGCTGGCAACCACATAGCAGTTTCCGGTGCCGCTCGTCATGGTGTAGGTCGCACCCGACAGCGTACACACAGAGCCCCCACCCACCGAGAAGCTCACCGTCAAGCCCGAACTGGCCGTCGCCGCCACCGTAAAGCTGCTGGTGTCGGCTGCTTCAGAAGGCGCGTTCGTGGTGAACGTGATTGTCTGGCTCGCTTGATTGACCTGCTGGTTCGGGCTCAGCGTACCGCTGCTCCCGCTGTGGTTGCTGTCGCCCGAGTAGCTCGCCGTAATCACAGCGCTCCCCGCGGGGACAGTGCTGGTCGTGCAACTCGCGGTTCCCGGATTGCCCGCCGTTACCGCCGTCGAGCCGCATCCGGTATTTGCGCTCCACGTCACGTTGCCGGTTACGATCTGCGGTTTCTTCTTGTTGGCCTTGGCTCCGCTCTTCACGTTGCCGTTCTCGCCGTTGATTGTCGCCGTGAACGTCACCGACTGCCCGAAGTTCGACGGGCTGCCGCTGGTGCTCACGCTCGTGGTCGAGCTCGCCGAGTTAATGCTGAAGTTGTTCGTTTGCAAGCTGCTCGAGTTGCTGTAGTTGCTGTCGCCCGAGAACGCCGCCACGATCGTGTAGGTGTTCGGCAGATCCAGGCCGCTCGGGGTATACGTACCCGTGCAGTTGATCGTGTCGCCGCTCGCCGCGCCGCAACTCGCCGTTCCAAACGTTCCACCGAGTGCAGCGTCGCTAAAGGTCACTGTGCTCGACGTGGCCGTCGGCGGCACACCGGCTCCGGTCCATGCCAACTGCGCCGTGATCGTCACCACCGCCGTCGACCCGTAGTCTTCCGCAGCCGGGCTCACGTTGGTTACGGAGATCGTCGTCGGCGACCCATTGACCTGCTGGTTCGGGCTCAGCGTACCGCTGCTTCCGCCGTGGTTGCTGTCACCCGAGTAGGTCGCCGTAATCACATCGCCTCCTACCGGTAGGGCCGTGGTCGTACAAGTCGCGGTTCCCGGATTGCCCGACGTTACCGCCGTCGAGCCGCATCCGGTATTTGCGCTCCACGTCACGTTGCCGGTTACGATCTGCGGTTTCTTCTTGTTGGCCTTGGCTCCGCTCTTCACGTTGCCGTTCTCGCCGTTGATTGTCGCCGTGAACGTCACCGACTGCCCGAAGTTCGACGGGCTGCCGCTGGTGCTCACGCTCGTGGTCGAGGTGGCCGAGTTAATGGTGAAGTTGCCGGTCTGTGAACTGCTCGAGCTGTTGTAGTTGCTGTCGCCCGCGAACGCTGCCGAGAAGGTGTACGAGCCCGGCAAATCCGCGCCATTCGGTGAATAGGTAGCCGTGCAGGTCAGCGTGTCGCCGCTAGGCGCACCGCAAGTTGTCCCGCCGACGGTGCCGCCGAGGCCGCTGCCGCTGATTACAACATCAGCCGCCGTGGGAGTGGCACCGGCGCCAGACCACGTCAACTGCGCCGTGACCGTCACTGCCGCCGTCGATCCGTAGTCTTCCGCTGCCGGGCTGACGTTGGTCACCGCGATCGCCGTCGATGCCTTGTTTACCAGCAGCGAGACGGTCGTGGTTTGTGGGCCAAAGTCCGTGTAGTCGGCTGGCGTAAAGTTGACCCTCAGGGTTTGCGTGCCCACGCCCGGAATCGTTCCCGACGCCGGTGAATATACAAAGGTGCCGGGAATGGTGTCGGTTGCGTTCAACTGCGTTGCGCTCAGCGCGGTCCCGTAAGCGATGGCTGCCGGGGTCGTCCAAGTGAGTGTCGGTGTGCCGCCCACGAATACGGTCTGCGCATTCGAGGTTGACAGCGAGTAATTGGTGTCGGCATAGGTAGCCGTGATGGTGTGAGTTCCGGGCGAGAGGGAACTGGTGCTGAACTGCGCCGCCCAATCGCTAAAGCCGCCGTCGTTTGAGCTAACGGTCAGCGCCGGAGCCGATCCCAGCAACGTAGAGCCGTCGTAGAACTGCACGTTGCTCAGGGTTGGCGGGAAGTAGTTTTGGAAGTTGCCGCTGTCGCAGCCGGCTGCGTCACAAGCCAGGTTCGCAGAGAATATACACGCCTGGCCAGCTTTGCCGACTGTCTTGGTTGAGAGTGATATGTCAATACTTACTTGGCTTATTACCTGCGAGTACACCGCAGAGGTGCTGGCAAGGAGAGCCGGGCTACCAGTGGCGCCGCTATAAGCGGCGGTGAGGCTGTGTGTGCCGGCGGCAAGGCCAGGCTGGCTGGTTGTCCCCTTGCTGCTGGCGCTGGATGAGGTTCCACCCAGCGACGTATAGGTAACCACGCCGCCCTTAGTTTTGGTGCTGAGTTTGGTCGATCCCAATACTGTGGTGCCGTCATAGAAGGTCACGGTACCACTGGTTGGCGACCCACTAACCGTAGCGGTCAAGGTGGGCTGCGCGCCTACGGGCGTCGGGTTGGCGCTCGAGGTCAGGGTCGTGGTGGTTGCGGTCCCGGTGGCTACCGTAATCGCAAGGGCCGAGGATGTTTCAGAGTTGTAATTGTTGTCGCCCGCATAGACCGCCGTAATGGAGTTGCTTCCAGTTGTGGTGATGGCGGTGGTTGCAAGCGATGCCGCGGCAGCGTATGTGTACTCTGGAGAATCGCCGTTGGGGCCACCCACGCTATAGATGATCTGCGGCACTAAGGTCGCCGTTCCCAGCGTCGTGCTTCCGTTCTTGAACGTTATGCTGCCCGTTGGGGGCGCGGCTCCGGTGAGCGTGTATGAATCCAGGCTGGTGTCGCTGAAGGTGGCCGTCAGTGTAACTTTGGCCCCCGTAGCGATCTCCGTCTGGCCGGCTGTCAACGTGGGCGTTGTGGAGAGCTTCGTGATGGTGATAGGAACCGTCGCCGCCGTTCCAGGCGTGAAGGTCGAATCTCCGGAATACGTTGCTCCTATGGTGTAAGAGCCTGCCGGAAGCTGCGTAGCCGACTGAGCGCTGCCTTCGTACAGGTTGCTGTTCGTGCAGCCCTGAAGACCCGATCCGTTACCACTCGGGAAAATAGAACCCGCGTAAACAAACGCGTTGCCGGTAGGATCAAGCGGTAAGTTCGCGTAAGTGGTGCCATTTTGAGTGATCGTCACTGTGCCGGTCGGCTCGCCTTCTCCGGAAGCACCCGCAACTGTGACCTGGATCATCATGATGGAGCCGTAGGCAAACGAAGTGGCGGCCGCCGTATCGCAGGTACTGGTATTAAAGGTCTGCGGGGTAATCGTGACCGTGGAGCTCCCTTGTCCGACCGTTACTGTTACTGGAGCGGAGAGGCTGGAAGCGAAATTGCCGTCCCCAGCGTAGCGCGCCGTAACCGTGTAGGTTCCCGCAGGCAGGTTGTCGAGCGTAGTGGAATAGGTGCCGTTGTTCAAGGTGACAAACGGAGATCCACCCAAGGTAATGGTTTCTCCGAAGATCCCCTGGCTGAGGATGAAAGCCACGTCACCGGTCGGCGTTCCCGAACCGGAGCCAGCGGCGACGGTGCCGCTGAACGTGATGGGAGTACCCTGCGCAATCCCCGTGGTTTGCGAGAGGTTCAAAGTGGTATTAGAGCTGTTGAAGGTAACTGTGCTCCACTGACTTGCCAGATTGGCTGCGTTCGGCGAGCCCAATCCGGTAGCCAAATCGTAACCCGCACCGGCGGTCCAGCCCGCCTTGTCCGGCAATGGAGGATTAGCACCCCCTTCGGCGCAGGCTAAAGTGGCGCAGATCAGGTTGCTGCCAGACGTGACGTCCTGGAAAGCGCAAGCGGTGGAGGTGATGTTGGACGAGTTGCACGCGGCCGTATTTTGCGCTGCCGCCAACGAGTAATAGTAATAGTTCGGCATGCCTTGCCGTCCGCCATTCGCCTGGTTAATCAGCGCCTGGATGCCGGCCATTTCGGGCGTAGCCGTCTGGGTGGCTCCTTCGGTATCGTAATTGTCGATGCTTCCGTCGGAATCGATCTGGCAGTCGCCCTCGGTGCAGAAAAGCGTCGGGTCGTGAGTGTCATTCGCGTCCAGAACGACATCGGGCAGATAGCGGTGAGGTACACCCGAGACTAGCGGTGCGGGAGCCAGCGGGGGAACTACGACTGCGTAAGCAGTTGCGGTGGTTCCGCCTGTAGGCGCGGCCGTAAAGCTAACTGTGGGGGCTGAGGTGCAACCAAAACCACCGCCGGTAGATCCATAATTCATGGTAATCGCGGTTACGACCCCGCTGGTCAACGTGGCCGTAGCGCTGGGCTCTTCCGAGCAGCCACCGCCGGTGAAGGTCACGGTTGGCGTCTTTGTATAGCCCGAGCCGCCACCGGTGATGATGACGCCGCCGTACTGGGGAACCCAAAGGTTTCCAGCCACGGTTGGGTCAGTCGTGGGTACTCCTGGTCCTTGTTGCCAGGCAGGTTTCAGGTAGTAGGCGCTGATGCCGCCTCCGGACGAATAAATACCGGCACCTGTGGTCGAGTTCCCTGTGGTCGACGCCGTCGCCTCATTCCAGGCAATCTCGGGAATGTAAGAGAGAGCCGACTCGAAACTTACAGGATTCGGGGTGGTGCTCCAATACGTGCCGCTGCCTTCGTTGAAGGTTGTGCCGCCGACGGACACGTTATAAGGTGTGGAATCGGAAGTGACGGCATAGCCGCCAACTCCAAAGGCATCGCTGGCGCTGTCGCAGTCCTCCGGGCCGACGTTGTCGGCGGCAACGAACACGCTCTGGCCTTGCGCCGCTGCCTGCTCCCACAACTGGTTCTCGAACGCGTTGTTGGCATTGAGTTCGCAACCGCCGGGGTAGCTGTCGCTGATAATGTCGGCGAGATTGTTTTCGACGACGTACTCCTTCGCATTGGTGACGCCATCCACCAACAAGTTCGACGAGCCATCCACGTAGTAGATTGTGGCGCCTGGAGCGATGCCGCCGGCGAGTTCTATGTCGGAATCGGCTTCTTGATCGTCGCCCGCGATAATGCCATTGTTCTGGCCCGCATAAATAATGGTTGGATCGTTGACGGGAAGATTGAACATCTGGCGGTAAACCTGAATGTCGCTCATCCAAACGTCGGAGTCGCCGACGATCGCGATGCTCGATCCAGTTCCGGTGATTCCAGCCGCGAGCAGTGGGTTCGTGTTGTAGATGGTGGCAAAATCCGCCGGCCCAACATAATTACCTGAGACGTCGCCGAAATCCGGCTTTTCCTTACGGCTCAAATGTACTTTGCCGACTAAGGGGTTTTTGCGCGGGCTGCGGAAAGAGCTGTGCACAGTGACGCCCGCAATGACCGGGCTGAGCGCTGTGGGAATGCTGATGTTGCCGTTGTTGGCAACCTCGGTCTTGCCCCTGTGTTGGTAAGAGTGCATCTGGGTCTTGAAGGCCTTCTCCAATTGACCCGTAGTTCCGCTAAAGTGGATGACCCGCTTGCTCTTGCTCACGTCCTCCACCGTAAAACCCTGCGACTTAAGCCAGGTTTCCACCTGGGAGATGTCGGAGTCATGTACGCCAAAGCGCGCGCCGAAGTCTTCCGGCTTTAGCCACTGATGGTAGTTGGCGGTGCGCTTGTCGTGCTGCTCGTCGATCACTCGACGGAGTTCGCGCTTCTGCTCATCGTCGGAGTTCAGCACCATGATCATGCGCCCGGTCGGCGTGCCCGGATCCATGCGCCCCATATCTTTCGACATACGGATCGCACCGGACACATGGCCGTAAAGGGTCGTGCGCTTGCTGTTGTCAACCCGTGCAGTGACGCGGACTTGTGGTCTCGCCGTTGTGTGTATTTCAGCGAAGAGTGTGGTTGAAATAGAGAAGAGAACAACGATAGCTACGAAGATCGAGAACAACCTTACAGGGACTCGGGAGAACATGGCAGAACCTTTCCAATGGGAATTGGTCATTGCTGAGGTGCAATTTCGAGACTTTCTAACTCTGCGTCGTTCGTGGGAAAGCAAGGGAGAATTTGTGGAGGAGAATTGCCGTGCGCCGTAGATCACCGACGCGAGCCCGTTAGACACCATAGCGGATCGCCGGGAGCAGAGAAAACACCTCGCGCACTCGGCTACTCTCCTGGGAATTGATTGCTGGATCACGAACATCCCTACGGTCCACGGAATTCCACGGACCAAGGTAGCTACATGCCGGAGCGTTGTCCGTCAGAGGGGACGGACGGGAATCGCTCGCTAAGCGAGGCCTTTATAGAACAAAACGCGCTGTCAGTCAAGCACATTGTTTATGACAGAAATAAGGCTGGATCTCTGTGATGTGCGTCATAAATGTTTGTGATTCGCCAGGGTGCGGGCATTAGTTACAGTATAAGGTGCTTTTGGGGTGGAGGCACCGCGCCGCCTTCCCCATTCGCATGAGGTGAGTATTGAGAAGTCGGCTTTCCCCTTGCTTTCGGGCTAATACGGAGAGTATGGGTTCTGGACTGTCCTTCAGACGCCAGAAAGATAGTAAGGCTGAAAGAAGGGAGGCGAGAAAAACAGCTAGCTGACATTCATGCGGGCAACAGAGTTCCGAATCCGCAATTCCGTTTTCAGCACTACTTCTTGAGGACGATCTTTCAATCCGTTCATGCGGTCAAGTAACAACCGCGCGGCCGTATAGCCTAACTGATAACCCGGCTGGTACACCGCAGTCAGAGCCGGGTCAGTCAATTCAGTGATATCAAGTCCATCGAAACTGATGATGGAAACATCGGCTGGGCAGGCGAGCCGTGACTCGCGAACCGCAGACAGGGCGCCCATCGCCATCAGGTCATTGGCAGCAAAAATTGCAGTCGGACACGGCAGCAGGTGTAGCAACCGTAACGCCGACGAGTATCCGCTGGTGCGGTCGAACAACGCCTCCTGTATATATTCGGGACCAATCGGAACATTGGCCTCGGCGAGCGCTCTCATGAATCCGCGAAGGCGATCACCGGCGTTTGTCAAATGCGAAGGACCGGAGATCACTCCAATCTGCCGGTGCCCCATCTCAATGAGATATCGCGCAGCCTTATAGCCCCCGTCTTCGTTGGCTACCGTCACGATATCCCCTTTCCATCCTCGCGGCCTTCGATCCACACAAACTACGGGAGGCCCCGACTCCTCGGATGTGAGAGAACTATCAACCGAAGGAATAATCAGAAGTCCGGCAGGCAAGAACGATTTCAAATCGCTGAGATAGGTTGCTTCCTTGGCGGGATCGTTATCTGTATTGCACAACACCAGCCGGTACGAACTCTTGTACGCAACATCTTCCACGCCGCGCACAACTCCGGGAAAGAATGGGTTCGTAATGTCGGGAATGATCATCCCGATCATGTTCGTTCGATTTAGCCGAAGGCCGCGCGAGAGCTGGTTGGGCTGATAGCCAAGTTTCTCCACGGCCTCCATCACACGCTGCCGCAGCGGCTCGCGCACCGATGCCGTTTCGTTGATGACGTGTGAAACCGTGCCCAGGGACACGCCCGCCAACTTCGCGATCTGGTGCATCGTGATGCGGGAAGCTGGAGGCTTCGTCTTTTCGCGGCTATGAGTCACTACGCTTGGCCCCTTTCCGCTGAGGCCAATTCTCTCACTTCCTTCGCCGATCAACCACGTCCATCCACAATACACCGGAACCCGACAGCACCCGATCGATCGATACTCGGTGCCATCAGCAAGTATTTGCCATGTTGCGAGAGCTTGTAAGCCTGCGGGAAATACCACTTCGAGCCTTGTGGCTGGTAGTGGCTTCCTCCACGCAAAACTGCCGCGCGCGTGTGCTCATCGGTATATTCATCCGTCCACTGCCAGACATTCCCGGCCAGATCCATCACGCCGAACGGACTCGCGCCCTTAGGATGCGCCGTGACGTCGCTGGCCGGTGCCATGTCGCGTCCTTTGTCGGGAGTAGGAACCGCATCGGCCGACCAATTATTCCCCCACGGATAGATTCTTCCATCCAAGCCCTGCGCCGCATATTGCCATTCCCACTCGTGCGGCAGCCGCTTGCCGGCCCACTGTGCATACGCCCGCGCATCATCCAGCGAAACCCACGTTACCGGCTTCCGATCCCACCCAGTGGGAAATTGATTGCCGTTCCAATTCTTCAGAAAATTGTGATCGTCGACCGGATGATAGTGCGTAGCGTCGAGGAAGAGTCTGAATTCCGCATTGGTCACGGGATATTCGTCGATCCAGAAACCCTTGATCTCGATTTTCTGCTCGTGAAAGCGGCGGGCCGAGTTCTCCCACGGATATTGGAAATCCACGCCCTCATCGTTCGCGCCTTCAATCTCGATTCCGTTCACGCGAAACACAAAACTTGCAGCCGGAATTCCGACCATCCCGGCGGGAGCCGTGTCCGCTGGCTTCGTTGGAGCAATTGCGACGATCTGCTGCGGCAACGTGTGCCACGCGCGAGAAAAGCTGTCGAGCGGATGTTGGCTCAAGGGCCGCATCGTTGTCAGCAGCTTGTCGAGTGTGGCATCGGTCGCTGCAGTTTCAAGAATCGCGCCATAGCCGTCATCTTCAATTTCAAATGAAAGCACGGACTGCTGCCCTTCCTGTTGCGGATGCAGTTCAACCCCGTGCCACAAATCGAAGTAACGAGCCTTCTCCCGATAAGGAACCAGCAGTTGCCGCCCTGAGACCGTGTAATGATTCCGGTTCACGATCGTCCACAGCGTCTGCGACTCCCCCGGCCATTTGCTTCCGAATACTCCGAAGCGCTGCATATACGTGTGCGGTTCCCACTGCTGGCTGTTGAGCAACGGCGCATACGCGCGCTCGATCGTCGCAATGCGCCGCAGAGATTCGGCATCGCGCGGAGTCATTTGATTCCAAATGCCCCAGATATTCTCCCAGCTCTCGAATCCGGCGCCATTGAAGAAAGCCGACTGCAAATCGTCGATATGGTCGTGCGCCCAGCGGTCCGAGATGTGCACCATGTGGCGCGGCTCAAGCCATTTGTAACGGCTTATCGATGGTGCGAAATCGTAGTGCCAGTATCCCCAGCTCAGATTGTTGTAGGCAACCATCTCATCGGAGGCTGGCCCATCCTCTGGCTCGAGCGCCAGAGGATGGCCGATCTTGTCCGAAGCCTCGCGAAACGATCGCGGCATGCCATCGAGAGTATCGCCGTTGATTCCATCCGCACCCACGGCCGCCAGTTCGCGCGTCAGCGCATCGGCGTCGGGTGTGTCCTCGGCATGCGTTCCACGGTCCCACAACATCACGGGGAACATCACGCGCACGCCGCGCCGGTGAAAATCGTCGACCATCTGTTTCACGCCCAGAGTTCCGCCGGGAAGATCGCGAAACATATCGTATTGGCTGCGGCTGTCGATCCCAATATTCGAATACGTGTGCCACACCAGCACGCTGTCAATGCCTCCGTAGCGCTTGTCTACGTCGTCGAGATAGCGGCCGATGGTGTAAGAGCCTTTCGCCGGATCGTAGAAATAGCGGTCGTGGACCATCATCTGCGGCTGCACAAAGCTCGACTGCGTCCACGCCAGTTCCGGTCTCCTATATTGCGCATCGTCGTAACCCGCGCGCACACGACGCTCCGCACGCCAGTGCGATATGTCCGCCAGCCAGCCATGAATCTCTTCCGGATCGCAAGTGGCAGGCGCCGACGCCGCGTCCCACTCCGGAGTCGCCGCGCAATTCGGGCCTGGGATCTGTTCCCACTTCGGAGCAAAGGCAGTGTCTTGCGCGCAAGCAAACGAGACGAACAAGAATGTGACGATTATGGAAAATAAGATATGTGGGACGGGACGGGAGAGCGGAAAGCGGATCAAGACAGTCCTCCATGCATAGACTGAATGCGCCGAACAGGGCAATATAAAAGCTTTCATGGAAAATGTATAGGGAAGAGTGCGGTTGGGGCGGTGGCTTGCCTCCGCAGGCTACCAGAATCGGGCGGTTCCCCGGAAGCGCCGGCGCTTGCGGTGTTTTGAGTGGCGCGTCCAGTGTTTTATATCAAGACTGTCTATTTATGCCGTTCTGGAACGCTAAGGACTGAGTTTGTCCGATTCCGGTTGGAGTGTCAACGGGGAGCAGGAGACAGGCCAAAAGGCGGCGTCTCTTTCGACGCGATTTCCCAGAATGACTATTGACACTGCGAAAAACCGAGGACTAGTATTCAGGGTTGAAAGCTTTCAAACCGGTTTCCAGCGAGCTTTCATGAGCTACCCTGCGGCACCGATCTTCATCAGTTTCAGAAGGAGCTACCACGATGTTGTCTTCTTCCAGATCCTTTGTTATTCGCGTTTTCTCGCTCTTTATCTTCGCAATTCTCTCTTTCGCTCCGGCGGCGGCTCAGTTCAAGAGCGCTTTCGAAGCGACCATAGTCGATCCTTCCGGAGCTGCGATCGCCGGCGCGCAAGTTACCGTCACAAACCAGGACACGCAAGTGCAGGCGTCCGCTATATCCGACGGCCAAGGATACGTCCACATCCGAAACCTGCCCTTGGGCATATATCGCGCCGAAGTGAAGTCGGCCGGGTTCAAGGCCTGGCTGCAATCGAATATCAAACTCGAAGGCGACCAGGTGCGCACGCTCTATCCAAAATTGGCCATTGGCGAACAAGTCACTAGTGTCACGGTTACATCTGAATCCGAGAGCGTCGATACCACGCGCGGCAACGTCGGCCGCACTTTAGAGGCGAAGACCGTGCAGGATTCTCCGCTCATTGGCGAGAACCTTTATGCCAGCATAGCCACGTTGGCGCCCGGTGTAACGGGCTTGGGGGATGCGTCGGGAAATATCGGCGCTGCGGGTTCGATTGGCGTGACCCCGTTCGCTTCGGAAAATGGCTTTCAGATCAATGCCGCCGGCCAGCGCCAGGAAATGAATGAGTATCAGGTCGACGGAGTAACCGTGAACAGCAACTCCCGCGACGGCGTAGTCAATATCGATCCGGAACCGGATACCGTGGCGGAGATGAAAGTCACTGCCTCTTCGTTCCAAGCCGATAAGGGAGTGCAGAGCGGCGCGCTCATCGAAACTTTCACCAAGTCCGGCACGAACACCTTTCACGGCAGCCTGTCGGAGATGCACTTCGACAATGCTCTCGCTGCGGAGGGTGAGTTCGGGGGAGTCATTCCAAAGACTATTCGCAACGATTTCGGCGGAACTTTTGGCGGCCCCATTTTCAAGGATAAGACTTTCTTCTTCGGATCTTTGTTCTGGATGAGGAGCATTCTCGGCGGCACCAGGGGCGCCATGATGGAGACGCAGGACTTCGAAAACTACGTCACCACCAACTACCCCAATTCGATGGCCACGCGGTTTTTCCAGGCCGCGCCTCCCGTCAGGTTCGGTGCACCGGTTTACGACCCGAACGGGATCAACAGCCTGACCGTCGGGCAGATCGAATCGAACTTTACCAGCCCCTACACCCCACCCAACATCCCACTCGACATGGTTGCCGAAGCATATGAATTCGTGCCTACCGATGCCATCAATAACGGCTTCCAGGGTCACTTGCGTGTCGACCACAACCTGCGTGGCGACGACAAGTTGTTTTACAGCATGTTCCGCAATACGACGCAGGGTGAAAACGTCGATGTCCGGCCTACTTACTCCTACATCAATCCAAACTCCACGCTCTACAACAAGCTCGACTACTTACACACATTTTCTCCGACATTGCTCAACGAAGTCGGTCTCGCCTATAACCGTCTGACCGGCAGTCAGCCCGCGAAAGTACCGCTTCTGCCGAACGCCGGTATCGCAGGAGTCGACGACGCCTTCTGGCAATGGGGGCCATCGGGTTGGATACAGAATAATTTTCTTGTTCACGACAGCGTCACGTGGACGCACCGCACGCACAGCTTTCACTTCGGCGTGGATGTACACCGGCTTCAGGACATGGACAACTTCACCAACGGCGAGGATCGTCCCTTCTTCTACTTTAATAACATCCTCGATTTCGCCGCCGATCAGCCTTCCTATCAGAGCGGCCCGGTTCTCGATGTGCAAACCCTCGGTGTAGCCCACAACCTGTATCAACGCGTGCTGATGCTCTATGCCGCGCCTTATGTGCAGGACGATTGGAAAGTGAATCGCCGCCTGACGTTAAACTTGGGCGTTCGCTTCGACTACTATGGCCACCTTTCCACTGTGGAGAATGGCCAGCAACCCCTCGCTTTCTTTACGCCGGGTGCCGGATCGACTTGGGGCGAGCAGGTCCTCAATGGCGGCATGAAGGTCCGTGGCAGCAATGGCATCGCAACCGATAAAGCGCAATACCGGTTCGCTCCCCGCTTCGGTTTTGCCTGGGATGTATTCGGCGATGGCAACACAGCAATTCGTGGCGGCTACGCCGAATTCAGCGACAAGGTTGGCGAGTATTCCTACGTCAACAACATGCGCACGAATCCACCGGGCGTCGGTCTTCCCACCATCAGCATCTACACTCCAGGAGTTACACTCGCAAATTTCTCCTACGGCATCAGCAGCACGACCGCGAACGGGGGAGCGCAAGGGTTCGCGCCACCGCCGGGCGTTTCCTTCCAGGTCAATCCGAACGGCAGCTTCGTAGGCACGCAGATCGGCGTTGGCGGAATCGATCCGAATCTGAAACCGCCGCTGGTCCATAGCTGGGCTCTTGGCATTCAGCATAGGATCTCCGGTTTCATGGTCGAAGCGACTTATATGGGCACGGCCAGCCGTGATCTTTATATTCAGACCGACGTAAATCGTTTCGCCGGCGACATGATCATCAATAACGGCTACCAGGCTCGTCTGAATCCCGACTTTGGAGCTATCACCTATGGCCGTTCTATCGGCCTTGCGAATTCCGACCTGGCCGCGTTTTCCATCTCCAAGCACTTCACCAAGGGATGGACCGCTCATGCCATTTATACCTACGGCAAGTCGCTGGACTACACCAGCAGCAACGACAACGACAATGGAAACGGCGGAGCCGAAAATATCTACGACTCGGCTAACATCGCCGCACAGTATGGACGAGCCAACTTCGACTCGCGCCAGCGCTTCTCGGGCGATTTGGTATGGGATATTCCCGGATTCGGGAATAGACTCTCCCACGCCGTGACGTCTGGCTGGACTGTAGCACCTGTCATCATTCTTCAGTCCGGCCAGCCTTTCTCTGTCATCACCAGCGCACCCTATAACCCAAACCCAACCCCGGCCAACCCTGTCGAAGGCGACTTCAATGCGGATGGCTACGACTACGACGCGCCCAACACGCCGTCATTCGGAAAACACATCAAGGCTAGCCGTTCTGATTTCGTGAAGGGTGTTTTCCCTCTAACCGCCTTCGAACCAATCAACGGTGGTACGTTGCCTTGGCCAACGTACGGGCAGGAAGGCAACTTGGGCCGCAACACCTACGACGGGCCTGGTTTCGCTGTCGTGAATATGACGGTTGAACGAACCTTCAAGATCCCGAAACTTGGTGAGGGGGGATTGTTTGAGATGCGCGGCGAAATTTTCAACCTGTTTAACCGCGTAAATCTCGCCCCCCCCAACAATGACATGAATGGTTCCTATTTTGGTCAGTCCACAGGTAATTCGACACCGAGACAAATCCAGTTAGTGGCCCACATCCGCTTCTAAAGTGAGCGGGGGTGAGTCCAAGAGTCCGCCAGAGGGGGCGGCGAAAGGCAGAGATGCGCGCCGGGAATAAAAAGGGAGGAGGCCATATGCCGGTTCAGCAACTTCCAGCATGTGGCCAACTCCTTAGTGAGCCGGGCGCGCGCTCTGTCGTTTTAAGAATCTTCAATCGATCACTGGATACTCAATACATCAGTTTTCGTAATCAGCGGCAACGTATCCTCTTCTTCTCATCCCCGCAGCCAAGTCGTTAAGGAGAGACCCTTGTATCAACCCGAAGCATATGCAGTCGCACTCATTTTTATGTTTACCAGCATGCTCTGCTGGGGATCTTGGGCGAACACCCAGAAGCTCACGTCCGGTTACTCGTTTCAACTTTTCTATTGGGACTACGTGATCGGAGTCATCCTCGCCAGTTTTTTATGGGGCATCACCGCGGGCAGCTTGAATGGAGGCGACACCGCATTCTTCGCTAACCTTCATCAAACTCACATGTCGAACATCGGCCTTGCCCTGGCAGGAGGCGTCGTATTCAACGTCGCCAACCTGCTGCTGGTCGCAGCCATCGATGTCGCGGGAATGGCCGTGGCTTTCCCCGTTGGCATTGGTCTAGCGCTGATCGTCGGCGTGCTTCTGAATTACATCATCGACCCGCGTGGCAATCCTCTTCTGCTCTTCGGAGGCGTTGCCTTCGTGCTGGTCGCCATCATCCTCGACGCTCTCGCCTACAAGAGACGCGAGGCTAGCAAGCAGGCAAGCGCTCGGGGCGTACGCTTGAGCATTGCCAGCGGCATCCTCATGGGATTGTTCTATCCCTTCGTCGCGAAGTCCTTGATCGGCGAGCATGCCCTTGGACCCTACGCCGTCGCATTCGTCTTTGCGATCGGCGTTGCTATTTGCGCTCTGCCGCTGAACGCCTGGCTGATGCGTCATCCGCTCAATGGGGCCGCTCCCGTCTCGATGTCCAGCTATCGCGCGGCACGTCCGGCGTGGCACTGGTGGGGAGTTTTCGGCGGCATGGTCTGGTGCACCGGAGCCGTAACCAATTTTGTCGCCTCTCACGCTCACATCGTTGGCCCGGCAATTTCCTACGCGGTCGGACAAGGAGCCACGATGATTTCCGCAGCCTGGGGAGTATTTGTGTGGCGTGAATTCGCCTCCGCACCTGTAGCTTCGAGGCGGCTGATCCTGCCCATGTTTATTTGTTTCCTGATCGGACTTGGTGCGATTGCAGTTGCTCCCCTTTTATAAGTGAGGTTTGCCGTCATGAAAAAAGAGATAGTTGTCGTTGGCAGTATCAATCTCGATCTGGTCGCCTCTTCCAGCCGCATTCCTTTGCCTGGGGAGACCGTCTCCGGATCGTCTTTCCGCACCTTCCCTGGCGGAAAAGGCGCGAACCAGGCTGTGGCCGCCGCGCGTTTGGGAGGCGCGGTAACCATTCTCGGAAAACTTGGCAATGACGCCTTCGGCATTGAGTTGCGCGATAGTCTGGAGAATGCCGGAGTAAAAACCGGTCCGGTCGAGAACGTCGCCGATTCGTCGGGCGTCGCGCTGATCAACACGGATGCCAAGGGCGAGAACGCGATCACAGTTATGGCCGGTGCCAATGGGCATCTTTCCCCGGTCGACATCGACGCAAACGTCGAACTGCTGCGCCGCGCCGGGATCGTTCTGACACAACTCGAGATCCCGATGGACACGATTGGGCATCTAGCGAGCTTTACTCGACAGGAGGGAATTCCTTTGATGCTCGATCCGGCACCGGCTAAACCCCTCTCGTCGGCGCTCCTTTCCTGTGTGGACTGGTTGACCCCGAACGAGACGGAGACTTGTGTCCTGTTGGGGCGTGCGGAGCGGAATCTCTCGCAATCGGAACTGGAAGATGCGGCGACCTCTCTTCTTCAGCGGGGCTGCAAAAATGTCATTCTGAAGTTGGGCGCACGAGGTTGCTATCTGGCGCTGGCTGACGGAACGCGCCGGGCAGTTCCAGCGCACAAGGTAACCGCCGTCGATACGACCGCTGCAGGCGATGCCTTCAATGGAGCGTTCGCAGTAGCTATTTTGTCGGGCGAAAACGCCGTAAACAGTGCTGAGTGGGCATGCGCCGTAGCCGCTCTCTCGGTGACGCGGCACGGCGCACAGCCGTCCATGCCGACCCCAAGCGAATTAGAACGCTTCCTTGAAGCCCCGAGCATTGCCTTGAAGCCCTGAATTTGCCGACTCCTTGACTACAGTAGTCAACCGAACTATCAACGTGTATCGGTTGGCCAGAAACGGGCTTCAGGGAAGCGCGGAAAGAGGCTGTGTGCGGTTTGTCGGCCAACCTTCCCTTACTGGATTGCCTCAGGTAGCCCGTCATTTGGGAGCATCCATCAGCGGCAACCCAGCCCAGGCTATTATTCTGAAATGTGACTGCAATGCCGAACACACACACCATGACCCCGCTTCGGAGGGGCTTCCTCCGATCGATGATTCGATGGCTTGTCATCGGTCTGGTGCTTCTTTGGTCGCTTGCCGCGCTGATCCTTGTGGCCGCCCGGTGGATCGACCCCCCGACAACCGCGGTGCACATGCAGCGCCGCTTGCAGGCCTGGATTCACCACACGCCGTATCGCGAACGTTACAAGTTCATTCCGCTCAGCCAAATCTCGCCCGATCTCCAGCACGCTGTAATCGCCGCCGAGGACGCTCACTTCTACCAGCACCATGGATTCGATTGGCACGAGATCCAAATCGCTGCCGAAGACGATTTGGAAGGCGATCGCACTCGCGGAGCTTCCACCATTACGCAGCAACTCGTAAAAAACCTATTCTTCGGAACGGGCCGCTCTATCCTCCGCAAGGGCGCAGAGGTCACTTTGGTACCGGTTGCCGAATTCGTCCTCGGCAAAAAGCGCATTCTGGAGATATACCTCAACGTGGTCGAATGGGGCCCTGGTATTTATGGTGCAGAGTCGGCGTGTCGTTACCACGACGAAACCGCAGCCCGCAATATCGGCCGGCAACAGGCGGCACGCCTCGCTGCAATTCTGCCAGCTCCCCTGAAGCGACGACCCGAGCGTATGAACAACTACAGCGCGATTATCCTTAAGCGGATGGACCAAATGGGTTGGTAATCGTGGCTGACATTTTATCAAGGCGCGGCTTTTATTACTCTCACGCTGGGTTCTGGTCGGATGGTCGGCAAACCTTCCGTATGCGGGCGTCGCTTAGGTCGTCCAGCCGGTCTTCAATCTCTCCGAGGTGCAGGCCGATACCGCCGTCGCGCTCCGCCGCCGATGAAGCAGACCAGGCATCTCTGACCGCGCTTGTAAGAAAATGCTCTTCGATTCCTATGATTTTCATGGGGTTCTTTTCTTTAGCTTTACGATACAAGAAAGCGATATCGAGTTCGCCCCTATCCACCTAGGACGCTGCCAACGATAACTAGACGGGACTCCTCTTCGGACAGTCATGGCCCGGTGCCCGGTGCCGCCTGAACCACTTGCCGTTTGGGTTGCAACGCAGATTAAGGCGCTGCGGGCAGACTGAAGCCGGGTTTGCTGACCAAGCCGGGTAACTAGGGCCGCCTGTTCCCCCGATCGGCGCCGACTTGGCGGTAACAAAACCTGCGAGTCAGGGCAGATTTAATTTCCAGTTACAGCAATACCAGCTATCATTTTGAGTCACCTGGTTCTGGCTCGGGAAATGAGCCCTGGACGAGAAATGAGGTCAGTGATCGCAAAATCCCCCAGAACTCAATCCCTGCCTGTGAAGGCGCTGCGGTTCGACGAGCAGGAGCGCCTGGTTCTTCCTGGGAGCGAAAAGTCTCCGGCCCCCAACGCAGTCTATTTCAAGGCTACGCCCGCGAAATCCATGGTCACCGTGTCGGTGATTGTGAAACGCAAGGAGCCGTTGGAACTCAACCGGCGCGGCGGACGGGCGAACGGCCCGGTGCGCATAAGCCGAGCCGAGTTTCAGAAGCGCAACGGAGGCGATCCGGAGGCGATCAAGCAGGTGAAGGCCTTTGCGCGCGAGTTCAACCTGAGGGTGGAGGCGGATCCGACGTCGGCGTTGCGCCGCACGGTGCAGTTGACGGGCACGGCCGCGGATATCCAGAAAGCCTTCGGCGTAGCGCTGGAGCAGAAGATGATCGACGGGGCGCAATATCGCGTGCGTGAGGGCGTGATTCACCTGCCGGCATCGCTGTCCGGGATGGTGGAGGCGGTGCTGGGGCTGGATAACCGCCCTCAGGCACGGCCGCACTTTCGCGTCCATCAGCCTCGCGCCAAGTCCGCAGCCCCCAGCAGCTACACCCCGCTCCAGGTCGCCGAAGCGTACAACTTCCCCGCAAGCGCCAGCGGAGCCGGCCAGACCATCGGGATCATCGAGCTTGGCGGCGGATACCGGCAGGCTGACCTTGCCGCCTACTTCAAGACCCTCGGCCTCGCCGCTCCG
Source organism: Acidobacteriaceae bacterium (assembly GCA_003162935.1). GTDB lineage: Bacteria > Acidobacteriota > Terriglobia > Terriglobales > Acidobacteriaceae > Acidiflorens. Next base: position 81,698 of record PLUW01000071.1, read on the forward strand.
GCGATCACCGCGGTCAGCGTGGACGGAGGAAAGAACAAGCCGTCGACGGCCAGCGGCGCGGACGGAGAGGTGATGCTGGACGTTGAGGTGGCTGCTTCGGTGGCGCCTGGTGCGAAGGTCGCCGTGTACTTTACGCCCAATACCGACCAGGGGTTCCTGGACGCGATTACCACCGCGGTGCACGATGCGGCCAACAAGCCGAGCGTGATTTCGATCAGCTGGGGCGGCCCGGAGTCGAGCTGGACCGCGCAGTCGATGACCGCCATGGATGAAGCCTGCCAGAGCGCAGCCGCGCTGGGAGTCACGATTACGGTTGCGGCTGGCGACAACGGGTCGACGGACGGCGGGACGGGCAACAACGTCGACTTTCCGGCCTCGAGCCCGCATGTGCTGGCCTGCGGCGGAACCAAGCTTGACGCCAACGGAGCGACGATCGTCTCCGAGGTGGTGTGGAACGAGTTGGCCAACAACGAGGGCGCAACCGGCGGCGGCGTGAGCAACGTCTTCGCTTTACCCTCGTGGCAGGCGAAAGCGCAGGTGCCGGCGGCGACCACCACTACGGGAGGCCGCGGCGTACCGGATGTGGCTGGCGACGCCGATCCGACGACCGGGTATACGATTCGCGTAGACGGCCAGACGATGGTGATCGGGGGAACGAGCGCGGTTGCGCCGCTTTGGGCTGGCCTGGTAGCGGTGGCCAACCAGCAGCTTGGTACGCAGGTTGGCTTCATTCAGCCGGCGATCTACGCGGCCAAGGCCGCCGCGGCCTTCAACGACATCACCCAGGGCAACAACGGCGCCTTCTCGGCCTCGCCAGGGTGGGACGCATGCTCCGGGCTTGGGTCGCCCATCGCCGGCAAACTGATTCCGCTGCTGGCGCCGGCCAGCGGGAGCGCCAAAGCCGCCGTGAAACCGTCAGCCAGGGCGGTGAAAAAGACGGCAAAGAAGTAAGTCAGGTAGGCTTCCAGCCTGGACACCAACCTCTGCCCGTCAGCACATGCCAATGCTGGCACATGGGGGACCAGTGAACAGAAATCAGGGCTCGCAAAATCACACTTGACATCGCCCAACAATCCACTACCATACGGTTGTGGATAAATTAGGCACGACGTTTGCGGCTTTGTCTGATCCCACCCGCCGGGCGATGATCGAACGACTCTCCCATGGGCCGGCCTCTGTGCATGGATTGACGGCACCGTTCGCACTTTCGCAGCAGATGATTTCAAAACNNAAGAGAGTTTCGACAAGCTGGAAGTGGTTGTGAACGAAATGAAAAAAACGGGGGTGAGAGATGACAAAAAACATAGTTAACGAGACAGAGCGGATGGTTGTCACAAGAGTTTTTGATGCCCCACGCGAGTTGGTCTGGAAGGCGTGGACAGACCCGAAATACATTATGCAGTGGTGGGGACCGAAGGGCTTTACTGCGCCCGTTTGCGAGATGGATTTTCGCGTTGGAGGAAAATTCCTCTGCTGCATGAAGTCGCCGGATGGGCAGGAGTTCTGGAATGCGGTGGAATACCACGAGATTGTTCCCCTAGAAAAGATCGTTTCCTTGATGTACTTTTCCGACTCGAAGGGAAACAAGATCGACCCTGCGCAATTAGGAATAGAACATGAGGCCATCGACGGTGCGTACGACGTGACCATCTTTGAGGATCTCGGAAACGGCCAGACGAAACTTACCTTCATGGGAAATGAACCCATGGAGAGCGCGAAAAATAGCGGTCAAATGGAGGGCTGGATCCAGATCCTCGATAAACTCGCCGCCGTTGTTACGAAGCTAGCGCAGGCGAAATAAGAAGTTGGGCGTAAAAGGCCGGGGATAAAAGACCGGGGATAGACGGGACGTTACACTTGGTTTCCTTTACTTGCTGAGGAGATACTCGGGGTACGTCCCGTCTGTCCCCATATTTCTTAGATTGCTGGCGCCCTTTATGGCTGCTCTCTGTATCCGGCCTGTTCCAACCGGCGCAGCAGCATGGAAACGAAACTCAAGTGGTCTAGGCACAAATCTGGATTATCTACGGCGCTGTGCTCATGCCCGCGCGGGTTGCGAATGGCCAGCACGCCGCCAACGAAAATGAACTTGTACCCCTGCTGCTCGTCTTTATCGCTCGTGGTTTTCAGCGGCGTAAGTGGCAGCTTGGGACTAGTTTCGCTGAAAGCAGTCATCATCAGCTTGTAACCGGATTCTGTAATTCCCGAATACTTTTCTACGGTCTTATCCAAGTACTTAAACGCCTCGAAAGTGGCTTCCGGATAGTAACCATCATCGAACAGGTCACGTACCTTGGGCGGCAAATCCTGATGGATATTGCGCGCTTCGAATGGATGCAGAGACGGGATTTCTGCGGCAGGCTGTGTGGCCGGTTCCTGCCGGGGCAATCGGGCAAATGCGCGCGCGATAGCCTCAAATGCTGAGAGGCTACTTGGCATTCAATAGATTCTCCCGAATGCTTCGGAAAATCTTGTCGTACGTTTCTTGGTCTGCCGCCTGCGGCAAATTTACTTCGACGCGAACGGTTAGGCCGAAATCGCGATTCTGCTGCCCCTGACCATTACCGTTTCCCTGAATCACAAGAGGCGTCTGCTTGCTGCCGCCCGTTTTTTCGCTTTTCGGTTTCGGCTCTTTGGTGCCTTTTGATTTCTGCGGTGCGGGTATTTCCCCGTGCCCCGACAGGGCCGCCAGCGCTTGGAACGTGCTGGTTTGCCGACGTCCAACCAAATCGCTGGTTTGGTCGGCACTGCGAAAGAATGAAATCAGCGCGTTATCGTCCAACGTCCAAGAATCGTCCCCGCGTAACGTAAACAATTCTGAATACGCATCCTTCACTACCTTCTCGAACGCCTTTTGAAATTCGGCATCGTCGTGTTTACTAAAGGTGGCGGTGGCAATTTCGGTTTTGTTTCCGTCATTATCAATAACCCCGATGAATCGGAGTATGTTGAGCACGTAAGTTTCGTTGTTCGGTGCAATGCCCAACTTTTTCAAAGTATCTGCCGTTACTTTGGACGGGAAATTCTTCCGCAGCAGGCTAATGGTTGTTGATATAGCGCCCGTGCCAGAAATGTAGGGGTGCGGTTTGTCGGCCAAAGGTTTTCTCCTATTCGGTGCAATCGTAGCACCTAGAGACCATAAAGGGGAAAGCCCGGCGCGGGGGCGGGCCCATCCTGGCGGCTCATTGTGTTGCATGGGTGGGCCTTTTCCGGATGCGGACAGCTTGGGTTTTGTCGCTGATCGTCATCTCTCGGGGTCGGCTGGCGGCGATGAAGATTCGCCCGGCAGAAATGCGGGGACAGAAATGCGAACATTTCCCCCAAAAGTTTCTCTGATATTGTTCCAGTGTGAGCATACATATCGTTCCGTCATCGTCTGTATTATATTGATAATACTAGTGTTATGTATTGTTACATGTTTCTTGTTGACAATTAAACATATTGCTTGTAGTGTTTCCACAGGAAGTTAGGAGAGGGCGTTTATGGACAGATTCACGACTTTCTTGAATAAAGCCAAGCAGGCGGATCTTGGGGACAAGCAAGTCTTCAGTTTCATCGTTCGTGAGGGGCTCGCACTCACTGGAATGTCAGTCAGGGATGCGGCCAAACTTTTCAGGACTGCTCCAGGAACTGTCAGTCGCTGGGAAAACGGCCATACGGCCCCTCCTTTGGTCGCTCGTGACGCAGTGAGGGACCTGCTTGTAACTCGGGTTGCGAGAATCGAATCGTCGCTGGCAGTTTCAGCTTAAGCCTTCTTCTACATAACGTGTCTCCTCCAGAAGGGCACACTCTTCTGCTAATATGGCGACGTGAAGCGGCTTGATTTCACGCTAGCGGAAGCCTCAGACGCAGACGCCATTTTCGATTTGGTCTACTTGCACCCCGATCCATTTTTGAGAGCCGCAACTCTGGACGATGTTAAAGGCTGGATTGCAAATGGGGCCTGTTGGATCATTTGCGATGTAGATCGATCTAAGGTGGTCGGCGCATGCAACATCAAGGTTCCTGAAACCACTTCACACCAATCACCAGAACCTGCGGAGTTCGGTGGAATATTCATTGATCCGGCCTACAGGGATCGCGGTGTTGCTGACGCTTTGGGCGTGCTTGCATTAGCGTCGTATTACTGGGATAACGACCCGGATAGTCTGTATCCAATTCCCGTCATCTCACATGTCCACGTTGACAATGATAAACCTCTAAAGCTTCTTGCTCGATTGGGATTCGAGTTCCAAGAAGTAATCGATGTGCCCGCGGACTTTCCCGGTTTTGAGCACATGCCCCGAGACGAAAAAGGCCAACTACGAGGAAAGGAATTTCGATTTCCACCTAACCTTCGAGTTCGTTTGTTCCGCGAGATGGCCAAGTTGTTTTCGACAGAGCAACAAGGTGATAACGTCATACACGTCGTCCCTGCGCTGGGCATGGATGCTACGGAACTTGAGCGACTTGCTGCGAACCTCGATACTCAACTAGGCCGTTAATCAATTCCGAGGGGACTTCTTCGGTAAAAAACGGGTAAAAAACGGGGACATCCATGATAAGTAAA
>PLUW01000039.1 GCA_003162935.1 Acidobacteriaceae bacterium
TTCTGGGCACGCGCGACTACGTGCGCAAATGCGGCTTCCAGCGGGCAATCATCGGACTCAGCGGAGGCATCGATTCCGCGCTGACGGCGTCGATTGCGGCCGATGCGCTTGGGCCGGAGAATGTTATCGGCGTCGGCATGCCGGGGCCGTATTCGTCGCAAGGGTCGATTGACGACGCCCGCGAATTGGCCGCGAACCTGAAGATTCGCTTTGAACTGCTCTCGATCAACGAAATCTGTAACGCCGCGCAGGGCACGCTTGCGCCCGTGTTTGCCGGTTTGCCCGCCGACGTCACCGAAGAGAATATTCAATCGCGCGCCCGCGGGTTGCTCTTGATGTCGATGTCGAACAAGTTTGGAGCGCTCGTGCTTTCCACCGGCAACAAGAGTGAATTGGCGGTCGGGTATTGCACTCTGTATGGAGACATGGTGGGCGGGTTGGCCGCCATCTCCGATGTGCCCAAGACGCTCGTGTATCGGCTCAGCGCCTACGTGAATTCGCGGCGCAAGGTGATTCCGGAAGCGACCATCGAGAAACCGCCGTCGGCGGAGTTGCGGCCCGATCAGAAGGACTCCGATTCACTGCCGCCTTACGACGTGCTCGACGCGATTCTCGAAGACTATGTGGAGGAGTCGCGGTCAGCCGACGAGATTGCCAGCCTTCACAATTTCGATCTGGATCTGGTGCGGCGGGTGATTCGCATGATCGAACGCAGCGAGTATAAGCGGCAGCAGGCGGCCCCAGGGATCAAGATTTCCGCTAAGGCATTCGGATATGGCAGGAGATTTCCGATCGCTGCCAAGTCGGAACTCTAGCGAATTGTGGAGCGCCGGGCGTCCCCGCTCGGCCAAACCAGACCACCGCGCCGCCAAATCTGAGCGTCACACGCCCTCCCACGGAAATGACAACTACAGCGGTTTTTGTAACAATCGAACACGGTCGAACAATCGCAAACTATGACGCATATTGATCGCACACTGCTTTATCGCACAGTTCTCGCCGCTCTACTGTTGTCTGGCATCATGGTTGCCCAGACGAAGCCCTCGCTCCAGACACGACCGGCTGCCAAACCAGCAGCCAGCGCCGAGGTCACGACGGTTCTCCCCACCGAGGAAACGGTCAACTCTTTTCTGTTCCAGATGCTGGGTTACGATCCCACCAAGTCGTGGAAGGTGAACGATATTCGTCCTTCCGTGGTGCCGGGGCTGGCAGCGGTCTCTGTCACCATCACCGACCCGAAGGGCTCGGGTTCGACTCAGTTCCTCGTGAGTTCGGATGGCAAGCATGTGTTGACCGGCGAAATCATGCCCTTCGGCGCCAAGCCCTTTGACGAGGCCCGCGCCAAACTGGAGAAGGGCGTAAACGGCCCGTCCAAAGGCCCGGCCAAGGCCGCGGTGACCATTGTCGAGTTCAGCGACATGCAGTGCCCGCACTGCGCCAAGGCTGCGTCCACCATCGATCAGCTATTGGCGGAAGAGCCAGAGGCGCATTTTATTTTCCAGAATTATCCGCTGCCCATGCACAACTGGGCGGAGAAAGCGGCGGCTTATGTCGATTGCGTGGGACGAGCTTCGAATGAGGCTGTCTGGAAATTTATCCAGAAGACATTTGACGACCAGGCCAATATTACCGAGGCCAACGCGGAGGAGAAGCTGAAAGCGATTGCGACCGCGTCGGGCGCGAATGCGGACCAAATTGCCGCCTGCGCCGCCAAGCCGGATACGAAAGCCAGAATCGAGGCTTCGGCTGCGTTGGCAAAGTCGGTCGATGTGACCGGAACGCCCACTCTGTTCATCAACGGGCAAAGCGTTCCTGGTGGCGCGCCAGAGGACTTGTTAAAGAAGATTGTGGACTTCCAGGCAAGCCAGAAATGATCGGGTGATCGGGTCATCGAAGATCAAAAGCTTCTGGGTTTCAGGTTTTCAATGACTCAATTTACTTGCTGATCCAGATTTCTGGCGTTTCGCTGCGCTCCGGGCTCCGGACCACCTGGGGCGTGATCAGGATCAGCAACTCGTCGTCTTCTTCCTGTTTGGATTGTTGCGAGGCGAGTACGCCCAGGCCGGGGATTTTCGAAAATAGCGGCAGACCGGCCAGGCTCTTCTCGTCGGACTTCGTGATCATTCCCGCGACCACCGCCGGTTCGCCTTCCTTCAGCAGGATCCCCCCTTTGTATTCACGGTTCAAAATGTCGGGAATGCCGTTGGTGTTGATGCTTCCTAAACTGCGGACTTGAATCTCCAATTCAAGGGATATGTCGGAATTGTTGTGCACCAGCGGTTTGGCCTTGAGGGTGAGTCCGATGTCCTCGTAATTAACGGAAGGGAAGGGCGCCGTGTACGACTGGTTTCCGACGACCGAGGCGATGGCCGCATTGTTGTAGACCGGCGCAAAACTCGCATTCAAGATGGGGTAGCGCTCGCCCAATTTGAAAGTCGCATCCTTCTCCTGCGAGGCGCGCAACTGGACGTGCTCAAGCTGTTTCACGGAACTCTCGTTCATGGAAAGGACGGCGGCCAAATGATCGAGGCTGAGGCCCATGAAGGTAAGCCCGCCGCCGAAGGTTGCGACGGGCTGGCTGAAGATGGAATTCTGCTGGCTTTGCAGTTGCGCGATCAGAGCGGCGATGGTGGAATTGCCCGCCTGGTTGATGCCGCCCGAGGAAACCAACTGGTTGATCAGGCTCTGGATGCTTTGTCCGCCAAGTGCCGTCAGCGCGGCCACCGGAATGTTGAAAAGATTGAACACATCCGGGACGTGCAGCCCGATGCTNNCTGGCCCAGAAACTCGGATGCCGCTTCCAACGCCGGTTGCTGCCCGCGCAGCGTAATTACGCTTGATGCGGCGTTGAGGCTCACGAACTTGAACTCAAACAGCGTCCGCAGGGCGTTCATCAAGTCGTTCAACTCAGTAGCGGCAGGGCCGCCAGAAATATAAAACGAGCGCAGACCCATGCGGTCGAAGGCGTGATGGTTGTCGGGGTTGTCGACGCAAGCGAAAAGAACTTTATCATCGAGCGCCACGCTAAAGGTCTTCGTGGCTGCCGAGACCGCTGCCAGCGCGGTTGCGAAATCGGCGTTGTCGAGATCGAACCGTATGCGACGGCTGGGGAAAGAATCGTCGAAGATCACCGTCAGCCCGTAGCTGGCGGCGACGGCCGTGAGCAGCCCGCGGGTATCGCCGCGGTAGTGAAAGTCGTGATTCACCTGGATGGGTTTGGAGTTGATCGCGTCGGCGCTCGCGACCAAGCGCGGAGCTTCCGCAGTGTGCACCGGCGCAGGCCCCAGAGCGTCACGCACGCGCTGCAGGGCAAACTCGTTTTGCGGATCGAGGTTCAGCGCGGTGCGGAACTCAGCCATCGCTTCCACAGGCTGATTCTGGAGCAGGTCTTCGTTCCCTTGTTCGAGGTGAATCCCGGCCAGATGTTGGCGTGTAAGTTCCTGCGCCGTCAGGTATTCGATGTTTTGCGGGACCAGGTTCGCGGCCGCCTGAAATTCGTAAATCGCCTGGTCCAAATTGTGCGATTTTTCGAGCTTTATGCCACGCCTGAAAGCCTGACGGGCCGCTTTTAAGTCCTGCTTGGAGCCCAGGCATGGAGGGCCGCTGCCGGAATCGGAGCAGAGCGCAGCAGGTGGAATCATGGCCGGCGGCGTGTCCGCGGCGAAGCAAACCCCCGCGAGCAACACACAGATCCCTGCTGTCAGCCATCGCATAGTAACTACTATAGAATGCCCCCAGCCTGCTGTCTTGCAAGGGAAATACACAAGAGTAATACTCGCCAGGGAACTACGACCGTAAACGGGCAGGGAAGCCAGTCGTTCAACGCGCCATCAACGCAACATCAGCCGTTCCACCCGAGACGCGCGACCAGTCTGGTCATCGCACTCGACCAGGACGCCGCAGAGCCGAACGTCACCATTCGCCGCTTCGAACCGCGCCGGCATTCCGCTCAGGAATCTTTCGATCACTAGCTCTTTCTTCACTCCAATGACGCTGTCGTAGGGCCCGGTCATACCGACGTCGGTGATGTAGGCAGTGCCTTTTGGCAGGACGGTCTCATCGGCCGTGGGAATATGCGTATGCGTGCCCACGACGGCTGTGGCGCGCCCGTCGAGGTACCATCCGAAGGCAACTTTTTCGGAACTGGCTTCGGCGTGGAAATCCACGAACACGATCTTGGATTGAATCTGTTCCAGCAGGCGGTCGGCGTAGCGAAACGGGTCGTCGCAGGAGCCCATGAACACGCGGCCCTGAAGATTGACGACGGCGTATGCAACGCCGTTCTTCTGGCCTTCGTACACGCCCCAGCCGGGCAGGCCTTGCGAGAAGTTCGCCGGCCGCAACAAGCGGCGCGCCGGACTATGCGGGTTGCCGTCGGCCATCTGGAAGTATTCGATGATTTCGCGTTTATCCCAGACGTGATTGCCGGTAGTCATCACGTCGATACCCAGATCGAAAAGCTCCTCCGCCAGCGAAGGCGTGATGCCGAATCCGGCAGCGGCATTTTCGCAATTGGCAATGACCAGATCGACGGCGTGCTGCTTGCGCAGTTCGGGGAGGCGATCCTTTACGATCGTGCGGCCGGGGCGCCCAAAAATGTCGCCGATAAAAAGAATTTTCAAGATTCGATGGTATCACGCTAAAAACTGGCTACTAGCTGCTAGCTACTCGCTACTGATTTCCGCGGTCTTCAAAAAATCGTAATTGCCCGAAGGACTCAGGGTCACGTCACGCACCCGCCGTCCGTGCACTACCACGTTGTTGAGGTACCAGAGGTTGACCGACGGAACATCCTTGGCGAGAATCTCCTGAATTTCGGCGTAAAGCTTCTTGCGCACGTCTTGATCGGTCTCGCGCCGCGCCTGGTCGATCAGGCTGTCGACCCTCGGATTGGAATAGAAGCTTCGGTTCCTCCCTGCCGGAGGAAAGTTGCGCGAGTGAAAGGCGGTGTCAAAAATATCGGGATCTTCATTTCCTCCGATCCAACGCAACGAATAGAGCTGGAAAGCGCCACTCACGACATCGGCCATGAATGTGGCGGACTCAAACGTACGAATGTCGAGCGCAATGCCCACTTGGCGCAGTTGTTGCTGCATGACGGCGACCATCAGGCGCGTATCTTCATTGGTCGATGTCTTCATGGTGAGATGAAAGCGGACACCGTTCACGGATGGATATCCGGCAGCGTCGAGCAGTTGCCGTGCTTTGCCGGGATCGTAATCGTACCGCTGCACGTCGCCGTTGTAGGCCCAGCTTTGTCGCGGCAGAATGCTGCTTGCCGCTTGAACCTGGTTGCGCCATAAATACTCGATCATCGGCCGCCGGTCCAGAGCGTAGGCGATGGCTTGCCGGACCCGCACATCTTTCAAGATCGGATCGCGCAGATTGAATGCCAGGTAGGCCAGCCTGGTACCGGCTCCCCGCTGAACAATCAGGGATGGATCGCGTTCCAGCGTGACGATGGCGTCGGGCGGCATTGGCGAGTTGATGGTGAGATCGGCGCTGCCCTTTCGTAGTTCGAGGGCCTGCGTGGTGGCGTCGGGCACGACGTCGAAACGCACGCGGGCCAGATGCGGTCTCGCACCCCAGTAATTGTCGTTGCGCGCCAGAATGACGTCCTTATCTGTCTCCGCGCTGACAAACTTGAATGGCCCGGTCCCGATCGGTTGGCGCGTCATCTCGTCGAGCGATCCCTCGGGCACAATTCCAATGGCTCCCTCGGAGAGATTCCAAAGCAAGGCGGCAAACGGCTCCTTCAGATGAAAGACAACGGTGGAATCGTCGGGGGCGTCGATGCGATCGACGTAACGATACGTGGAGGTTTTCGTGCTGCGAAGCTTGCCTTGGAGCAGGGAATCGAACGTCCACTTGACATCGAGAGAAGTGAGCGGACGTCCATCGTGGAACTTAACGCCCGTATGCAGGTGGAAGACGTAAGTGAGCGGATCGGGAATCTCCCAGCGCTCCGCCAGTCCCGGCTGGACGTTGAAATGGTCGTCGCGCGTCAGCAGCGCGTCGAAGAGAAGTTCGTCAATGCGCTCGGATTGCCCGTCGATGCCCACTCGCGGGTCCAGATTCGTGGGGCTGCTCTCAATAATCATGACCAGCGTGTTGGTGTCGGGAGGTTGCGAGCAGGAGAGAAGCGGGAGGAGCAAAGCGCCAACGGCCAGGAAAACAGCTATCCTTCTAAGAAGGATTGTCATCCTGAGCGGAGCGAAGGACCTCGTTCTCTCGTGCTTCTTCCGTCTCCACTTACCCATACGAGATCTTCCCCAGAATTGCCGCCCGCTTCGCTCCCGTAGCCGAAGGCACGTTGCTCGGCCGCCGGTGCCACGTTTCATGCGCCAGCACGGCAAACGCTACCGCTTCCTTCGCTTCCGCCGGAACGCCGAATTCATCGGAGAAGTGCAACTCGACCTTCATGGGCGCAAGTTCATTCCGCAACATGGCCATCAGCGTCGGATTCCTGGTGCCTCCGCCGGAGACGATCATTTCGAGATCGCTCTGCTTTCGACCTGTGCCGAATCGCGGCAACACAAAGCGCTGAACAGCGCCCGCAATCGAACGCGCCGTCAACGCCGTTGCCGTCGCCACCATGTCTGCTTTGCTGGCGCCATGGCAGAGCTGAAGAAATCGGCTGACGTATTCCCGACCAAATTCCTCGCGGCCCGCCGTCCGCGGCGGCTTCTGCCGGAAAAACTTTGCCCCCAGCAACTGCGTAATGACGCCATCCAGCGCTTGCCCCGAAGCCGCGATGTTTCCGTCGCGGTCGTAGCGTTTGCCGAAGAGCTCCCCCATCACCGCATCGATCACCATGTTGCCCGGGCCGGTGTCGAAGGCAAACACTTGGCCCAGAGACGCTCCGGCAGGAATCGCCGTCAGATTGGCAATGCCGCCAATATTTTGCGCAATACGATTCTGCGCAATCATGTTCTGCGCAATCCGCCCCACGCCCCGGTCGCGATAAAGAAGATAATCAAGAAAAGGGACGAGCGGAGCACCTTTGCCGCCCGCCGCCATGTCGGCGGGACGAAAATCGGAGACCACCGGCACCCCCAGCCGCGCCGCGATCACCGCGCCTTCGCCGGTTTGCCACGTTACAGCTAGCTTTCGTCCAAGAAATCGTTCCGCCACTCCTTGGTGATACAGCGTCTGCCCATGACAACCGACCAGGTCCAGCTTGACGCGATGCTTGCGCGCAGCCTTCGCGACCGCTTCGGCGTACAGCTCACCGAGCAGAAAGTTCAGCCGCGCGAGATCGGCAACGCGGGCCAATTCGGCGTTCATCGCGGCCAAAATTGCGCGCCGCACCGGTGACGGGAACGGATACTCCTCGTGAGCAAGAAGCATGTAGCGCGGACACTCCTGTCCGCGTGCCGACATCTGCACCAGCGCCACATTGATTCCGTCCGCCGAAGTGCCGCTCATTACGCCGGCAACAATCATGCGCGTTCTTTCTTATTGCCTGTGCGAGCCAATGTGGCCATGCGTATCTCTTCTCCAAATTCCCACAGCTGCCGCGTCAGCTTCTCAACTCGCGCCGAAGTGGGCGCGGAAATACGGCGCGTCGCTAATAATTTCCTCTTGAAGGCGAGCACGCGCCGCGCCGATTCCTGCACGCGGCGCGCAAACCTGGCATCGCGCTCCATTTCGCAGAGCAGCGCTTCGTGTGCGCGCAGAATGAAGGCCTCCTGATGGCAGATCAAGCCAAGATCGCCGCCAGCGCGGATATGTCCGATGATTGCCTGTTCAATCGGGGCTGCTGCCAGCACACCGCCCATCTCCAAATCGTCGGAACAGATCAGGCCGCGGTAGCCAATCTTCTTGCGCAGAATGTCGGTGATCCACTTCTTGGAAAGCGATGCGGGAGTGCGAACGTTGCCCCGATCTTTCGTCACTGCCGGAGTCACTTTTGGATAAGCGGCGTGCGAAACCATGACCATCGGCAATTCGCGCCGCAGCAGACGATAGGGAACCAGATCCTCGTCCCACAACTTGCGCAGCGACTTCTCCACCCTGGGGAGTTCACGATGCGTATCGAGCGTAGCCTCGCCCAGTCCAGGGAAATGTTTGCCGCAGCCAAGCACGGCGGCATCTCCCAGCCCGCGCAGAAACTCGCGCGCGTAGGCAACCACCTTCTTCGGATCGTCCGAAACCGCCCGCGAACTCATCACCTTTCGCGAAGCCTCGTAGGCCAAATCGAGCACCGGCGCAAAATCCACGTTGAAGCCAATCGCGCGGCAGTTCTCGCCGATCACTCGTCCATGCTTGCGATAGAGCGCCCGGCTGCCCGTGGCAAAAACCTCTGCCGGAGAAGGCGCCGCACCAATCACGTTGCGGAATCGGTCCACCGTGCCACCTTCCAGGTCCACGCAAGTGAAAAGCGGCGTCGCCACGCACTTCTGGCATTCGCGCAGAAGAGTGTGTGTCTGATTGGCTCCGGTGATGTTGCGGGCAAAAAGAATCACGCCCGCCGGCTGAATCTTCGTGAGCAGGGAAGAGAGGCGCGGAGACATCTCGGTCCCGTCAAAGCCCGTGATTAGGAGCTGGCCGATGTTCAATTTTAAGTCGCGCATCTCTATGTCTGACTTAGTATCCTGCAGTAAAGCTTCAATCGCCGCGTCTGAAGGCCATTCATAGCCCCGGCTATTCAGACGGCCGGGCTGGTGGCCTTAAACGCAAAGGCAAAAAATGCGGCCACTCCAAGAAAGGCGAAGGCCACGAGATAGTTCCATGCGAGTTTCTCCTTCAGAAAAAAGATCGCGAATCCGATGAACACGACGATTGTAATGACCTCTTGAATGATCTTGAGCTGGAATCCCGAGAAATGGGCATAGCCGAGGCGATTTGCGGGTACCGCCAGGCAGTATTCCAACAGCGCAATCGACCACGAGACCAGGATCGCTTTCCAGAGGGGCCAATCGTGACCGTATTTCAGGTGCCCGTACCAGGCGAAGGTCATGAAAACGTTTGATGAAAATAGCAAAAGGATTGTGCTCATAGGGTCGGTGCTCCACGCCGCGCCTTGGCGGTTAGATTTCCTTCTTCAGCGCCGCTAGCAAGTTTAGCGCCTCCAGCGGCGTCAGCCGGTTCAAATCCACTTCGCGCAGTTTTTCCAGCACGGGCTGCGAGAGTGGCGTGAAGATGGTCAACTGAATGGGCCGCTCCGGCTCTGTGGAACTGCCCGGCGTCAGATGACCCGAGAGCCGGTGCTCGGACGATTCATGCTCGGCCAACACCTCGCGCGC
>PLUW01000103.1:0-5205 GCA_003162935.1 Acidobacteriaceae bacterium
TCCGCGGACGTCACTTTCCAAACTCGTGCTCGAAAAGATTCCGTTGCTGGCGCTTTCGGCGGCCAGCGCGGCAATCACGCTCTACGCGCAGCGCGCGGGAGGCGCTGTCGGCTTGATCGAGGCTTTGCCGCTGGCGATGCGGGTGAAGAATGCCATTTACTCTTATCTTATTTATGTCGAGAAAACGGTATGGCCGTCGCGGCTGGCCGTGTTTTATCCGCATCCCGAGGGCTCGCTCGCGCTTTGGAGAGTGATCGTCGCGGCGGCGGTGCTCGCGGCAATCACGGCATTGTTCTGGCACTTCCGAGAACGCCGCTATCTGCTGGCCGGGTGGCTATGGTTCCTGGGAACGTTGATACCCGTAATCGGCATCGTTCAGGTCGGCCGCCAGGCATGGGCGGACCGGTACGCGTACTTCCCTGTTTGGGGATTGCTCGTGATTGCCGTCTGGCTGCTTGCTGAAGCGGCCGCGCGAATTAAGCTGAGCCTTGCGGCGCAGGTTGCTATCGCGTCGGCCGTGCTGCTGGGGTATTCGGTGGCGGCGCACATCCAGATGGGATACTGGCGCGACAGTTACTCGCTGTTTACGCATGCCATCCAAGCGACGGACGCGAATCCCGTCGCCGAGGGCAACCTGGGTTCGGCATTGATCGACATGCAACGCCCCGAGTTGGCCGTGCCGCATCTTGAGCGCGCCATCCAATTGATGCCCACACTCGCCGCCGCGCACTACAACCTCGGCATCTTGCTGCAGCGGCAGAATGAGCTGGATCGCGCGCTACAGGAATATCAACTCGCGCTGAAGTATGCGTCGGACGAGCGCGAAGCGGCGCAGACGCACAACAACCTGGGCGTGCTTTTCAAGCAACTCGGACGGCGGGATGAGGCAATTACAGAGTTTACGTACGCCATTGCGCTGAACCCGCATGAGCAGAATAGTTTGCTCGGCCGCGGCCTGATCGAGCGCGACGAAGGCAAACTCGACGCCGCGTTACACGATTTTTCCCAGGCCGCGCGGACTGCGCCCTCGCCATCGGCTCTCTACTGGAAAGGCCGTGTTCTGGAAGACAAAGGACAACTCGCAGCCTCAGCCGAAGCCTATCGTGGAGCGCTCAAGCTGTCGCCCGGATTTGGCGACACGCAGGCGCGATTGGAACGTATCGCAAACGCTTTGAGATGACCTAGGAAACTCTGACTAAGTGTCGGCAGGAAGCATAAACCACAGGGTACACAGCGGTGCACGGGGGAAACCGGGACTTAATCAGAATTTCCCTAGCTTGGAGTCGCGTCTACATAAATAGATTCAGGTCGCCGGGACGCTGGCTGACGAAGAGGGCCGAACCGGCGATGGGTGCGACGCAAACCATTCCAGCACTCTTTGTTCGAATTCTTGGGGCGCTGCTTTATACGCTCCAGTGTGAATCGCTCCCGGCACTTTCCACACCGTGATCGCCGTCGGGTTCTTCGCCTGGATCCAATCCGAGTGATAGGGCAGAACGACACGATCATTCAGTCCATGAATCAGCAAAATAGGGACCTTCGTTCCCACGACCGCCTGCTCCGGCGTAACGGTTCCGAGATCGACTCCATACCAAAGCCGCACAAAGAGAATTCCCGCTTCCAGCGGCGGGCGAAAAAAGGTGCGGCCCAGCCACGGACCCGTGTGAAACGGGCGTCCAAAGCGGTAATAGGCCTCCTCACGAAAACTTGCCGACGCCGACTCGGCCACAATCGCGCAAAAACGCGGCTCGCGCGGCAGCGACTCCAGCAATTCCATCCCTCCCATGGATTCGCCCAGCCCATACACGCATCGCGCCGGTTCTTGATTCTCCAACCAATTCAGCCAGCGGCGAATGTCGTCTACTTCGCGGACTCCATAGGTCGTCAATCCCCCGCTCGCGCCGTGGTGCCGCGCATCGGGCATCAACACCGTGTAGTGATGGTCGGCTAGAAATTTCCCGATCGGATAAACGCCCATTCGATTGTCGGTGACGCCGTGAAGAAGAATGACCGCGTCGCCGTTGGCTTCTTGCGGCCGCATATACCACGCGCGAAGCACCACTCCGTCGGGCGAGGTGAGTTCCACGTCGCGAAATTCCACCGATTGTTCGCGCGCGGCAGCCTGCACATTGCGTTCTTCATAAGCGCGAATGGGAGGGCTCTTGGGATGCAGGGAATACCACCCAAGGCCGATGCCGCCGACAACGGTAGCTGCGACGTAAAAAGATGCCAGTAAATATAGGAGGCGCCAAACAACGGGAAATCCGCGACGAAGGGGTTGTTCCACGAAAATAGCCTGCGGATCAATGGAGACGTGATAGAGCAGTCTCCGCGATTTCAGTTCCAAAAACTGAGAGCTGATAACTGACAGCTGAGAGCTGCCTTTCTACTTCCGCCCGTTCTCGCCTTCCTTGAACATGTACTTGATGGCGGGTTTGTAGATCATGAGGTTAGCGGCGCCGCTGCGGTTCAGCTTGATGCAGTGCTTGTCGTACCACTCGATATAGCCGTGGACTTCTTCGCCATCGCGCAGCACGATGACCATGGGGGTCTTCGACTGCATCTGCTTCTGGTAATAAAAATTCTCGGCGTTGGTCTGCTCGGTGGGCACGATTTTCTTGGCCCCGGCGCCAGCGGAACGGTCGCGATCTCTATCGCGATCCCGGTCCCGGCGTTCGGCGGGTGAGTGGTTGTGACCGTGATTGTGGCCGTGGTCGCTGTGCGCGCCCTCGGCGCGAGTGAGGGTCGGGCGAATCAGCTTGCGATTCGCGAAGCTATCTTGATCCGTGGATGATTCAACTGGCATGGAGTCGAGCGTATCTTTCAAAACGCACCACCTGCGCGCAGGGCGGGCAAAGTATGCCACAACTCGAGCCTGAGATTGTGGGTCCAGAGGTGTGAACTGAGGGTACGGTATCACAGCGGGCGTAGGATGACAATATATTGTGCAGCGTCTTGGGCGCGCATTGCCGAACCATGTTCCATCGCCACAGCCGGCCAGGTTCTGGCTACGAAACGCGCTCCAGCGCGGTGGCGAAGGCATCGAGTGAGAGCGACCGCAGCAGATTGCGACGCAGTCCGCGCTCGACTTCGCTGAGACCCTCCGCGGCGCGCTGCACCCAGGCAAAGTCGGCGGATTCGGCCATTTTCTTCAGTTCGCCCAGAATGTCCGTATTGCGCACCAGTTGCGCCGCGCCGGATTGCAGAAACATCACGTCTTCGAGCAGCGAGTAGAGGGTGCGAAAAAGGTTTTCGATCTTCGCGCGCCCCTCGGCGCCCGACCGATAGCTCTCGGTCGTCTTGAACAACTCAGTGTGGTCGCTGCCGCCCCCGAGCGCCGATTTCAGCAGGATCAGCGCGTGGCTGCGAGCCGCGATATGGCTTTCAATATCGAAGGATAAAGCCCGCCCGATCGCGCCTTCGCTCAGACGGGCGACCAGCGCGCGTTGCCGGGCATTCCAATCGGGACGAAGCTGGGCGAGCCGGCTTTCGATCTCCGTGAGAGGAAGCGCGCCCAGACTAAACGTCATGGAGCGCGACCGGATCGTGGGCAGCAATTCTCCCGCGTTTTCGGTCAGCAGAAAAATGGTGGCAAACTCGGGCGGTTCTTCCAGCACCTTGAGCAGCGAGTTGGCGGCCTCTTTCATGAACGCCGAACTAGTGAAGATGTAAACGCGCTCGCGAGCCTCGCCAGGGCGATAGTAGATGGTCTCAATCACATGCCGAACCTGGTCGACCTTGATCATCATCTGCGGCGGATCGGGCGGGATGATCAGCACGTCAGGATGAGTCTGGACGAAGAGTCGCGTTTCTTTCTTATCCGTGTCGCGGAGATTTTCGCGTGCCTCGACGGCTTCGGCAAAGCGGGCGTCGAGGTCCGCGGATTGCGCGATGCGCGTGCAGTTCGAGCAGTGTCCGCAAAAGTCGGGCAAGGCGTCGCCGCCTGCTATCGGCCGGTCCAGGCAATTCATCGCACGGGCCAGCATCAGAGCCAGCGTGTATTTGCCCGATCCGTGCGCTCCGGCAAGAATGACCGCGTGCGGAAAGCGCTCGCGCGCCAGCATCTCGCGCAGGCGATGGATGGTTTCCGGGTTGCCCGCGAAATCGGAAAAGGGCATAAAGAACGCTGTTGGCTATTCGCTATTGGCTCTTAGCTAAAAGCCACAAGCTAAGAGCCGTCTCTCAGACTTTCAATTTCTTCCGCACCAGTTCCATGATAACCGCGTGCGTCTCGCCGGGCGTGCCTCGGGCATTGATCACGTGCACGCGCAGCGGATCGCGGGCCGCGATGGCCAGGTAGGCGTGGCGGACGCGTCCAAAAAATGCCCCGCTTTCCTGCTCGAAGCGGTTTTCGTCTTTTTCGGGACTCTTTTCCGACCGTCCAGCTTCCGACCTTCCCGCTTTGTGCCTTCGATTGCGACGCCGCGCGCGCTCGATGCTGAACGACACTTCATTATCGAGCAGAATCGTCAGGTCTGGTTGCAGGTTGGCGCAGAGGATCTCGTGCAAACGCAGCACCGCCTTCGATCCCAGCTTGCGGCCTCCGCCCTGATAAGCTTCGGTCGAATCAGTGAAGCGGTCGCAGAGCACGATGCGGCCCTCGGCGAGCGCGGGCAGAATCACTTCGTGAATATGCTGGGCACGCGACGCAAACATGAGCGCCATTTCCGTGAACGGAGAAAGCCCCGCCGTGGCCGAGTGCAGCAGCACCTCGCGAATCTTTTCGCCCGTACCCGTCCCGCCCGGCTCGCGGGTGACGGTGACGGACAAGCCGTGCGCGCGCAGGGAACGCGCCAGCTTCTCAAGCTGCGTGCTCTTGCCGCTGCCGTCGAGACCTTCGAAGGTGATAAATTTCCCGCGCGCCGCCACGTCAGAAATGATAGCAGGCGTGCCGCCTCGGAATACCGGTGGATGGCCGCTGCAACGGGGAGCCGATTCGGCAAACTGATATATTTACCTACGGTTCAATCGGCATCGCGGTCGGGGCAACTCACGATCTGGAGGGTTCATGGGAGCACGTTCCATAGGCAGGGATTTCTTGTGTCTCGCAATCGTATTGCTGACATCGATGTCGGTTTTCGGAGCCGATGCTCCAACCGTCACGCTCTCGGTGGACGCGTCGGACGCTCCCCGCAAGATTTTCCATGCGCAATTGCACATTCCTGCCAAGCCCGGAACGCTCACCCTCTACTATCCGAAATGGCT
>PLUW01000103.1:5375-20680 GCA_003162935.1 Acidobacteriaceae bacterium
TGCATGTTGCCAGCCAGGCGGGCAACGACATTCACTTCGAACCCGTTTCGCTGACCATGCTCGTGGATGGTCCGGTCATCGCGAGCGAATACTTGAAAGTCGTGGCACTGACGGCGAGCAGCGAAGGTCCACCAACGGAAATCGACGTCGCCGCCGACAGTGCCGCCGCCCTAGACGCTCCGCCCGAAGTCTGGGAACACTACCGCAATCTGGTGAAGCAAGCCGGCATTCTTTTTGGCGCGCAGCACTACACCAACTACCATTTTCTGCTGACTCTGAGCGATCACGTCGCGCATTTCGGCCTGGAGCATCACGAGTCGAACGATAGCCGGATCGACGAGCGGGCGCTGATCGAAGAAGACGGCCGGAAACTGAGCGCTGGTCTTCTGCCCCATGAGTACGTGCATTCATGGAATGGAAAGTATCGTCGTCCGGCCGATCTGGCCACGCCTGATTACGAGCAGCCGATGCAGACCGATTTGCTGTGGGTGTATGAGGGTCTAACTTCATACCTGGGAGACATGCTCACGGCGCGCAGCGGCGAGCGCACGCCCGAGTTGGCGCGCGAGGCGCTGGCGGAGATCGCCGCCGATCTGGATCATCGCTCGGGCCGCGTCTGGCGCAATTTGCAGGATACTGCCGACGGCGTCCCCACCATGCAGACCGCTCCCAAGGGCTGGGAGGATTACCGCCGCCCGGTCGATTATTACGACGAAGACGTGCTCAACTGGCTGGCGGCGGATGTGATCATCCGACAGCAAACCAAAACTAAAAATGCGAAATCTGGTACGAAGTCGCTCGACGATTTCTGCAAACTGTTTCATGGCGCGCCCAGCGGCCCGCCAATGGTCAAGACCTACACTTTCGACGATGTCGTGAACACGCTGAACCAGGTCGTTCCCTACGATTGGCGCGGGTTCTGGACGGAGCGGCTCACCAACCACGGTCCCGGCGCTCCGCTTGGCGGAATCGAAGGCAGCGGATGGAAGCTGGTCTATGACGAGACCCCTTCTGAACTGGATCACGCCGGAGACAAGGACGAAAAGGCGGTCGACGCGCATTATTCCGTGGGGCTGTTGCTCGGAGGTGATGGCGTGGTTCACGATACGGTCGAGGGCATGATCGCCGCCAAGGCTGGCATTGGCCCCGGAATGAAAATTGTCGCCGTGAACGGCCGCAGATTTTCGGCGGACGTATGGCACGACGCCATTCGAGCCGCGAAGACCAACTCGTCGCCGATTGAGCTCATCGTCGAAAACACGGACTACTTCCGCGTGGTCAAACTCGATTACCACGCTGGCGAGAAGCATCCGCACCTGGTGCGGGATGAATCGAAGCCGGATTTGCTGACGGAGATTTACCGGGCAAAATAAAAAGCCAATCAGTTTCTTGGATTTGCCATCCCATTTCTTGGATTTGTCATCCCGAGCGAAGCGAGGGATCTGCATCTTGCGGCGAACTGCAGATCCCTCGCTTCGCTCGGGATGACAACTTGCAGATGGGATGACAAATTATAGATGGGATGGTTCACGCATCCGCGCGCTCCGCGATGATCTCTTCGTCCTCCGCAACATCTTCCGATTCCTCCCGCATAAATCCCAAAACTTCCTGCGGAATCGGCGCGCTCCACACCGGCGCAAACGACTGCCGATGCAGCGGCGAGGGNNACCGGGTCCCACGCGGAAATCATGCGGTCCCGTTCCACCTTTGCCAGGATCGACGCAGCGGCAATCGAGGCGGAGAGCGCATCGCCATGAATGATGATCTGTTGCGGCAGCGCGGAATCGAGCCGCACGGCGTCGATCAAAAGATAGTCCGCCGCCGGCTCCAATTGCCGCACCGCATGGAGCATCGCCAGGCGCGAAGCCTGATAGATGTTGATTTGATCGATGCGCGCGGAATCCACCGCGGCGATGGCCCAGGCAATCGCACGCTTGCGAATCTGTACCGCCAGCTCCTCGCGGCGCTCGGCGGGGAGCAGTTTGGAATCGCGCAAGCCGCAAATGCGGTAGCTTGGATCGAGGATCACAGCGGCGGCCACGACCGGGCCGAAGAGCGATCCGCGACCAACCTCATCGACTCCGGCCACGAGTTCGGCGCCCACGGCCCAAGCCCGCCTTTCAAACTTGAGCGTGCAGCGCAGTTTTTTCAGGAGCCGCAACTTGGCCGCGGAGGCAGAGACCTGATCGGCGCAGGAAGGCTTCGAGGAGAGCTTGGACTTGTGCACGGAGGCTGCTCAATCAGCATCTTCGCCGAAGAGGAGTTGCAAATCAAGCGAAAGCGCTAACGTCGTGTCGCGCAAAGTTGCGGCTTAAACAGTAATTGTCATCCTGAGCGAAGCGAAGGACCTGCTTTCCCGTGCGCTGGCAAGAAAAACAGATCCTTCGCTTCGCTCAGGATGACAACCAAACGAAGATGACAACCCAAACGAACGCCGCTTACTGCTGTTCGACTTCCTTCAATCGCGCCGCCTTGCCCTTGAGTCCGCGCAGATAATAGAGCTTGGCGCGGCGGACTTTGGCCGAACGCACGACGTCGATTTTGTCGATGACTTTCGAGTCGAGCGGGAAAATACGCTCCACGCCCTGGCCGAAGCTGATTTTGCGCACCGTAAAGCTCGGCTGCGCGCCGCGCTTCTGCGCAATGACGACGCCTTCGAACGCCTGCAGACGCTCTTTCTCGCCTTCTCGGATCTTGACTTGCACCTTGATCGTATCGCCAGGACCAAACTTCGGGAGATCGGTACGGCGGGATTTCGCCAACAATTTTTCAATAATCGGATTGCGCATAATGCTTCCTTCCTGAATTTCTCGGTTAATCTCTTGCCGTGCTCTGGTCCCGCTTGATCTGGGCCAGCAATTCCCTGTCTTCCTCGCTCAGCGCGAACCGCTCCAGCAAATCCGGACGGTTGCGCAGCGTTTTTGCCAAAGCCGTTTTGCGGCGCCAGCTGCGAATCTGGTCGTGGTTCCCGTTCACCAGCACTTCCGGCACCGCCATGCCGCGATACTCCGCCGGCCGCGTGTAATGCGGATAATCGAGCAATCCGCCGGAAACGCACGTCGAACTCGGCCCGTCGCCAGCCAACTTCGCCTGTCCCGCAACCGGCTCTGTGAACGACTCCTGCCGCGTCGAATTCTGGTTGCCCACCGCGCCCGGAATCAGCCGCGTAATCGTATCCACAATCACCGCTGCGCCCAGTTCGCCGCCGCTCAACACATAGTCGCCGATCGAAACTTCGCGATCCGCCAGGTGCTCGCTGATGCGTTCGTCGACGCCTTCGTAGCGCCCGCAAATCAACGCCACACGGTCCAGCGCCGAGAGTTCCGCCGCTAGAGTCTGATCGAGCCTGCGGCCCTGCGCCGAAAGCAGAATCACCGACTGCTTTGCCCCGGGGCTTAAGCGCGCTTCACGCGACGCCACGGTGCCGAACGACTCCAAACATTCAAAGATCGGTTCCGGCTTCAGGACCATGCCCTCGCCGCCGCCAAACGGGCGGTCATCCACTGTACGGTGCTTGTCTTTCGTAAACGCCCGCAGATCGTGAATGCCAATTTCCACCAGGCCGGTTTCCCGCGCCCGGCGCACAATCCCATAATCCAGTGGTCCGCGAAAGAAGTCGGGAAAGATCGTGAGAATGTCGATCTTCATTTGCGGAAACCAGTCGCTGGTCGCTTGTCGTTAGTCGCTAGGCCAAACTCAGGTTGCGAACGACTAGCGACCATCGACTAACGACTTCCTTCTTCTTTCGCCAGCGGCGCATTCACTTCCAGCAAGCCTTCCGGCAACTTCATCCGGACCTGGCGCCGCTCCAAATCTAGCTTCTCCAAGAACGCCTCGGCGAAAGGGATCTCGTACGGCAACTTCTTCCCGCTCTTAACCACCAGCAACGGCGCTTCTCCCGCCCCAAACTGCACGTCTTCGATCTGGCCGATCTCGCGCTGGCCGTCAAACACTGTGCAACCGATCAGGTCGCTCAAGTACGTCCAGCCCGGCTCCAGCACAGCGCGTTCCTTGCGCGGGAGCTGAAGTTCGGCTCCGATCAGCGGCTCGGCATCGTTAATCGTCTCGACGCCCTGAAACTTCAGCACCAGAAAATTCTTATGCGGCCACAAATCCTCGACCGTCACTTCGCGGCGCTGCCGATCTTTCGTCAGCGCCCACAGCCGCATGTCCTGCTGAAAGCGTCCCGGAACGTCGGTGTGCAATTCCGTCGCGACTTCCCCATGGCGTCCCTGCGTCTTGATCACGACCGCCAGGGTAATCCACTCGCCGCTAGCGTCCGCTGCCGCCATTTGCTGATCTTCGATTGCCGACCTACGATTGCCGATCTTCAGATTGCCGTCTAGATTGCTGGTCTTCGATTCGACGCTTTGCGATTCGACGCTTTGCCTACTCGATAATCTCCAGCGCATAGCGCTTATCCAGCTTCGATCCCGCCGCGCTCAAAATATTGCGCAACGCGCGAGCCACGCGGCCGGAGCGCCCAATCACCTTGCCCAAATCGGACTCCGCCACCTCGAGTTCGATGACGGTTTCGTCGCCGTCTTCGTACTCGTCGACAATCACCTCGGCCTTGGCCTCGACGATCTCCTTGGCGATGTACTCAATCATGGCGCGCGGATTGACGGCAGGCTCGATCATTATTGACGACTGCTCCTGATGGCTGGCGATGGTTAAGGACGGCTAGGCGACCGAAGCGGCTGCCGCCGGTGCGGGCTGTGCAAGCAGTTTCTTGACGCGGTCCGAACATTGGGCGCCTTTCGAAACCCAGTGCTCAATGCGCTCCCGTTTCAGGTCGCAAGTGGCCGGATTGGTGCGTGGATTGTACGTTCCCACCACTTCCACCGGGCGTCCATTGCGAGCGTGTTCCTTCTCAATCACCACCACTCGATAATACGGTTGTTTGCGCGCACCAAAGCGCGCCAATCGGATCATTAACACAGACTTCAGTATCCTTTGCCCGGAAGAGTCCGGCGGGTTCAAAGCAACGATGGAAAGACAAACCATTATTATGCCGGAGCTTAGCGGTTTTCGCAATGGGCGGGCAGCTTATAGAAACTCCACGAACGAGTCGGCCACCTCAGCCCCGGCATTATTGGCGATGCGAGTCGCGGAGCGTTCCACATTCTTCATCAGCCCGTCCAGGTAGTCGCGCGAGTGCGAGACGCCGACGACCCCAATCGTCGCCTGATTCCACAGCGGGCCAGGGTCGAGTTCCGCAACCCCCACATTGAAGGAAGCCCGGAGCCGGTCTTTCAGGCTGCGCGTCACCTGCCGCTTGTCTTTCAGCGACTGCGCGCCCTCGATGCGGAGTTCGAGCGTAAGAAAGGCGATCATCAGCCATTTATAACAGCCATTTACGGCCTAAATTCGGGTGAAAACGGGATTTTGCCATATTTTGGGTGCATTCAGCCCCCTTTTTGCCGCAAAAACAGCCCCAACAGCCCCCGGAACCAGGCCCGCCAAATATCTCGTACTTTTCCCTTGCGTTGTGCTACACTGAGCTTGCTAAGTTTGACTCACAGTTAGTTGCAGGTCGGTACCGCCAACCAGCGTCACCCCCTCTACAAGCAGCGAATCACCTCTAGCATATTTCAAGAAACAAGAATAGGAACACCAATGGCAGAACAAGGAACAGTGAAGTGGTTTAACGACGCCAAGGGCTACGGCTTCATCAGCCGTCAAAATGGCGAAGACGTTTTCGTGCATTTCTCCGCGATTCAAGCTGGCGGCTTCAAGAGCCTGCAAGAAGGCCAAACCGTGCAGTTCGACGTGACCAAAGGCCCCAAAGGCTGGCAAGCGGAGAACGTTACCGCAGTCTAGGTAACGCCACCGGATCGTCTCACAGAATTCTAGGAAACGATCTCTAAGCAATCACAAGTGCCCGGGATTCGTAAGAATTCCGGGCATTTTTGCGTCTGGAATTCAATGGCGAAGGCTGGGTGGCCCAAGCCCATTGCGCTACTGCGATAAACCCACCCGCCGCAGAAGATCCTGAAACCGGGGGTCGCCGCGCAACGGATCGAAGGCGGGATCCACCTTAAGCGCGGTCAGACCGTTGGAATGCTGCGCGTATGCCTTTTCCAGCCAGGCGATGGCCTGATCATTGTTCCCCATCCCGATGTAGGGTGGAACAATCACCATCGGATCCATCGGTTGTCGCTGGTTCAAGTCCAGCAATTTCTTCAGTTCCTGTTCTGCTTTTGCCTGTTGTCCGGTGCGGCCACTGATGTAGGCTAAGTTTGACACCTGCCAGGGACTGCCGGCCGTGAATGTTTCGACCACGGCCTGCGCTTCCGTAAACATTCCCTTTTGCACATAGGCTGCAAAAATCATTCCCGCGCGCGGGAAGCTGGGATCCATATCACGAACGGCGGTAAACTGAGCGATGGCCCGGTCATATTGCCGGGAGTACAGCAGAATGGCTCCATTGTCCGCTGCGATAATCAGCGAAAGTGGATCGAGCTGGCGTGCGCGTTCACTTTCGCGGAGGGCCTCATCGAAACGCCCTCGCCACATCAGGTGCTCGGCATACCATTGATGGCCGGTGGCGTAGTTGGGGTTCAACTCAATCGCCCTTTTGAATTCCTTTTCGGCCGTCTGCCAGTCATAATCATAGTTTTGGACGATCAGAGCCAGCGCGGCGTGGGCTTCCGGCAGTCTGTCATCCAGTTGCAGAGCACGCAGCGCGGCGGTGCGCGCCTGGGGCGCAAATTCGGCGGCCGGAGCCCCGGTGTAAGCGCCGATCAGAGCGTAGCAATCGGCCAAACCGGCATAGGCGCGCGCAAAATTAGGATCTTTGGCGGTGGCCTGCTCAAAGTAACTGGTCGCTTCGAGGAGCGATCTCTTGTTCCAGAAGTACTGGCCCTTCAGATATAGGTTGTATGCCTCGAAAGCCTGAGGCGAGAGGGTCGGTTCAAGAATGGGAGAGACCGGTTTGTGTTCTCCGAGAGCGGCCTGGATCTCCGCAGCAATTTCCCCAGCAATCTCGCTCTGGAGGACCAATAGATCCTTGGTTTCTCGGTCATACTCCCGAGCCCAAAGGTGAGTCTGGTCCTTCATTTGAATGAGCTGGGCGGTGATTCGTACTTTGTCGGCATCGCGCCTTACGCTTCCCTCCAACACGTACTGCACTCCGAGTTCATGGGCGATCTGCTGTAGTTGCTCCTGGCTATGCTTGTAGTGCATCACGGAAGTGCGGGCGATGACGCCCATCTGATCGGGATCGAGGCTTCCCAGTTGCGTGATCATCTCCTCCGTCATGCCGTCACTGAAATATTCCTGGCCAGCATCTCCCGTCAGGTTTTCGAAGGGCAGAACCGCCAGCATCACTCGTCCGCCAGAATGTACGGGCCGGGCCGGAAACCCACTGCGTCCGAGATACAAACCGACGCCAGCGATCAGGGCGATCGCCATTCCGAGAATCGATGCCCAGAGCACCCGCCCCCGTGGTCGCAGCAACCGGCTGGCAGTATCCTCACCGGCTGAAGAAAGCGGCGCCGCGATCACGGGCTCCGATTCCGCGTCGGCATCGGCCACCGGTGTTTCAACAACGGGAGCAATGAAACGATACCCCCTTCCCGTAATCGTTTGAATATAACGTGGCTGCTCGGGGTCGTCCTTCAAAACCTGCCGGATCTTCCGGATCGCGCCGTTGACGGCGTTGTCCGTGTCGAGGTAGACGTCCTTACCCCAAATCTTTTCCACGATTTGTTCACGACTCACCAACTCTCCCCGCTGCTGCACCAGGGAGAGAAGAATTTCCATGGGTATCCGCTCCAACTTGAGCATCCGGCCGGAGCGGTACAGTTGTCCGGCAGCGAAATCGAGTTCGAAATCGTCGCCGAATCTGAGTGAATCCTGGACTTTGGATGGCTCCGGTGGCAAGAAGGGTCCCCTTACATCAAGCAAGTATTCTACCCCGGTTCGCAAGTTTCGCGGCATCTCCATTGTTATGAGCTAGTTACGGGGACATAAAAAGCAAGATGTTCAACAGGCCTCCGCTATTGTGGCGAAACGACGAATTGGGCATGATGCGCGGCATGGGGGAGAGGCGTTCCCTGCTCTCGCTGTTGGGAAAACGGCGGAAGGTGTGGGCACGTCCTTCGTCTAAAAGAAATCGTTCGAGATGGGAGTCGACAATGAAGAAGCAGACAATCGCACTTGCCGCGATCACCGTCATGGCGTTGACCAGCGGCTTTACAACCTTGGCGGTGGCGCAGAGCGACGCGGCGCGCATGATCTATCAGTCGGCCGCCACGGTGGAGACAAATGTAGCCGGGATCCGCACGTATCCGCAGCCGGAGGAATCCTTCAAGCCGGCGATGGCGTCGGACGAGGATTTGGCCAGGTATGGGTTTCCTCCGCGGCCCAATAAGAACACCAACCCACAGGGTTACGCGATGTGGGAAAGGGCGATGCAGGCGGCGAAGCACCGGTGGACGGGGCCATTGACTCCGCACCCGGAGGCCATGAGCACGCCGATGATGCCGGCCAAGCGGCCGGCGAAGGATGTGGTCCACAGCGACACGGTGACAACGGAATATACAACCAACTGGAGCGGAGTCGGAAACAGCAACACTCTGACGAAGTGGAATCCGAAGACGTCGTTTGACAGCGTCTACTCGCAGTTCAATGTCCCGGTGGTGCAGCAGGCGTTCGACGTTTGCGACGGCGGCTACGACTGGGAAGTGACGTGGAATGGCATTGACGGTTTCAAGAACGGAACCGTGCTGCAAGGGGGAAGTTCGTCGCAGGCGTATTGCAAGAGCAACAGCACCAAGCAGATCTATTACGCCTGGATCGAGTGGTACCCGAGCTATCCCATCGTCGAGGCTTTTAGCGTAAATCCTGGCGACGACATGTACGTGAATAGCTATTCGCCTAACGGCGGATGCAATCCGGGCCAGGTGTTCGTGGAAGACGAGACAACGCTCGCATACGGGACTTACCAGCTCACATGGGAAAATGGCCCGTGCCTGGTGGGAAACGGAGCGGAGATCGTGGTGGAACGTCCCTACGGAGACAACGGAAAGAACTATCCGCTGGCGAACTACATTTGGGACTTTGCGCTGTCGTGGGATTGGGAGATCAAGGGCACGGAGTTTTACCCCGGAATGACGACTCCGGCGACATATGTCTTCCAGATGGTGGATGACAACGATACGCAGGTCATTTCAGTGCCTACAGTAGAAGGAAAGTTCTCCGTTTATTTCTACGACACCAACTGCGCTTACACGGGCGGGTGCGTGTTCTAAAGGCAGCGGTCCGCAATCGGCGGGGATCGCGATGCGATCTCCGCCTTTTTTCGGTCGATGCCGTTCGTGGTTGCAATTGAATTCGCATCTCGGACTGGTCCCAACGCTCAAAAAATCTGCGGGAAGAAAACTTAGACGGAGACGGTTCATGAAAAACTCGAAACTGCACCATTTGCCAACCCTGGTTCTGTTGCTGTGCTTGCTTTCCTGGGTGGGGGCCTATGGCCAGATCACACCCAGCAGCGACGTCTTCACCAACCCTGCAGCGACCCTGCCCGCACGGGAGTGCTAGGGCGATCTCTGAGTTGGCCGAATTCGCGTTCAGCCCAACTCCGAGGGGTGCCCTGCCCAAGCTAGGATTGGGCGGTCCTTTTGACTTTCTCCGGCACATCCCCAGCCGGTGAGCACCATCCTCCAACTGACTATGCGCGAGGACGCCAAACCGTTTGGGACGTTCCCGCGCGTGCCGTCAACAACGGGGATCAAGGAGACCGGAGACCAGACGAAGAGCTACCTGGAGATTTTGCTGCGACCTGACACCTGGCACCTGCCCCTAGATCGGAGTCGATCCCTTGAACAGCCAGATCAAATCGATGATCAGAATGATCACCACCATCAGCTCCAGCACAAACGCTCGGTTCTGGTGGAATTGATCGATCATGAAGCGATAAAGCTCCTCGGCGGTGTGGACTTTCTGGTTGACCAGATCTTTGTAATCGGTGACTCCGATCTTGGACGCGGCAACTTTGTAGAGACGTGCGGAAAACATGTCGCTCAGGAATTTGATGGCATTGTCGGCGCGCTCGGTCAGTTCGTCCACGTCGAGCAACACAGTATGCAAACGGCTGGCGCGCTTCGCGGTCCGCCAGCGGGCCCAGATTCCGGTCGAACCGTGGTCCATGAAGTCGTAGACGCTCTGCAGTTCGCGAGTCAGCAACTCGTCGTAGTGGCGGAATTCCAGCAGCTGCGAGTTGGCGTATTCGAGCAGTTGGATGACGGTCTCCGCGCCTGCCGTTGAGTCGTACAGAAACGCGCCGTTCCAGCTGATCACGGCCAGGTCGTTCGGATAGTACGAGATCTTCGACTGCATGATCTCCTGTTGCTCGCCGTCGGAAAGCGGCATGTTTTCGCCGCGCACAATCTGGGCAATGCGTCCTCCCTCGGCCGCGAGCAGTTCCGCCGCCGAAGGATTGCCTGCGATATCGCGCACATGAAAGACGAAGTAGTCTTCATCCAGCCAGCTCTCGTAAAGCTTCACCAGCGCCGGACGTGCCCGCTCGATCTTCTGCTTGACGATCTTCTGCGCAAAGCTGGTGAAGTCGGTATCCCAAACCCAGCGGCCAGCGAGCCGGACAAGCGTGTCCCAGTCGCCAGAAAACGGCAGCTCAAAGACGACGCTGAGAACGCCGTAATCGTAGTATTTGATCTGCACGTCGAGACGTTCCCCGCTCTCCAACACCAGCGGCTCGACCTGCTCGACCACCGGAGGTCGCTGGAATCGCACGTATCCAGGAGCAGGATGCTTGAAGCTAGCTTCTTGCCGCCGCGCTCCAAAGATGTCGCGCAGGGAGTCAAGCTTGATCTCCTCGCAAACGTCGAACTGGATCAGCACCAGCACCGACCCTTGCAGCGCCTTGCTCTGAGAGATGGCTGCGGAATGGGCGGGAACCGGAACGGTGGGATTTGCGGTTTCCATAGAAAGGCCTGCTGGCTTTGTCTATGGCTATTGTTACAGAAAGCGGACTGGATGGGGAGTGGGCGAATAAACCTATGTAGTGCAACTACTTGCCAGCACCCTCCTCCTTGTAAAACAGTTTGGCGGCCCCTCGGAAACAGTGTAATATGTGTACAGCGAGTACACAATATGGATACAATCAAAATTGCCGTTCGTGAATTCCGTGAGAACCTCGCCGGCTATCTCGAATCCGATCAGCCCTTGGCGATCACGCGGCACGGTGAGACGCTCGGCTTCTACATTCCCGCACAAAAGCGCAGCCGGACGGCAGAATTGGAAGCGATGCGCGCCGCCGCGAAGGATCTGGACAAGATGATCGCGTCTTGGGGCTCGACGGAAGGCGAGCTCATGGACGAGTATAAGCAGATTCAACGCTCTGCCCGCGAGAAGAAGCGAAGTGCCAAGTAAAGCGCTGGTGGTTGACGCCATGTATCCGGCCGCCGGCCAGGACGAACGTCTTCGGCTTGGAATAGGATAGAAGCCGGATGGACCTCTACGTCATTGCTGGGCCGAACGGCGTGGGCAAAACCACGTTCGCCCGGGAGTTTCTTCCCAACTATGCGGACTGCAAGAATTTCGTCAATGCTGACTTAATCGCGCAAGCGATGGCACCTTTTTCTCCCGAGACTGCCGCGGTACGAGCGGGGAGAATGATGCTCAGCGAAATTCGGTCGTTTGCCAAGAAGCGGGTGTCATTTGCTTTCGAGACAACGCTGTCTGGCCGGGGCTATATGGCCTTGCTGCGACAGTTGAAGGCCCAAGGGTACGAGATCCACGTTTTCTTCTTGTGGGTCACATCGGTGGACCTTGCGTTATCGCGAGTGCAGGAGCGAGTTTCGAGAGGCGGGCACGATGTGCCAGAAGCAGTGGTTCGGCGCCGATTTGACCGCTCGATAGGAAATTTCCTGTCTGATTATCAGCGATTGGCGGATCGGTGGATGCTGTTTGACAACTCGGGCGATAGCCCAATATTGGTCGCGTCTGAGCAGGATAGAAAGACTCGTATAATAGAAGCGAGCCTTTATAAGGCGCTGGTTGACCGTTACCAATGAGTAAGCCTTCAAAAGCCGTATTGCGGTTGCCTCTGGAGAAGCGCGCGGAAATTGCTTTCAAGGTAGCCGTGGCGAAAGCGATCGACGAACACGCTCGTCTGGGATTGCCCGTCTACATTTGGCGCGATGGTAGCGTAGTTGAGTTATCGCCGGATGAGGTGCGCGGGAGTTCGAGGAACTCGCAGGGAAAGTAGCTTAATATCCCTTGCAAAGGACGAGGTCGACGGCCTTGCCTTTGTCGAGAATCACCATCCATGGTCCGTTCCTCAAGAATGCCGCCTCCGTTCCATCGCCCCACCTCCCGAGCCCGCCAGTCGCTGGGTAGCAGCCCGAGAGGTTCGGTGTCTCTTCAAGGGTGTGGATGTAACCAAAGCGCTTCTTGAGCTGTTCCTTCGACATACCTGTAACGAGCCTCACGGGCCGTCTGTCATGCGTCATACCAGCGATCGCATGGTCGAGGTTCATGTTCTGATTTAGTCCGTGCGTCCACAAGACGTAGTCAATATTCTTGGGATCCTGGTCTTCGGGATAGAGTTCGACCCAAGCCGCGAATATGCCAAACGAGAGCAACATCCCAAGTGCCACGAGCGACAGCGCTGATGCCGTTTTCCAAAGCCAGTGCTTCATTTGGCCCTATCGTCTCTTTTATTCGCGTAGCTACTGTTTTCGAGCCAGCGCCAATAGCAGCGCCGCTCCTGCTGCGATCCCAGCAACAGCCAATCCTGTCCGATTCATGGATGTTCGAATGGCAGCTTCATGCGGCCTTACCCAAGCGTCTTCCGGAAAGTGTTGTGGCGCGGGATCGAAGAGCGGAAAGCCTTCGGGAGTTTCGGTGGCTTCCCGCAGCGCCATCTGCAATACCTCCGCAAGGTGCAACGTATGACGGTCGGTTTCTTGCGCAATTTGCTCGCGGCAGCTGAAACCGTCGGCGACGATGAGCCAGTCGGTGGGAGCCTGGCGAACCGCGGGCAGAAGTTCAAGTTCGCCGATCGCCTTCGAGACGTCGTACTTCTCTTTTTCGAAGCCGAAGGCTCCCGCCATACCGCAGCATCCAGGAGCGGGAGCGGTGAAGTCGACTCCCATACGTTGCAGCACGGCTTCCTCCGCGGTCATCTTCATGATGGCCTTGTGATGGCAATGGCCGTGGATTAGCGCTTTGCGCGACAGTTTGGGAAGCGGGAAATCCTTGGCGCGCTGTTCAAGAAACTCGCTGAGCAGGAAGACTTGTTTTGACAGGGCTTGCGCGCGTTCGTCTTTGGGGAAAAGGTTCGTCAGTTCGTCGCGGAAGACAGAAGCACAGCTTGGTTCGAGGACAACGATGGGCGTTCCGGCTTCGATTTCGGGGAGGAGCTCGTCCATGATCTGGAGGAGCAGGGATTTGGCGCGGTCGAGCGCGCCGACGTCGTAGAGCGGGCGTCCACAGCAGAGATGCGCCCGCGGAACGGTGACGTCAAAACCGGCCGCTTCAAGGACTTCGACGGCGGCCTTGGCCGTGGAAGGAAGGAAGTGGTTGTTGAAGGTGTCGGCCCAAAGCAGGACGGCGTTATCTTTTCGGGGCTGCGCTCCTGGGGACGGACGAATGCGTCCGTGCCTACGTGGTTCCTGTCGCTCCCACCAATCCTTGAACGTCTCTGGAGCGAACGCCGGAATGCGGCGCTGGGCAGGGACTCCGCCCGCCAGCTTGGCCAGTTCGCGCAGACCAGGGAGTTGCGTTGCGAGATTCACCAGGCCCGGCGCGCGCGAAGCGGCGCTCATCCACAGGTCGATATTCGCGAGAGCCATTGCCTTCAGCGGACGGCGATTCGTTTCGTAGTAGTGCGAAAGAAATTCCGCCTTGTAGGTCGCGACATCGACGCCGACCGGGCAATCGCTCTTGCATCCCTTGCAGGCGAGGCAGAGGTCGAGCGATTCTTTCACGGCGTCGCTCTTCCAGCCGTCTTTGATGACATCTCTTTTCGTCATCTCCCAGAGCAGGTGGGCACGGCCGCGAGTGGAATGCTCTTCCTCACGCGTGACACGGTAGCTCGGACACATGACTCCGCCGGAATCGTGGCGGCACTTGCCGACCCCAACGCAGCGCATGGTGGCGGCGGCCAGGCTGCCGTGGTCGTCGGGAAACTTGAAATGCGTCTCCGGCTGCCAGGGATCATAGCCAGCGCCGAGGCGGAGATTCTCGTCGAGCCGATAGGGATCGATCAACTTGCCCGGATTCATCTTCCAATCGGGATCCCAAAGCGACTTGAACTCGCGGAAGGCCTGCATCAGTTCGGGGCCAAACATTTTGGGAAGCAGTTCGCCGCGGGACTGGCCATCTCCATGTTCGCCGGAAATCGAGCCGCCATAGCTCACGACGAGGTCGGCGGCTTCTTCCATAAATTTGCGGAACTTCCGAATGCCTTCGGTCGATTCGAGATCGTAGTCCATGCGGGTGTGGACGCAGGCATGGCCAAAGTGCCCGTAAAAAGAGCCGTCGTAGTGATGAGCTTGCATCAGCTTGCGCAGGTCGCGGAGATAGGCACCAAGCTTGTCGGGACCGACGGCGGAGTCTTCGAAGCCTTCCCAGCGCAACGGCTCGCCAGGAACGTGCGCGGTGACTCCCAGGCTCGACTCGCGGACATCCCAGATACGCTTGGCCTGGCGCGGGTCGGTGAACAGGCGCATATTCGGCGGGGCCGCGGAACGGTCAAGCGTCTGCATCAGATTGCCCGCCTGCGATTCGGCTTCGGCTACGGTGTCAGCTCCGAACTCAACCATCAGCCAGCCGCTGCCATCGGGCAGCAGGGCAAGGGCATCGAGATTCACGCCCTTGCGGCGGCTTGCTCCGACCATGATGTCGTCAAAACCTTCGAGGCCGATGGGGCGATGCTCCATGATCTGCGGGATGTGGTCGGCGCAGATATAAATGTCAGGCCATGCGATGACGAGCAGCACACGCGCTGGCGGACTTTCGACCAGCCGGCACGTGGCTTCGAGAATGGTGACGCAGGTGCCTTCGGAACCGACCAGCGACCGCGCCACGTGAAAGCCGCTCTCGGGAAGCAGGTGGTTGAGGTTGTATCCGGAGACGCGGCGCGGAATATTCGGGAATTGGCGTTGGACCTGCTCGCCGTAGCGGTCGGCGAGAGACTTGAGGCCGGTGTAGATTTCGGCGCGGCGGCCACCTTCGCGGATGAAGCGATCGAAATCGTCGGCGCTCGTCGCACCAACGTGCAGGCGCTGTCCGTCGTAGGTGAGGATTTCGAGCGCGTCGATATTGTCGTC
>PLUW01000101.1 GCA_003162935.1 Acidobacteriaceae bacterium
ACGTAGTCGCGCGTGCCCAGAACCAGCGCTTCATAGGCGCTCGCTTCTTCCCCCACGATCTGTGGGTGCATGTCTCCGGTCAGTTTGCCGGAGTCGAAATAGATCAGGTCTTCTTCAAACGACTTCCCTTGCGCAACCACCCGTCCATCGGGAGCAATCACCCGACTCGATCCATCGAACACCAGACTGTCGTTTCCTCCGACCTGGTTCACCATCGCGACCGGCACCTTTTGATTGCGCGCGATGGCCGCCAGCATGTCGCGCCGCAGCTCGCGCTTGCCCAGCCAAAACGGCGACGCCGAGATGTTGAGCACGAAGTTGCCGCCGGCCCGCACCAGTTCCTCTACGGGATCGAAGCCATACAGTTGCCGGTCCCAGAAGCGTTTGTCGTTCCAGGCATCTTCGCAGATGGTCAAAGCGAACAACATGCCGGAGAAGTCGATCAGATGCTGGCTTTTGGCGGGAGCGAAGTTGCGCGCCTCGTCGAAAACGTCATAGGTCGGCAGTAGCATCTTCGACTGCGTGAACTCGATGCGCCCATCGCGGAGCAGAGCGGCTGAGTTCATCACCTTCTTGCCCGAGTCCGCATCGGCTGCGGTCACCATGCCGCAGATCACGGCAATGCCCTGGGTTTCGGCGGCGATCATCTCCACGGTCGCGCGGTTGCGAGCTACAAAGGATGGGCGCTCGACCAGATCGCGCGGCGGGTAGCCGCAGACGGCGAGTTCGGGAAACAGGATCAGGGTGGCACCGGCGCTTCGCGCCTGTTGCGAGAAGTCAATGATCTTGGTGGCATTGCCAGAGAAGTCCCCGACGGTGGGGTTGATCTGGCCCAGGGCAATCTTCACACTTATATTCTAGCTTGACTGTGCCGCCCGGTTCACGCCTGCACCAGCCGCACACGCGCTTTCTTGGACGCCCGCGCCAAGTCCGCGTCCAAGGTGGCGAGAGGCAAGCCGCAATCCAGAGCCAGATCGAGGTAGGCCGCATCGTACGCGGTTAAGCCGTGCTCGCGGCTGAGGCGCTGAATCCTGGCAAAAACAACTTCGGCTGGAGATGGTTCGAGCACGATGGGGAGGGTCGCCAGGTCGTCGAGGAAGCCTTGCACCAAGTCTTTGGAAATGCGCTTGCGTTTTTCTCCCGCCAGCAGCGCGTTCAGGACCTCATGCGGCCAAAATGAGGGGGCAACTGCGATGTCGCCCTGCTTGAACAATCCGGCGACATGCTGTGCCAAGTCGATATTCTCGTCGGGAAAACACCAGGACAGCACGACGGAAGCGTCGACGACAAACCGGTTCACCGGCGTCCTTCCCAGCGTCCTTCATTGATCAGATCTTTGATTTTGAGTCCACGCAAAGAGAGTTTGTGACGCCGGCCGAAGCTCGCCAACCGCTCCACCGCTGCCGGACCTTGCTGCGCCGACATGCGCTTCTTCAGGACCTCGCCGAGCAGTCGAGAAACGCTGGTATCCTGGCGCGCGGCTTCGATGCGGGCCCATTGGGCCACGTCCTCTTCGAGAGTTACGGTTACGTTGCGCAAGCGGCGAGGGGATGACACGAATACAGTGTAACACGGTTTTCGTGTCCTGCCGAGCTTAAGAAGGATCGCCCTTCAGGAAGGCCGCCAATTAAGGTCCGGCCCATTGCCGCCGGTCGGTTGCGGGGGCGCGACGGGCGGCATGGGGGAACGGTTGGCGGGATTTGCTTCCGGCATTTCTTCCCCGGGCCGGCGCAACGTGGGGGCGGTCGCGGGATGGCCCTCCTGTTTCTTGGCTACGGTGGCCTCGCCCAGATCGACTTCCTTTTCGACGCGCACGACTTTCTGGCCATCCACCTTCATGGTCTCGACGCGCACCACTTCATCGCCCACGAAGCGCACAAAATCCACATCCTGCGGAGGCTCGCCGTAAATCCATTCTTCGTACTCGACATCTTCCGCATTCCCTTTGGTGGTTTCGCGCACTTTCTTGGGGGGACGCCCTTTGGAATAGATCACCATGTCGTGATTCATACCCACCAAAACGCGGTGATTCGTGATGGCCTCCTTGACTTTCGGCGAAACGGTTTCGAGATACGCCTCAAGCGAGGATTTGGCGTCGAAATCAAACACCGGGCGCAGCAATTGCTTCAGTTCCGGTCCGGTCAACTCGGGAACATACTTGTCGAAACAGAGGTCAACGAAAGAGCCGCGGGCGTTGGCGGAGGGATCGGTGGGCGCAATCGGACCGCCCCCAACCGGACCCGCAACCTCAATGCGCTGATACCATTTCTGCCTCTTCACGGGACCGCCATTGATCTCAATGCGGATGTAGTTGTCTTTGATGAAAATGTTGCTGATGCGAGCGCGGTCGCCGGGCTTGGCCGCAGGACCCCAGAGGTCCATCAACCGCCGCAGTTCCAAGCCGTTGGGGGTTGTGGTCCCGTCTTTGAGCTTCAGTCCAGTCTTGCCCATGGGGAAAGTCGTCCGAATGTAGACCAGCTCGGCATTGAACGCATGGACGATCTCTTCGCGGGTTTCCTTCGAGATCTTCGAGGAGGGAGGATTTTCGGCGCAAGCCAGCGAAGAGACCAATAGAAGGATCGCCAGCAGCCGACAAGAGACGGAGTCAACTTGGAACCGCATACAGCACCCCGGACCGACCGAATCATTATAGACCGGGCGGAACACTCCCCCACCTTTCCGCGGCCACCCAGGTCTCACAAACCGTTTTTGGGCAGACACGGGGGCTAAAGCCCCGCTGATTTCACGAAATTACGCGGCCCTGAAGGGCCGCTCTTCGACGGTGATCCACACGAAAAAGCGGAAACTGAGAACTCCAGGGTCACCAGCGGAGCGGTACCTCGGTAACGGTGAGTTGTACCTTAAGCATCTGCGGTAATGCTCGCCGTCCACCCTAGAATGTAAGCAGACCGGATCCAGCTCATCCCCGCGCTTGGGCCGACAGGACTGCCTTTTGACGTTGAAGCTTCCCATTCCCGCGCGAGTTCCGCTGCTGTACGTCATCCTTGGCGTACTGCTGGCGATCAGCGTTCTCCCGATGTATTTCTACTCGGCGCAGATTGAAACCATGAACCGGACGCGCCTTAAGACCAACGAGATGCTGCTGCAAAACACGGTGACCCGATCGCTGGCCGACGACATCGCGCAGCATCAGGCAGCGCTGCATATGATGCTGGCCAATTTGTCGTCGTCGATTCAGGTGATGATGCTGGCGAGTCCCGGCGGGAACGCTCCTGTCGCCGAAAAGCTCATGACGCCCGAACTGCGGGCCATGGTGGAGAACTTTGTCTCGTCGTCGAACGACATTGCTTATGTCACATTGCTGAACGCCGATGCCAAAGGAGTTTCGGCCGGGCGCATCGAGCCCGACGCGTTTTTGCAGCGCGAACTGGAACGATCCTATCAAGCAGCTCGCGAAGGCCGCGCCTATAGCGGGCAGCCGTTGATGGTGGGCAACGGAAAATCCGCGCGCACCGTGATGCTAGTCAGTTCGCCCATCCAGTATGGTGGGCGCTTTCTGGGAATGATCGCTTCGGTCGTCGATATGGATTACCTGATCCGGCGACTGCAACAGGTCAGCCAGGGCGGATTGATGCCCTACGTGGTGGACAGCCAAGGCCGGCTGGTGGCCGCGGCGACGCCGCAATATGCCACCGGACAGGACATGACCCAATTCGAAATCGTCCGCAGTTTTGTGGGACAGGGATCGAAAGCGCAGTTGGCCGCGACCAGCGAATTCGCGGTTCGCGACGGCAACAAGACGACCGAAATGCTGGGAACATACAGTCCGGTGACCTCGCTGGATTGGGCGGTAGTGGTGCAGAAGCCGCGCGAAGATGCGTATCGCGGAATCTACGAAATGCAGCGCACCGGACGCCTGCTGGCATGGCTGGCGGTGTTTGTCAGCGTAGGCCTGAGCATTCTGTCGGCGCGGCGGATTACCAGCCCGCTGCAAGTGCTGGCGCAATCCAGCCGGGCCATTGCGCGGGGCGATTTCTCGCAGCGCGTGCATCTGAAAACCCGCACCGAGATTGGCGAGCTGGCAACGACATTCAACACCATGTCGGACGAACTGGAACAGTTCGTCGAAGACCTGAAGCGCGCCGCCGACGAAAACAAGAACCTGTTCATGGGGTCGATCCAGATGCTGGCCGGCGCCGTCGACGAAAAAGATCCTTATACCCGCGGCCATTCCGACCGGGTGACGAAATACTCGCTGATGATTGGCGCGGAGATGGGCCTGGACGCGGAATTTCTCGAAATCCTGCGCATCTCGGCGCAATTGCACGATGTCGGAAAAATCGGCATCGAAGACCGCATTCTAAAAAAACCCGGCGCGCTGACTCCGGAAGAATTCGAAATCATGAAGACCCACACCACCAAGGGCGCAAACATCCTGCGGCCGGTGCCGCAGTTGCGCGAGATGCTGCCCGGCATCGAACTGCACCATGAGGCGCTCAACGGGCGCGGATATCCTTATGGGCTGAAAGGCGACGACATCCCGCTGCTGGCGCGCGTGATTGCCGTTGCCGACACGTTCGATGCGCTGACCACAAACCGTCCGTACCAGAAGGCGCACGATCCGGTGGAGGCCCTGCGCATCATTCAGAACCTCTCGGGGCAGCGTCTGGACCCCAGCGCTGTGACCGCGCTGATGGGGGTTTTTTACCGGGGAGAAATTCGTATCGTGAAAACGGTGACGCAGACGGCCCCTGCGGAATTGCCCGCAACCGTACCCACTCCCACATCCGTTCCCAATCCCACGCCGCAACCGTCCGTTGCCCCTCTCGCGGTCGAAATCTCGCGCACGTGAAACAGTGGTTGGTCGCGAGTCGGTGGTCGTCCCCTCTCCGTCGTTCGCTTCGGCGTCCTGTAAGCACGAGTCAAGGGCTTGCTAACGACTAGCGACCATCGACTGCTTCCAGCACAATTACCATTTCCCTCGGACGGATTCTCTTTATAATCAGAGCCGGACACCTCATGATTCAGACCCTGTTTGGCAGTCTCGACGAAGAAAAGAAGCCGAGTTTTATTGAGCGCATGAAAGAGGCCGTCTCGCGCACCCGCGAGAACCTGGCCGAGCGCATCGAAGATGTCGTCTCCATCGGCAAGGAGATCGACCGCTCCACCCTCGACGATCTCGAAGCCACGCTGATTGGCGCCGATCTCGGCACCACCACCACGCGCGAGGTTCTGGAAAAGCTGCGCGACAAGGCCGACCGCAAACAGATCAAGGACGTCAACGAACTCAAGCGTCTGCTGAAAGAGGAATTGCTGGCAATCATGACGGCAACCGGGTCCCGCCCTGTCACCAAAGTGGAAGGCACGCCCGAAGTCATCGTCGTGGTCGGTGTGAACGGCACGGGCAAGACGACCTCCATCGGGAAGTTGGCGCACGTATTTCGGGCGCAGGGCAAGACGGTGCTGCTGTGCGCGGCAGACACGTTCCGCGCCGCAGCCATCGAGCAGCTTGAGATTTGGGGCCAGCGCACGGGGACGGAAGTGATCAAGACGAAAGCGGGCGGCGATCCCTCGGCTGTATTGTTTGACGCGCTGCAGGCAGCCACGGCGCGCAAGATGGATTATGTGATTGTCGACACGGCCGGGCGCCTACACACCAAGCAAAACCTGATGCTCGAACTCGAAAAGATGAAGCGCACGGCGCAACGAATCGTCCCCGGAGCTCCGCACGAAACTTTGCTGGTCATGGACGCCACCACCGGCCAGAACGGCTTGCAGCAGGCGCGGCAGTTCACGCAATCCTCCGGAGTCACCGGAATTGTGCTGACCAAGCTCGACGGCACCGCTAAGGGCGGGGTTGTGGTGGCGATTTCGCGGGAGTTGGGGCTGCCGGTGCGCTTCGTAGGCGTGGGAGAAAAAATTGGGGATTTGCTGCCGTTTGATCCGAAAGAATTTGTGGAGTCGCTGTTTGCGTAGAGTCCCGCTTTTAGCTAAGAGCTAACAGCTAAGAGCCAAGCGCTTGTCCCAATGGCCATCGACGAACAATACATGCGACGTGCGCTGGAGTTGGCGCGAGCGGGCGTTGGGCTGGTATCGCCGAATCCGGCCGTGGGCGCGGTCGTGGCGGACTCCTCGGGCCGCGANNGGAACTCTCTACCTGAATCTGGAGCCATGCTCGCATCAGGGCCGCACCGGGCCGTGCGCCGATGCCGTTGTCGCCGCCGGAATCCGTCGCGTGGTCTGCTCCATGCAGGATCCGAATCCGCTGGTCGCGGGCCGGGGATTTGCCAAGCTGCGCGCGATGGACATCTCGGTACAGGTCGGCTTATTCGAGGCGGAAGCCAGGAAGCTGAATGAAGGTTTTGCCAAGTACATCCGGAGGGGCAAACCGCTGGTCACACTGAAATCAGCGATGACTCTGGATGGAAAGATTGCCGACGCGACGAAACCGCGTGCGAAGCCGGACTCGGCCACACCTGCAACCGAAGGCGCGCGCAGCGGATACCACTGGATCACGGGCGAACAGGCGCGTGCCCACGTGCATCAACTGCGCCATCAA
Source organism: Acidobacteriaceae bacterium (assembly GCA_003162935.1). Classification (GTDB taxonomy): domain Bacteria; phylum Acidobacteriota; class Terriglobia; order Terriglobales; family Acidobacteriaceae; genus Acidiflorens. Next base: position 6,521 of record PLUW01000101.1, read on the forward strand.
AGCGACGCGATCCTGGCTGGAGTCGGGACGGTGATGGCCGACGATCCGCTGCTCACAGACCGCAGCGGCCTGCCGCGAAGGCGCAAACTGCTGCGGGTGATTNNCAAGACGTTCTGGTGCTATGTTCGACTGCGGAAGAACCGGCGAAGCAGGCGCTCGAAGCGAAGGGGATTCGGGTGCAACAGATCTCGTCGACGGCGGACGGACGACCCGACTTTGCGGCGTTGGTGAAGAGTCTCGGAGAGCTGGAGATCACCAGCCTTCTGATCGAAGGCGGAGCGCTGGTGAACGGCGCGGCGCTGGCCTCGGGCGAAGTGGATAAGGTGTTTCTCTACTACGCTCCGAAGATTTTTGGCGAGGGTGCAGTTCCCTTTATCGCGGGCGAAGGTTTGCGCGGAAAAACGCCGCGCGTGCAGCGCTTTGAATTGCACCGCTTTGGCGAGGACTTTGCGCTCGAAGGGTATCTCCGCGATCCGTACTCGGGATAGGCTTGAGTTCGGGTGTCATTTTCTTTGGATTGTCATCTTGAGCGAAGCGAAAGACCTATGCATTTGCTTGCAACGCTGGAATACTTAGGTCCTTCGCTGCGCTCAGGATGACAATCTGGATTTCAGGAGGCATAACTTTATGTTTACCGGAATTATCGAAGAAGTAGGCAAGCTCGCAAAGATCGAACAACGTGGAGAAAACCGCCGCATCACCGTCGAAGCCGCGAACACTCCGAAAGAACTGCGCACCGGCAACAGCGTCGCGGTGAGCGGCGTTTGCCTGACGGCGCTCGACATCAAACCAAAGTCGTTCTGCGCCGATCTTGCTCCTGAAACCTGGGTGCGGACTTCATTCTCGCGCATGCACGAAGGCGCGCTGGTGAACCTCGAGCTCCCCATGAAAGCCGACGGACGGTTCGGCGGCCACATTGTGCAGGGGCACGTCGATGGCGTCGGCAAGCTGATCGAGTTCGAGCGCATCCTCGACTCGGACGGCCGGGACTCCGAAAACTGGTGGCTGCACATCGAAATTCCAGCGGAGATCGAGAAGTACACGGTGTACAAGGGATCGATCTCAATTGAAGGCATCAGCCTCACCGTCGCCAAACTGGAACGCAATCGCTGCACGATCGCCATCATTCCCCATACGGTAGAGGCGACCAATCTCGGATCGCTGAAGCCCGGAGACCCCGTGAATCTTGAGGCCGACCTGATTGCGAAATACGTCGAGAAGATGATGAAAGGCGAATCCGGGCAGAGTTCTTTCACGGTGGAGGAGTTGGTGAAGCAAGGATTTTAAGGGAACGACGGGCATTTCGCGCGTCCAGTTTTTGGCGGCCCGGCTCTCCACTTGTCTCTACGCTTCCAGTGTCAACTCGTCCAATTCCAGAAACTCATGGATGATGGGCTCGTTCGACTTCTCCATGTCCTTATAAGGACCAAAGAAAATTGCGCGGCCTTCGTGTAAAAAGACGATGCGGTCGGCCAACTTCTTGGCCAGGCGCATGTCGTGCGTGACTACGACTGAGGTCAGGTGCAGTTGCAACTTGAGCCTCGCGATGAGATCGCCGAGCAGGTTCCCCATCATCGGATCGACCATCGTAGTCGGCTCGTCGTAAAGCACGCACTCCGGCTGCGCGGAAAGCGCTCGCGCGATGGCGACCGAACGCTTCATGCCCGTCGAAAGATCGGACGGCAGCAGGTCGCGCATCTCCTTGACCCCGACCATTTCGAGCAGGCCATCGACGACCTGGTAGATCTGGTCTTCGGAAAGCTCTCCCTTTTCGCGCAAAGGGAAGGCGACGTTCTCGCCGACGGTCAGCGAATCGAACAGAGCGCCGTTCTGGAAGACCATGGTGACTTTCTTGCGGATTTCCTCCAGTTGGACTTCGTTGTAATCGGTGATGTCCTGGCTGGCCACAATAATGCGGCCGGAATCCGGCTTTAGGAAGCCCATGATGTTGTGAAGCGCCACCGATTTGCCGACGCCGCTGCGGCCAAGAATGCAGACCATCTCGCCCGGCAGCACCGAGAAGCTTACGTTTTGGAGGACGACACGATCGCCAAAAGCCTTCGAGACGTCCTTGAACTCGATGTAGGGAGCGAGTGGGTCCGCAGCAGCCATGGCTATCAGCATGGCACGAGAAGGCAGCGCGGCTCAAGGGCTGCCCGGTACCGGCCTCACTCCTTCAATGCTTTCTTGAGATCCTGCGGCGTATTCACATTGAAAAAACTCCGCTCGGAAAAACCCGCCGCCGCCAGTTCGCCTGCGTCGATCACGCGAACGGAAACTCCCGCGAACGCGGCGTCGATCTTGTACTTCCCTGCCCGCAGCGCCCGCTCTGCGACTGGCAAGAAGTCGCGCCGATAGATCGCACAAAGTGGCTGCAAGCCTTTGCTCGTGCGGGCAACGGTGACGGTGGCGTTGTTGCTTTCGGCCTCCGTGAAGAGAAAGGTCAGAAGTTCGGCGGAAATCAAGGGCATATCCACGGCGAGCATTAGATTCATATCGGCGGAAGAATGCACGAGCGCGGCGTGAATCCCCGCGATCGGCCCGCATCCCGGAAAGACGTCCGCTACCACGGGCCCGTATTTCGTTGATGCGTATGCCGCAAACTTGGCCGGATCGCCCACAATCGTCACCCGGCCGCAGACCTCGGCCATCACGCCGAGCGCGCGAGCCAGAAGTGTCTGGCCACCAAGCTCCAGAAAGGCTTTATCCGCTCCCATGCGGGTGCTTTTGCCTCCGCCGAGGAGGAAACCGGCGCGCTGCGGAGAATTTCGTGCCATCGGGACAGGCATTATCCCCCACTGTAATGCACGGCTGTAATACCCGAAAGTAACCTGTTCAGAACCGCCCAACCGGCGGAAGATGGAGATGTCCCAGTGATTCGGACACGACTCTCATCATGCCGCAAAAACTCATGGACGTTCTGATGCTGGGCCACTGCTCGCACGAGTTTTCCTGGCCCCGGCGCGCAACCACTGGCGAGTACTACCAGGTCTGTACCCTGTGCGCGACCGCGTATGAGTACGACTGGAAGACCATGCGTCGCGGAAGCCGGGTCAACGAGCCGGTTGCCGATACGGCGTCGGTCCGGCGCCGTTCCGGTCACATGCAGCCCATGTGGATGCCCCGCTCACGGCGCCTACACTGCAACGCGCCAGTTCGTTACCGCGGAAAGAACCTCAGTACATGGTATGAAGGCGTAATTCAGAACATCAGCCAATCGGGCGTGCTGTTCAACGGCCCGCAGCAGTTGCCGGCGAACGCGCTGGTGGAAATGATCTTCGATATGCCCGAAGAGATCTCGGGACAAAAGAACACCACCGTACTTTGTCAGGCGAGGCTCACTCGCATTAAGGACGCGGTCGACAATGTTGCCGACGCCTTCGGCCTGGCGGCGACCATCCTCGATTACAAATTTCTGCGCAAGAGCTAACCGGCGATCGACTGCGGATTGCGCATGGATCTGCGCCCGGAGCGTAGCCGTATTCTTTGTGCTCAGAATGACTAGCCATCGCCAGAAGTACAGTAACTTTCGTGCTTACAGGGTCGCGCAGCCGCGGCTTATAATCAATCCAAATCCAACACTAATGGGCACTTAGCCAACGTGGAAGTTTTTCTTGCAATAGCGATCTTCGCCTACGGGCTGTGCTTTGGCAGCTTCCTGAACGTGTGCATCTACAGGTTGCCGCGGGGCAAGTCGGTGGTAGCGCCACGCTCGGCGTGTCCGCACTGCGGAGACATGATTCCGCTGTACCACAATCTTCCGGTCGTCAGTTGGCTGGTGCTTCGCGGAAAATGCCGCGCCTGCCAGCAGCGCATTTCGCCGCGCTACCTTGTCATCGAAGTGCTCACAGGCTTGCTGTTTCTTGGCTGCTACCTGCATTTCGGATTCACGCTGGCGGCGCTGAAATGTGTTGTGCTCGGCTATCTGCTGCTCGGATTGATCTTCACCGATGCGGAGACCAAGCTGCTTCCCGACGCAATGACTTTGCCCGGGATCGTACTGGGGATTGCTTTCAGCCTGCTCGTTCCGGTCAATGACCTCGCCTCGCACATCATGCCCGGCGTAGTGTCGACGGCGATGCGAACTGGAGTTTCGTGGCGTTTGTGGTCGCTGGCAGATTCGCTGCTGGGAGCTGCGGTCGGCGCCTCGTTCCTTTACGGCGCGGCCGCCATTTACTTACGAGCTCGCGGCGTCGAAGGCATGGGATTCGGCGACGTCAAGTTGATGGCGATGATCGGCGCGTTTGTTGGAACCAAGCTCACGGTCTTGACCATTTTTGCCGCGTCGCTCGCCGGCTCGCTGTTTGGACTGAGCACAGTTCTCGCAGTCTGGATGAAACGCACGCGCCGCTTCGCAAACCGCGGCGAGGCGGCGCGTTGTTCTTCGGGCATTTCCTCAAGTGACGCGCGCCGGCGCGCCTGGCATTCGGCGCGGCTTGCGCTGCGCTATTACGAGATGCCGTTTGGCGTTTTTCTCGGCGGCATGGCGATTCTTTCGTTTCTGTTTGGCAACCAGATCCTGCATTGGTATTGGGGGGCGCTGTGAAGCCGGTGTCGATCCTGACGAATCCGATCATGCTGCGCATGGCGCTGCTTCTGTTCGCTGCCATAGCGGCTTTCCTGTTCGGCCTGTTCGCGATCCGGCGCCTGCGAACAAATCTCGTAGCCAAACCCGGGTCACTGAATTACGCTCCGTTGGCGGCCGAGGGATTGCCGGTGCACGCGTATCATGCTGTGATCCAGCAACTGAAACAGCAAAAACATGAACTCGCCGCGCAGCAGCAGTCGGAACGAAGAAAGGCCAAAGCGTCAGATGCGCTCAGCGCCACCATACTTTCCAACCTATCCTGCGGCGTTCTGTTTTTGAATACCAGTGGCCTGGTGAGGCAGACAAACCCGGCGGCGCGCAACCTTCTCGGATTCGCGTCGCCCGTCGGACTGCATGCCAGCGATCTGTTTCGCACCGCGACGCTGCGTCCCGTAAGCGATACGTCGTTGTCGCAATCGACCGTCGAGCAGGCACTTGCGCCCGCGCTGGCGGGGAAAGCTGCGGTGCGAGGGTTGCTCCTGAACTACTTCACGCGCGATCGGGAGAACCACGTGCTCGAATTGACCGCTTCTCCGGTTTTGGCCGAAGACGCCAGCCTCATGGGTACGACGCTTGTGCTCACCGACAAAACCGACTTGGAACGCATCCGCTTTGATCAGAAGACAAACCATGAAAGCTCCTCGGAGTTGTTCCAGGAGTTGCGCCTTTCCCTGCAAGCGATCGGCGGCTATGCCCAGCTTCTGGCGCAAGACGGGGAAGCGGATACCGCCCGTCAGTTGGCCGAAAGCATCTCGCGCGAGACCGCGCAGCTTGATCGGAATATTGGCAGTTTCCTGGGAAGATCCTGGGCTGCCACCACCAGTTCTTGATATTCGCGAGTGCAGCCCGCGATGGTATCGCGAGCTGCGAAAGGATGATCACATGAAGTACACGAAAACCACGGCGATCGCAGCTCTGATCCTTTTCGGGGTCGGCGGCGCATCCGCTCAGTCCCTTGGGGATTACGCGCGGGCCATTCGCAAGAACAAAACCGAGCCGACTACGGCCAGCCGTCACTTCGATAACGACAATCTTCCGGTCAACGACGCCTTGAGCGTGGTCGGTCCGGTGCCCGACAAAGACGCGGCATCCGCGCCCGCTCCTGCGGCCACGCCCGCCGCAAACGCATCCGACCGCCAGAAAGCGGCCGACGAGTTACAGCAGAAGATGGACAAGCAGAAAAGCAAAGTCGATGCTCTGAATCATGAACTGGATCTCGACCAGCGCGAGCTTCGTCTGCGCGCTGCGGCTTTGTTTGCCGACCCCGCCAGCCGTCTGCGCAATCCAACCCAATGGGATAACGACGACGCCAAACTCCGAACCGATTCCGAAGAAAAACAGAAGGCGCTCGATGCCGCCAAGCAGGAACTCGACCAAATTCAGGAGCAAGCGCACAAGGCCGGAGTCGACGAAAAGGCAGCCAGCGACAAAGACAGTGCCAAGGACAAAGACCAGGACAAGGATAAAGGTAAGGACAAACAGTAGCCAACTCTACCCGAGGAGCGCCGGGCGGTCCCGCCCGGCACTCCCGTCGCTCCACCGAACCACTCCTGCCTCAGCGTCTTCCCACTCGCTCCCGAATCTGCCGCGCGTGGTGCCGTCCGTGAACCCAGTGGAACTTTCTCCACTCCTCCGCCGTTAACGGGCCCAGAAACGGATGGTCCATGATCTTCGCCGCCGCGCCGAACTTGCGCTGGCAATCGTCCAGGCCCGAGGCCATGGCCAGCAACTCTGGAACGATCGCACGCCGCACCTCTTCCGCCAGCATTCCTTGCGGTATCGCGCGCTCCGGGGCCTTGCGCCCACCCGGCATATATCCCAAATCCACAACCAGCAGAGTGGCAAAGCGATCTTTCAAGGTCGCTTTTGTGGCCAGCGGAGCGGCCTGTTCGACGCATTTCGCCAACCCGCGGTTCGTGTGCTTGTAGGTCAGGAAAAGGTGTTCCAGTATCTGCGCGGCGTTCCACTTCCCCGCCGGAGCCACCGTCAGATCGCCGGCACTGGCGCCCGCCATTGCATCCTCGAGTTCCCGCCGCAAACGTTCAAGATAAGAAATCATGGGTCGATTCCGGTGCGCCGTATCCAGCACGGCAGTTTTCAGTACGTTTCCAGTACAATGATTCGCAAACAAAAAAGCACGATCGGAAGATAACGATGAGAAAACGAGCGGTTGCAGTTGCAATTCTAGCAGCGGGATTGATATTGATATCGATGGCCGGATGCTCTTCCGAGCCCGGCAAGCCCACCACGGCCGCAACGGCCCAACCCAAAGCTCCCGAAGCCCTCACCGGAAGCGGCGCGCTTCTCAAATGCTATATTTCGGCCCGCGGATGGGCACAGGACGCGCAGCCGTTTCGCGCCGAGTCGGTGGCTGCGGCCGACTCCAAAGGCCGGGACGGCAAGGCCGCGGAGTGGCGTACCGGATTCGCTTCCCCGTCGCTGCACTCGACCAAGGCCTACACCTGGGCCAATGGCGACATCTCTCACGGCGTCGACGACACCTACAGCCCGACCAACTCCAGCACGCAGGTTTTCAACATCCAGTTTCTCAAAACCGATACCGACAAGGCCTTCGCCGTCGCTCAGGAACACGGCGGAGACAAGTTATTGCAAAAGGAACCCGACACTCCGGTTCTCTATGTGCTCGACTGGAATCGGCAGGAGAACGCGCTGCTCTGGCACGTGATCTACGGCGCCGACCGCGACACCGCCAAGCTGCGGGTGGCCGTGAACGCATCGACTGGGGAGTTTGCGCGGGTAGAGAAGTAAAACTCACAAGTTTGTGACCGCTGACGTGGCACGCCGTTCGACATCGCGGCACCGTTGCAACCCCACCTGATTCCAGCTGGCTTACGAGCGATGCGAAAACGACGGCGGCTTACGCTGCCACGTGGGCAGTGGTCCTTGGAGGGAACCATGACCGTTGCGTCCACTACGAGCGTTAACGTCAAGCAGGCCGTGCCCTTTTTCGGCGTGACCAACATGGAAACCTCGCTGCGATTCTATGTTGACGGGCTTGGGTTCAAAATGAAGAACCACTGGATTCCCGACCGCGCCGAGGACCATCCTGATGGGAGAATTCGTTGGTGCTGGCTTCAGCTTGGCGAAGCCGCGATCATGCTTCAGGAGTTCCGGCCGCAAAGTCGGCCCAAGGAAACGCTTGGGACAGGCGCTTCGGTTTCTTTCATGTGTGAAGACGCGCTCGCCCTTTATCGCGAGTTCAAATCGCGCGGAATTCAGACGCGGAAACGTCCATTTGTGGGAAACCGTTTGTGGGTTGTGCCGGTTACCGATCCCGACGGCTATCGCATGGAGTTTGCGAGCCCCACCGATGCGCCAGAGGAAAGCGAACTAACAGAATAGCAGCGAAAACATATTCACTGCGCTTTCGCCATCCGGTCGAGCGAGGCGTGCGCATTCTTGGCCAGTGGCCCATCTGGCAGAATCTTCAAATACTGCTCGTAATATTTCCTGGCTTCGGCCTTGTCTCCGAGTTTCTCTTCGCACTCCGCGACGCGAAAGCTGGAGACGGCATCGCCATCTTTGTAGTAAAGAGCTTCCTTGTAGCGCTCCAGCGCGGCCTTGTAGTTCTTCTTCTTGAAGTAAAAATCGCCAACCTCCAAGTCCTTAACCGCCTTCAGCGGGCTCCAGGGATGGAACTCCTGAACCCCGGTCGTGTCCGGGTTGTCGCCAGGCACAAGGCCGGCGACGGCATCTTTGCTGTAAGGATGGCCCTTGTCGTCGTCCTTGGGAGGGCTGATATCGATTCGCGTCTCTTGGCTGGAGCTTGCCTCGGCCTCGCCATCCCGAGCCGCAGCTTGGTCGGCAGAAGCCTTGTCCGGGGCGGTCTTGTCCGGCACATCCTGCGCCAGCAAAGCAGTCGCCAGCAGCGCCAAAACAACAATCAGAAATGGAATCCGCACGCCTCTATTGTATCGCTTTAAGGGACGGCGAGACTGGCGTCATCGCCGGTTCAGGCGAACACTGCTCGCCGCAAAAAAATCAGGCCGCCCACAGATTGGGGCGGCCTGCATTTGCCATTCTTCCCAGGAGGAGGGAAAAACTTATAGCGACGGCGGAGTCGTGCTGCTGGTCGTCTGCGCCGGCGTCGTGCTGCTTCCGGTGTTGGTCATCAGGCGAATATCCACGCGGCGGTTCTTGGCGCGCCCGTCGGAGGTCTTATTCGACTCGACCGGCTTGTCCTTGCCCACCCCGATCAGATAAATCTTGTACGCTGGCACGTTCTTCTCTGCTGCCAGGTATTGAATCACTGCATTGGCGCGGCGCTCGCTCAATTCGTAGTTGTAGTCGGCCCCACCGATCGAGTCGGTTGCGCCCTCAACCGTGATGATGTATCCCTTGGTGGTCGAAACGCTGGCCGCCAGCTGATCGATCGCTTCCTTGGCATCCTTGGTCAAATTGTCTTTGTTGAAGCCGAAATGCACTGCGGTCTCCACCACTGGACGGTAGTTATCGAGGTTGACGACGGCGTTGGTCAAGGTGTCCACACGCTGCGTCGCGTTGTTGGCCGACAGTTGCGCCTTGTCGGCCTCGCTGCCCGCCGCCAGAGCCTTCTGGTCGGCAGCCGCGGCAGCAGCCTGCACGCCCTGGATTCCGGCTTGCGCGCGCTGATCGACGTCCTTGATGTCCTTGGAATTTTTCGCGTTCAGATCGTCGAGCTCATTCGTCTTGTTGATCAGCGGCGTGGTTTGCTGACGCACGTAATTCTTGGTTGTGCATCCAATCGATGCGGCCAGCGTTGCCGCCAGCATGAGGGTCAATTTCAATGAGGTTCGGTTCATAAGGTTTAGGCTCCTGGCCAAAAATATTGCTCTGTTGCTCAATCCGTCTCAGATCCCGGCAAAAGCGTTACGATCTTGGACCCGCACTTGTCAATGCACGGGGAATGCCATTCGAAACTTTCCCACAAAACAGCTAAGCGGCTCCGTATCAATGCCTTGCGAATTGACTGTGGAGAACCAACAGAGTACCTCCCCAAGCAATCGCGATACGAACCGTAAAGATTTTATACTGTGAGTGAATCGCAGAGATTATAAACGCTGGCGTCCGAATAGGCTAGGGAAGCTCTGGTTTAGTCACTGGGGCTCCAACACCCCTGTATATATGCTCGTAAGCTTTCCCCGCATCGAATCAGAGTTTCCCAAAGACCTGACACCTGAGACCTCAGCACCTACATGACCGCCGGAACACCGATCCCCATGGCCGCTAGCACGCGAATCAGCTCGCGGCGAACCACCGCCGCAGTTGCGAGCAGGAACTTCTTTCGGCCCTCGTCCGCTTCACTCAGAATCGGATAGCGGTGGTAAAAGGCGCTGAATAGCTGCGCCAGTTGAAAGGCATGCTTGGCCAGATGCGCAGGCTCGGTGGTCGCAATGCACTGGCCCACGATATACGACGTTTTCGCCGCCGCCAGCCAAAGTGCCCAGATGCCGTCGCCCGCTTCTCCGTTGAGGTACCTCGCGAAATCCTCTGCCGAGAGTTGGCTAGCCGCGTCTCGACAGAAACTCTCCGGATCGAACCCGCCTTTGCGAAAAATATTGGAAGCGCGCACGACTGCATACTGCGCGTAAGGTCCGGTGTCTCCCTCGAAACTTAGAGCATCTTTGAAGTCGAAGGCAATGACCGACGTCTTCGTAAACTTCAGCATGAAATACCGCAGTGCCCCAATGGCAATCTGCGCGGCCGTGCTGGCGCGCTCCCCTTCGCTCAATTCGGGATGCCTCGCATCCACTTCGTTTCGAGCCGAGGCGATGAGCGCATCCAGCAAGTCGTCCGCCTTCACGCCGAAGCCCTTGCGGCCCGAAACCTCGATCCAAGGCCGCGCGCGATCCTCTTCGCTCAGCGTGTAGCCCAGCTCCGCGGCGCAGCGCGGCGTCAGCGCAACCATCTCATAGGAAAAATGCGTGTAACGATCGGCGGCTTCGCCGTGGCCAAGCCCGCGCAAAGCTTCAATCACCGTGTTCTGCGCCTCCGACTGCCGCGCGTCGATGACGTTGTAAATCTCGGCTACATCGCCGAAGTGGGGATGATTTATTTCGCCGTCGGTCGTTGAGATCCAGCAGTCGCGGTCATTCGGATAGCGAAAGAACTTCCGGTAGCCAAAATCGCGCCCCAGCAGCCCGAACTTCCACATGTGATAAGCAATGTCTTTGCCAACGTAGCCGACCGTGCCGTTGGAGCGCACGATGACTTTCTGGTCTTCTTCGGCGATGTCCAGACCGAACGGCATCGTGTTTTGACGGACTGCCTCCGTGTCCCCAGTGTCCTCCGTGGTTAAGCTCTTTGCTGCGGCCGTTCCCGCCCGCCGCATCACCCAGCAACCCTTGTTCTTCCCATCATTCTCGTAAGTAAGTACGCCCGATTCCTTAAGCTTCGTAAACGCCGCATCCCAAAAATGCAAATGCAGAATCTCGCTCTCGCGCGGAAGAAAATCGTACTCGATATCGAGGCGCTCCATGGTTTCAAGATGGCGGCGGAGCACGGCTACGGAAATCAAATCCGCAATCGCGGCCGTCTCGTTCTTCCCTTCCTCAATCGCATGCAGCGTGGCGAGGCGCACCTGCAGGTTCGCCTTGTTCTCTTCATACCAATGCGAGACGCGCGCATAGAGATCCCAGCACACGAAATCGAATCGCGGCGCCGCAGCCAGTGCTTCGATCTCAGCACGGGACTTCTTTTCAATGTGCAGGAATCCAACCACCACATCGGCAACCTGCGCTCCCGTGTTGTCGATGTAATTCTGGACGTCCACTTCCCTGCCCGCCAGGCGCAGCAACCGGACAAACGTGTCGCCCAGAATGGCGTTACGCAGATGCCCGATATGCGCCGCCTTGTTGGGATTGATGCTGGAATGCTCGACCAGCACTTTGCCCGCGGGAACCTCCGCCACCGGAGCCCGGTCCGCCGCCAACTCCGCCGCCACTTCGGCGCGGTTCACGCGAACGTTAATGTAGCCGCCGCCCGCCACTTCGAATTTTTCAAAGCCGGGAATCGAGCCGACCCCGGCCACGACCTCCTCCGCAATCTTGCGAGGAGCCTTGCGCAACTTGCGCGCCAGTTCGAAGGCGAGGGGCAGCGCGTACTCGCCAAATTCGATTTTCGGCGGCTGCTCGACCACGATCGTCGTGATTTGCAGGTCGTAAGCGCGGCGCAGAAACTCGCGCAGATGCTCGACCAAACGGCGTTCCAGATATCGATACAAGAGGTCCTCGAACGGATTGAAGGAACAGTGATTCTAACAAACTCGCGAGCCGTGGCGAGTTTGACGGTAACGCGACTGGCACCTATGATGAAAATTCGACTCGAGTCGATAGTCGTTGGCCGCCGGCCATTTGCCCAAACCCGCTGGTACAGCATCTGTTCGCTTCCAGACTGGCGTTAGCAGCGTTCGCCAACGACGAACGACCGACGACCGACGACGATTTTCGTTATGCGCATAGCCTACCTCGACTGTTTTTCCGGCATCAGCGGCGACATGTTTCTCGGCGCGCTGGTAGACGCTGGAGTGTCTCCCAAGCTTCTCGAAGACGCAGTCGCCGCACTCGACATCGGCGCCCGGCTGGAGATCAAGCGCACAATGCGGAGCGGCATTTCCGCCACCAAGGTGGACGTCTACGCGAACGGCGAAAAAGATCTTCCGCGAGAAGTTTTCCAGGAGCAGCACGCGCACGCTCATTCTCACTCGCGCGCTCACAGCCACGATCATTCTCCGGCTCATGCCCATGGATCTCCTGCGAACGGATCTGGCCATGGTCGAGAGCTGAACGAAATTCGCCGCATTATCGAAAGCGCAGCCATAACCAGCGGCGCGAAGAACACTGCCATCAAAATTTTTGAATCCCTCGGCGAAGCCGAAGCCGAGATTCACAATACTCCCATCGAGCAAATTCACTTTCATGAAGTCGGCGCAGTCGATGCCATAGTAGATATCGTCTGCGCCGCCGTGGGAGCGGAGTCTCTTGCGGTCGACGAATGGGTNNTGCTGCGCGACGCGCCCGTGTATTCGTCCGGCCCGCAGGTCGAACTCGTAACCCCGACCGGCGCGGCAATCGTGAAAACACTTTGCACCCGCTTTGCCTCGTTCCCGGCCATGAAGATCGACCACTCCGGATATGGCGCTGGAACGCGCGAGTTCCCCGGCCATGCCAACCTGCTGCGGCTCACCGTGGGAGAAGCAATTGCAAAAGGCGTCCTCGCCGCGGATGCCAGCCCATCGCCCGCCACATTCAACGACGCATGGACCGAAACCATCACGGTGCTCGAAGCCAACCTCGACGACCTGAGCCCGCAAGTGCTGGCCTACGCCATGGAGCGCTTGCTGGCCGAAGGCGCGCTCGATGTGTTCAGCATCCCAGTGCAAATGAAGAAAAGCCGCAACGGCGCGCTGCTCACCGTGCTCACGAAATTAGAAGACGCGAATCGCCTGACCAAAGTGATCTTCGCCGAAACCACAACGCTCGGCATACGCAGGCGCGAAGAACAGCGGCACACCCTTGCGCGGCGCTGGGAAACGGTGGAGACAACGTGGGGTCCTGTGCGCATCAAGATCGCCAATATGAACGGCGCTGTCTCCAACTATGCTCCGGAATTCGAAGATTGCCGCGCACTGGCAGAGGCGCACCACATTCCCCTCCGCACAGTGATGCAGGAAGCCATCCAGCAGTATGTTCGCGGTGGGCGAAAACCGTGATGCATCTCTCGAATCCGCGCATCTATATGGAAATCGAAAATCCGGTTCAAACAGGAGATTAAATATGTTGAAGAGACTAAGCTTGATCGCGCTCTGCGCCACTTTGTTCGTCCTGACGTCGCTCTCAGCATTCGCGGCGTCGGCGCTCTCGGTCGGCAACCCGGCGCCTGAGTTCACCCTCAACTCGCAGGAAGGCACGCCCGTCAACCTGAAGGACTACCGCGGCAAGTGGGTGGTCTTGTACTTCTACCCCAAGGACTTCACCAGCGGTTGCACCATCGAGGCGCACAACTTCCAGCGCGACCTAGCGCTGTATGAGAGAAAGAACGTTGTGATCCTCGGCATCAGCGTCGACAGCGCCGACTCTCACAAACAGTTTTGCGCCAAGGAAGGCTTGAACTTTAAACTGCTGGCCGACACCGACTACAAGGTATCGACTGCCTACGACTCGCTCAGCAGCCACGGCGACGTAAAATACGCTTCCCGGCACACATTTATCATCAATCCCGAGGGCAAACTCGTGAAGTCGTTCACCGAGGTCAACCCCAACAAGCATAGCGACGAAGTATTGTCGGCGCTGGCGGAATTGCAGAAGTAAAGGATCGATTCCTAACAGCAGGTTGACAGCGTCAGCATAAGCAAATCATGAGCAAAACGTTCTACATCACGACCCCGATCTATTACGTCAACGCGCATCCACACATCGGACACGCCTACACCACCATTGCCTGCGACACCATCGCGCGACGGCACCGCATGCTGGGCGACGATACCTGGTTTCTTACCGGAACCGACGAGCACGGTCAAAAAATTGAGCGCGCCGCCCAGGCCGCCGGCAAAACGCCGCAGCAATTCACCGACGAAGTCTCCGCTGAATTTCGCGCGCTTTGGCAGCGCATGGGCCTGACGCACGATGATTTCATCCGCACCACCTCCGACCGCCACAAGCAGGGCGTACAGGCGTTGTGGCGCAAGATCCGCGACAACGGATTCATCTACAAGGGCACCTACACCGGCCAATACTGCGTCTCCGACGAGCTCTACATCGACGGTATCGGCCCCGGCGATCCCTGCCCCGATTGCGGACGCCCCACCGAAACCGTCAGCGAAGAAAACTACTACTTCAAGCTCTCCGCCTTTCAGGACCAGTTGATTCGCCTCTACACCGAGCAGCCCGATTTCATACGCCCCGAAACGCGCCGCAATGAAGTGCTGGCGTTCGTGCGCAGCGGCCTGCGCGATCTTTCCATCAGCCGCTCGACGTTTTCCTGGGGCATCCCCGTGCCGGACGACCCCAAGCACGTCGTATACGTCTGGCTCGACGCGCTGGCGAACTATATTACCGCGCTTGGCTATGGTTCCAGCGACACTGCGAAGTACGAGAAGTTCTGGCCCGCCGACGTCCACATGATTGGCAAGGAAATCGTACGCTTTCATTGCGTCTACTGGCCGGCGTTCTTGCTCGCTGCGGGATTGCCGCTGCCGAAGTGCATCACCGCCCACGGCTGGCTTCTCTTCGAAGAAAGCAAAATGTCGAAGTCGCGCGGCAACATCGTGCGCGCCGAAACCATCGTGGATACACTCGGCGCCGACGCTCTCCGCTACTTTTTGCTGCGCGAGGTCGTCTTCGGGCACGATGGCTCGTTTAGTTTCGACGCGCTCGTTCAGCGCTACAACTCCGATCTCGCCAACGGACTCGGCAACCTCGCCAGCCGCACCCTGACCATGATCAACCGCTATTTCAAGGGCGAAGTCCCCTACCCTTCGAACGCCGCGCACGCTGCGTCCGATGACGCAATTGCCGATGCGGCAAAGAAAACCATCGCCGACTACGGCGCGCTCTTTGACCAGTATCAGTTCTCGCGCGCCCTGGAAACCGCATGGACCTTGGTCGCCGCGGTTGACAAGTACATCGTCGAGAACGAGCCCTGGGCGTTGGACGAAAAAAAAGACGAAGAGAGCCGCGCGCGCCTGGCCACGGTCCTCTACACCAGCGCTGAAGCTCTGCGAATCGTGACCGCATTAGCGCATCCCGTGATCCCCGATGCGACTGCAAGGATCTGGGCGCAACTGGGCCTCGGAGAGATCCAGAAATTCGACCTCGCGCAACTGAAGTGGGGACAGCTGCAACTCGGCACCAAGCTAGGCGAGGTGCAAGCCGTGTTTCCGCGAGCCGACAAATCGGCAATCGAGAGGATGCAAAAAATGGAAGAGCAAAATGCAAGTGGAGCGACGGGCGTCTCGCCCGTCCAGCCGAGCGCCGCCACGTCATCGGCCGCGCCCGCCAAGCCGGAAGCCGCCGCCAAGACCGCCGCCGCAATTTCCGATGGCAAGATCAGCATCGACGATTTCGCGAAAGTAGAGCTGCGCGTAGCCCAGGTCAAGACCGCCGAGCGCGTAAAAGGCGCCGACAAATTACTGCGCATCGAAGTCGATCTCGGAACCGAAGTCCGCCAGCTGGTGGCCGGAATCGCGGAGGCCTACGAGCCCGAAGCACTCATCGGCCGCAAGGTCGTAATCGTGGCCAACCTCGCGCCCCGCAAACTCCGCGGCCTGGAATCGAACGGCATGATCGTAGCCGCCTCGCCCGAAGGCGGCAAACCAGTCCTCGCCAGCTTTTTGGAAGACGTCCCTGTAGGCACGCGCCTGAAGTAGCGAGATCGCGTGGTGACGGGCTTCTGGCCCGTCCAAGCCAGGCGGCGCGAACGACCGACGACTAGCGACCAACGACTGATGTTTATCGACTCCCACGCCCACCTTGAAGGCAAGCGCTACGACGCCGATCGCGACGAAGTTCTGCGACGCGCGAAGCAGAACGGCATCGATGCCTATTTAGCAATCGGAAACGGCGAAGGACCCGACACCGCCGACTGCGGAATCCGCCTGGCCGAACAATACGACGGCAAGCCCAACTATCCCCGCATCTACGCCAGCGTCGGAATTCATCCCCACGAAGCCAGCTTGGCCACCGCCGCTGCCGATGCCCAAATGCTGCAATGGGCACGCCATCCCAAGGTCATTGCCTGGGGAGAAATCGGACTCGACTACTTTTACGACCACTCCCCGCGCGAAATCCAAAAAGCTGTCTTCCGTCAGCAAATGGAGTTGGCAAAGCAGGCAAAGCTGCCCATCATTATTCACTGCCGCCCCTCCGACAATAGTGAGAACGCCTGGGACGACTGTCTCGCCATGATCGCCGAACATTGGACTCCCACTGGACTCGGCGGCATTCTGCACTGCTTCACCGGCAGCGTTGATCACGCCCGCCGCGCGCTTGACATGGGTTTCATGATTTCGTTTGCCGGCAACATCACTTTCCCCAAAGCGCAGCCCATCCGCGACGCCGCGCAAATGGTTCCCCTCGACCGCATGCTGATCGAAACCGACTCCCCCTACCTTGCGCCCCTCCCCCATCGCGGAAAGCGCAACGAACCCGCGTTTGTCGCTGAAGTCGCCCGCCAAATCGCCGAATTGCACAGTTTATCTACCGAAGAAGTCGGCGCGCAAACCACCCGGAACTTCTACAAGTTTTTTGGGCTCGACCCGGAAACTGCAAAGGCCGGAGTATGTACATAGTCTTGTCATCCTGAGCGAAGCGAAGGACCTAATGTCTCGTGCACCGCCAAAAGAGCAGGTCCTTCGCTTCGCTCAGGATGACAATTCATGTTGGGCTTCGCTCCTGTACCCTTACGCTCTCCCAGCCTTCGCAGATAAAGCCACTTCTGATACCCTCAGGAGTACAGGATTGGGGCGAACGATCCACAAAAAGAGCTCTCCAGTTTCAAGCATGCTGCTTGTGGCATTGCCTGACACCTGGGACCCGACACCTGAGACCCGGACTCACCCATGCCCGATAACAGTTTCGATATCGTCAGCAAAATCGACCTGGCCGAAGTTGCTAACGCCATTCAGCAGGCCATGAAAGAAGTCACCACCCGTTTCGATCTGAAGGACTCGAAGTCTCAGATCGCGATGGAAGGCACGGAAGCGATCCTGCTTCACTCCGCCGACGAGTTCAAATTGAAGGCGGTGAACGACATACTCCAAGCCAAGCTGGTCAAGCGCGGCGTGCCTCTGAAAGGCCTGACCTACGGCCCACTGGAGCCTTCCGCCGGTAGCACCGTAAAACAGAAGATCACCCTGCAGCAAGGCATCCCGATCGAAAAAGCGAGAGAGATCGTGAAGCTGGTCAAGAATTCCAAGAAAAAAGCGCAGGCCTCCATCCAAGCCGATGTCGTACGCATCAGCGGGAAAGATCGCGACACTTTGCAGGAAGTCATTGCCATGGTCAAGCAGCAGGATTTCGGCATCGATTTGCAGTTTACGAATTACCGGAGTAATTAATACCGGAGCACCCAGGGAAATTGGCAACGACGACCTCCATCAACGGGAAAGAGATCTTCGACCTGCTGCGCGATGACATCGCAGCGATCGAAGAGCAATTCGGACGCGACACGGTCTCGAACGTCGCCGCCATCACCGAGATCGGCGAATACCTTCGCGCCGGCGGCGGCAAGCGCATTCGTCCCGCGCTCCTGCTGCTCTCCGCCAAACTCCTCGGCTACAAAGGCAAGGGCGCGGTCAAGCTCGCTTCGGTCGTCGAGATCATCCACACCGCGACGCTCGTTCACGACGACATCATCGACGAGGCCCAGATCCGCCGCGGCCGTCCCGCCGCCAACACGCAGTGGGGCAATTCGATGTGTGTGCTGGCCGGCGATTGGCTCTACATGCAAGCGTTCAAAATCGCCGTGCAAGAACGCAACTTCCGCATCCTGGATGTTCTCGTCGAACTGACGCAGCAACTCGTCGAAGGCGAGCTGCTCCAGATGGAAAAGCTCGGCAAGCTGATCTCTCTGCAAGAGCATCTCGATCTCATCTATCGCAAAACGGCGTGCCTGTTCTCGGTGTGCATGCGAGTCGGCGGCATCCTGGGGGGCGCCACTGCCAACCAGGAAGAACGCCTCGCCCAATACGGACGCGACTTGGGCATTGCCTTCCAGATCGTGGATGATGTGCTCGACCTCACCGCGTCGGAGAGTGTTCTCGGCAAGCCGGTTGCCAGCGACCTCCGGGAAGGCAAGGTCACCATGTCCGTCATCCATGCCTTGGAGCGTTGCACCGCCGCCGAACGCCACCAGATCGAAACCGTACTGCGCGACCGCGCCTTCAATGGCACCACTCATGCCGATGTCCTGACCATCCTCAACCGCTACGGCTCTCTCGAATACGCCAGCAAAGAAGCGGCGCGCTACGCCGAATCCGCGCGCAACGCCATCTGCATTTTCCCCGATTCCGAAATCAAACGCGGACTCTTGTACGCACCCGAGTTCGTGGTAGTACGAGAGAAATAAACTTAGCCATTTCCCCGCCGCAATCATCTAGTACGGAAGAATTCATTTCGCTATGCACGACTTCTTCTCATCGATTTCGCATCACGGCTACCTGTTCCTGGCGATAGTTTGCTTCGCCGAGGCCATCGGCCTTCCTCTGCCCGCCGCGCTCGCCATCCTGACCGCGGGCGCCGTCGCGGCCTATGGAGACCTGCATTTCTACCTCGTCTTCGGAGTCGGTGTAGCGGCCATGATCGCCGGGGATGTCATTCTTTATTTCACAGGCCGAGCCAGCGGATGGGCCTTGTTGGGTCTGCTCTGCCGGCTCTCTGCCAATCCCGAAACCTGCATTCTGCGCTCGGCGGAATATTTTTACCGCCGCGGCAAGCAGACTCTGCTTTTTGCCAAGTTCATTCCCGGCATCAACACCATGTCTCCACCGCTCGCCGGCAGCATGAAAATGCGCCTCGCAGATTTTCTGCAATTCGACAGCCTGGGCGCTGCGTTCTACGTGGGCGCATACGCGGCCGCGGGATATCTCTTTAGCGACGCGCTCCGCGCCATCACCCGCGGACTGCGCTCCGCCGGATTTGCCGCCGAAGTCATCTTTGGCATCGGCCTCGCCGCCTATCTCGTCTACCGCATCTGGATTTACCGCAAGTATCGCCTGCTCGACGTGACTCCGCGCATACCCGCCGACGAACTGGCCAAACGATTCGCTTCCGCGGCAGCCCAGAACATGCTCATCGCCGACGTCCGCAGCCACGGCTACTACGATGCCGACTCCGAACGCATCGCCGGATCGATCCGCATCGAACCCAACAACCTCGTCGAAGAGGTCAAGCACCTGCCCAAGGATCGCGAGATTTATCTCTACTGCACTTGAGCGCGCGAAGCCACCAGCGCCCGTGTGGCGCGTCAACTCCAGGATCTGGGATTCAAGGTTTTCGTTATCGCAGGAGGCCTGCGCGCCTGGCGCAAAGCCGGACACCCGGTGGAACGCGTTCCCAACGACGACCTGATTAAGCTGCCAACTTTCAGTTGACGCACATTTCTCAGCTAAGCGATTGGCTCAGTTCTGTCGTGATCTGTGCAAGGGGTTCGTGCGCCGCAGCAAATAATCAAATTGTCATCCTGAGCGACCGGGCCCCCAGCTAGCCGCGTTTGCTTGCCGGGGTGGGGGAGCGAAGGACCCGCTTTTTGCTGGCAGCAAGTCCTTGTTAGACTTCGGCCACTTTGCTATCGTCCCCTCATGGGGCAAACGCCGTCTTTGTGCGGAGTCATTCTGGCGGCGGGCGAGTCCTCCCGCATGGGACGCGATAAAGCCCTCTTGCCTTGGCCACGGGAATCACGGACCGATACATTTCTCTCCGCTGCCATAAAGCTTTTCTTTCCCCGCGTCGATGTCGTGCTCGTCGTCGTGGGCAAGAATGAATCAGCGTTGGCTCCCATCGTCTATGCCAACGGCGCGGCGCTCGTCGTCAATCCGGATCCCGCACGCGGCCAGTTCAGTTCGTTGCAAGCCGGACTGCACGAAGTCCTCAACCGCGGCAGCGACGCGGCGATGGTCACCCTCGTCGACCGTCCGCCAGTTCAGGTGAAAACCATCGAGACGCTCGAATCGGCATTCGAGCACGCTGTGACACAAAGGAAGTGGGCGGTGATTCCCGAATACCGGGGGCAGCACGGACATCCGATTCTTCTCGGCCGCGTGATGCTGGAAGCATTTCTGCGGGCTCCGGAAACCTCGAATGCCCGCGAAGTCGAGCGCGAGCGCCAGAACGAAATCGAATACATTCCGGTCGACGATCCGCTGATTGCGCTCAACGTCGACACACCAGAGCAGTATGCCGGTTTGGAATTAGAATTGAATTTGCCTCCGCAACGTTTGCCATCGATTTGACATCCGCCAAGGCCCAATCCTTCATGACAAGTCTTACATCCAGGCAAACCGAATTCATCGAAACGGTTCTTCGCCTCAACCCGCGCATCGCCACGTTTGACTGCGACGGCACGCTCTGGTCCGGCGACGCTGGAGAGGGCTTCTTCGCCTGGGAACTCGAACAAGGTCTGGTGTCGAAAGAAATCGCCGGCACGCTCCGCGCGCGCTACGCCGACTACAGAGCGGGGCAAGTCGCCGAAGACGTCATGTGCGGGGAAATGGTCACCATGCACCGCGGACTCCGCGAGGAGGTCGTGAAACAAGCCTGCGATACATACTTCGCGCACGCAGTCGCTCCCAATATTTTTCCTGAGATGCGCGAACTGATCGAGCGCCTGCACGCCTCCGCTTGCGACGTCTGGGCCGTTTCTTCGTCGAACCAGTGGATCATCCGCTCTGGCATGCGCCACTTTGGCATCCCGCAAAACCGCATTCTGGCCGCCGAAGTGGCTATCGAAAACGGCGCAATCACCGACCGCCTCATTCGAGTTCCCAGCGGTCCCGGCAAAGTGAAGGCGATTCGCTCCGTGCTGCAATCGTCCGCCGACCACCGGCCCGATTGCGCCTTCGGCAACGCGATCTGGGATCGCGAGATGCTGGCCATGTCCAAACACGCATTTGCCATCAACCCGAATCCGAATCTGAAAGAGATCGCGATTGCCAACGGCTGGGCCGTGTATCAGCCGTGAGCTGTCAGCTCTCAGTCACTTCAAACCCAGGTTGTCATTCGCGTTTCCCAGCGTGCTTACAGCCCGCGCAAGAGCGCGGCGAGCGTGTCCATGGCGAGGTGGCTGGCATGGGTGGAGGCTTGCGGCAGGCCGCCGAGTTTACCGACCAGGTCTTCCCTGCTGAACTTGCGGGCTTCGTCGATGGTCTTGCCTTGGATCAACTCGGTGAGGGCGGAGCCGCAAGCGATGGCCGGAACGCAACCTTTGGCGCGGAAGCGAATGTCGACGATACGCCGGCCTTCGAGTGTCGTGCCTTCCAAGCAAAGCGTGAGTTCGAGAATGTCTCCGCAGACGGGGTTTTCCAATTGCGCGGCACGGTCGGGAGATGCAACCTGGCCTGCATTTCTTGGGTTCTGAAAATGGTCGAGCACTTCGGCCGAGTACACAAGGCGATTGTAATGCGTGCGCCGCGATGTCCGTATGCGTTCAACGCCACGAGGAACTCGCGACGGCATGGTTTACGATTGCGTTTAGGGTTAAGCTTAGGGTTATGGCCGAATTAAAAGCCACCAAGACCGAGGAAGCCCGCCGGGCGATCGAACGCTTGAATGCGAATGCGCGCACGACAGATCAGTTGATGGAAGGCATCTGCCAGCTGCTGAACGAGCACATGCTGAAGTACAACTGGGTGGGCTTCTACATGCTGGAAGAGGGCGCGAATCCACCGGCGCTGCTTCTCGGGCGTTACCAGGGAGCCATGACTCCGCACACGCGCATTTTTCTCAATCAGGGTATCTGCGGCGCGGCGGCATCGTCGGGCAAAACGATTGTAGTCGACGACGTAAAGAAAGACTCGCGTTATCTCGCCTGCTCGCTCGAAACCAAGTCGGAGATCGTCGTACCGGTGTTTGTGCACGGCAAGGTCGCGGGCGAACTCGATATCGATAGCCACTTCGCCGCAGCCTTCGGCGAGGAGGACCGCAAACTGGTGGAACATTGTGCCCAGCTTGTGGGCAAGCGAATGGAGAAAGACTGAACCGAGTCAGCTTCTAGCCTCTGGCTGCTAGCTGCTGGCAATCCTCGCCAATCGACCGCTTGCTAGTAGCCAGAAACTAGCAGCCAGAAGCCTTCTTCATCCATGAAACGAGTCGTAGCCGCACTGATCTTGAAAGACGACCTCATCCTCGCCTGCCAGAGGACGCGGCATCAGGTAATGCCGCTGAAATGGGAGTTCCCTGGAGGCAAGATCGAAGAAGGAGAGCAGCCGCGCGACGCGATGCAGCGCGAGCTTGAGGAAGAGCTGGGAATCGTGGCCGAGATCGGCGCCGAGGTCGTCCGCATCGTCCATCAATACCCAGGCGGCGGATCGGTGGAACTGCGTTTTTTTGAAGTGCGGAAGTATCAGGGAGAAATCGAGAATCGAATTTTTCGCGAGATCCGCTGGGTGACGCGGCAGGAGTTGTTGGGATTGGATTTCCTCGAAGCCGACTTGCCGCTGGTGAAGAACTTGGCGGCGGGAAAAGTCTTATAAACGCCGAAGCGTCCAACCGCGGAGCTCGCCGCCGTTCAGTGCTTTTGATCTATCCCGCCCCTCCGCGCACCTGTCCGTAAACATAGAGTGCCGTCAATCCAATCATGATCACGGTCGTTGCCCAAGCGATGATGTTGAACGTGGTTTTATTCACGAATTCGCCCATCAGCTCTTTTTTGTTAATCAGCAACAACATAAAAATCAGTACGAAAGGCAACACCGCGCCGTTGACCACTTGCGAAAATACGGCGATCTTGATCAGCGGAAGTCCCGGGATCAGCACCACGGCCGCGCCGGCGCCGATCAGCACGGTATAGAGCCAGTAAAACGCTGGGGCTTCGGAAAATTTGCGTTCCACGCCCGACTCGAAACCTAAACCTTCGCAAACCGTATAAGCCGTCGAAAGCGGTAAAATCGACGCGGCAAACAACGAAGCGTTAAACAATCCAAGCGCAAACAGTATGTAAGCCCAGTCGCCCGCCAGCGGACGCAGCGCCTGAGCGGCGTCGGCGGCGTCGCGGATGTCTCGATTTCCATGGAGGTAGAGCGTGGCCGCGCAGGCAACAATAATGAACCACGCCACCACGTCGGTAAAAATGCACCCAACAATGACGTCGAGCCGGGATGTTTTGTACTGCCGCCGCGTGACTCCTTTTTCCACGATCGACGATTGCAGATAGAACTGCATCCACGGAGCGATGGTGGTTCCAACCACGCCGATCACCATGTAGAGGTACGAACTTTGCTTGAAAGCAGCCATCGCGGGAGGCTTGATCGTGGCCTTCATGGCCTCAATCCATGCTGGTTTGGAGAGCGCCCCGGCAAATATGTAGGTGATGTAGAAGAACGAAGCCACCAGGAAGACCTTCTCGACGCTCTTATACTGCCCTTTGACGGCGATGAGCCAGACGATCACGGCGCAGATCGGCACCGCGATGTACTTGGGGACTCCGAACAGCCCCATGCTTCCGGCAATGCCGATAAACTCGCCCACGACATTGCCGAAATTGGTGATGAGAATGCCGAGCATCATGAGGAACGTAATCCGCAGGCCGTACTCCTCGCGGATCAGATCGCTCAAGCCCTTGCCCGTAACCGCTCCCATGCGGGCGCACATCTCCTGCACCACGATCAGGGCGATGGTCGTCGGAATCATCGTCCACAACAGCATGTAGCCGAACTGCGCGCCGGCCTGCGAATACGTCAGGATGCCGTTGGCATCGTTGTCGACATTCGCGGTGATGAAGCCCGGCCCGACCACGGCAAAGAACAGCAGGAGCCGGAACTTCCAACTTCTCAGGAATTTCATGCGCACAGGCCACAGAACGTTTCAATTGGCAAAACAGAACGATCAGAATAAACGCTAACCGCGTGGTCTGGATAGGTGAATCTAAGAAATCGAGAACTTTTTCTCCGGAGGAACGAACTACAGCTTGGCGCGCAGCATCGCGATCACATCGTCGGGAGTGATGACGCCGGTGAGTTGATTGTGTTCGTCCACCACCGGCAAGGTCAGCAGGTTGTACTTGTCGAAGAGCTCGGCAAATTCCTTTTCTTTCGCGTCTTCGTGGCAGGAAATGAGCGGCTCCTGGCCAAGCGATAGCAGCGGGGTCGAGGCGGGCGCCAGCACGATCTTCACCAACGGCACCGCGCCCGCCAGAGTTCCATGAGAGTCGGTCAGGTAAATGGTGCTCATGTTCTCCATGCGGCCTTCGAAGGCGCGCATCGCCTCGATCGCATCGTGGGCGGTAGATTCCACCGGCAGGGCAATGTATTCCGTGGTCATACGTCCAGCGGCGCTATTCTCTTTGAACTCGAGCAGTTCGGTGACTTCCTGGCGCTCTTCGGGCTGCATCTGCACCAGGATTTCTTCCGTCCGCTCGTCGGAGAGGTCGCCCAAAAGGTCGGCGGCGGCATCGGGTTCCATCTCCTCGACGATGTCGGCGGCCCGGTCGGAATCGAGCGATTCCAAGACCGCCTTCTGCACTCTAGGTGCGAGCTCTTCCAACGCGCCAGCCGCAACGCCCTCGTCCAGTGTCTCGAATACCGCTTCGCGCTCATCGGGAGCCAGATTCTCCACAATGTCGGCAATGTCGGCGGGATGGAGTTTACCCAGCCGTTCATGAGAAATCTTCAGCTTGACGCGCCGGGCTGGGTCGGTCTCGATGAGATCGATAAAGTCCCACGGGATATCGCGCGGAGGGACGCGCAGGAGCAAGGTCTTGAGGACCGCAGCTGGAATTACACCTTTCAGCAGGCGGCGAACCGCGCCCCGCGCGCCCACATCCACGCCACCAACTCTCAGGACGGAACGGTTTTGCGCGCTGTCATGATGAAAATCGACGTCGTTGACGCGCACGACCTTGCGGCCGTGGACGTCAATCACCTGCTGATCGAGCAGATCGCGGCTGAGCAGCAACAGGCCTTCGGAACCGTCGGCAGCGGTCCAATCCCCCGCAGCCGTGGAGGCATGAATGCCGCTATTGATGGCGGAAACGGCCGTCAACGGCAGCAGGCGATTTCCCTTCGGCGTTTTGACGATCAGCAGAGACACGCGGGAGCGGTCCTCCTGCGGAGCCAGCGCCACCTCGCGCACACGCCCGCTCGCCGCGCCGGACGCGTCATACACGGTCGAGCCCAACAGTTCACACAGCGAGACGGTGGCCATCACCAAGAGAATACCCAAGTGCGTGGGTGGATGCCAGATGAATGCGCGAACAAGTCAAGAAAAAAGGGAGCGTCCAAAATGCAAGTGCCTATTTCGCCTGGCGAACTCCATTCGCCGGTTGCACCAGGACAAGCTTCGCTTCGAAGTGCAGGATGCGCACCCCGAAATCGCCTCCGCCCACGGAGAAGGAGAAGCGGATGTGGACTTGCCTGACAGGAAGTTGTGTTGGACCGACACCCTCGATGTGCGCAGCGACAAGACCAACTTCTATTACAAATTCCGTCGCCGATTGAGAAAGAACGGCCAAGTCATTCGTGAAAAGACTTGGCAGGAAACGATTCCACGCGACCACCAGTAGCAGTCTGTTACTCATCACCGTGGAAGAGCGGCCCTTCAGGGCCGCGTAAGCCCCGAAATCAGCGCGGGCTTTAGCCCCTGAGGGAAATGGCAGCTTGGTGGTCACTACTAAGACTTGTCATCATTAAGACTTGTCAGCCTGACCCTGAGCTTGTTGAACGGGAAGGACCTGCTTTTGCCTGCGGCAATCCAACTGCCTAGGTCGCTCACTTTTTAAACTGAGCCGCTACCCAAGATCGGGTAGTGCCCCAGTTTGAAATTAGACAGTGGGCTGTTTTGGGTTCGTCACTTTTTCTTGAAAAGAGAGCGTGGCCACCAATTACGGGGCATCCAATGGTGAGCATCCACGGCAACTTGCGCTACTAGCCCCGCTAAGACGAGCAACACAATGAGGAGCGGCGCAATGTAAGCGAGGAACACTTTCACGGTGGCACCTCCTAATTGACCCTACAGGGAGACTGTATATCTAGGTCTACTCGCTTGAAGTTCGCTTCTTGTAAGGGCCTTGAACATCACGCGGCCGAAGGTGAGGCATTACCCAAGAACGAAACCTCTTGACACCGCCTGCTAGACTAGATTCATAGCCAACAAAATGTTGCTCCAGAAGCACTCCGTTCTTTGACAATTGGAACTCGGCAACCGCCGCGGGCCGTTTCGCAAGTAAGTTTTTGCTTCTCAAAGACCTGGCGTGAGCAGCCTGAGCATCACAAGTTAAGTCATTGATTTATAAATACTTTACCAATAAGTCCTTATTCCCCAAAGACCTGGAAGGAACCAACCGCTAAGTCTTTGATTCCAAAAGACCGATGGAGGGGGGACGGGGGGACCAACTAACGGGCACCAGATCACGAAGCACCGAGAAAATTATGGCAAAGCGTCCTCGCATCGCGGTTGTGGGTAGCGCTAACGTGGATTTGACCACGTTCTCAGACCAGTTCCCCAAGCCGGGAGAAACCATCTTCGGCCAGAAATTTGACCTGGGGTTTGGCGGCAAGGGCGCGAACCAGGCAGTGGCCGCGCGGCTCTGCGGAGCCGAAGTCTTCATGGTGGCCCGCGTCGGCAACGATCTGTTTGGCCCATCGACGATCAAGAACTTCGAAAAACTGGGCATCGACGCCACGCATGTGCGGCAAGTTGCCGGTGTCTCCAGCGGAGTGGCGCCGATTTTCGTCGATCCTTCCGGGCAGAATCGAATCATCGTCGTCAAAGGCGCGAATGATTGCTTGAAGCCGGCGGATGTGGATGCCGCGGCCGATACGCTGAAGAGCGCCGACTGCATCGTTCTCCAGTTTGAGATCCCGCTGGAGACGGTGTACTACACCATCAAGTTTGCGCGAAAAAACAGCATACGTTGCATTTTGAATCCCGCTCCGGCGCAGCCCATCGACCTCATGGCGGTCGCGGACCTCGATTACTTTGTCCCGAACGAAAGCGAGGCCGAGGCAATTTGCGGCATGCCGGTACGCAATCTCGAGGACGCGAAGAAGTGCGCGAGCCAGTTGCTGAGCAGCGGCATTCGACGCGTGATTCTCACGCTGGGTGCGAATGGTTCCCTGCTAGCCGGTAGCGACGGCATGGAGCACGTGCCCGCCTTCAAAGTGAAAAGCGTGGATTCGACCGGCGCCGGCGACGCGTTTATCGGCAGCTTCGCAACCTTCCTCGGAGAGGGCCTGCCGGAGCGGGAAGCCGTGAAGCGCGCCAACCTTTATGCCGCGCTTTCGACCACGGGAGTAGGAACGCAGAAATCGTTCTGCGACCGGGCGCGGTTCGACGCAGAGTGGAGTGCAGAGTGTAGTGCTAAGAGCAAGTCCTAGCTTGATGGAAGTGCCGCTCCGCTACCGCTCCATGAGCAGAACTTTTTCGGCATCATCGATCTCGGTCAGCTTGACCTCGATCACTTCACTGTCGGTAGTCTGCACGGTTCGACCGGTGAACGTTGCTTCAACGGGCAATTCGCGATGGCCGCGATCAATCAGCACCAGCAACTGGACGAGGCTGGGGCGGCCATGGGAAAAAAGGGCGTCGAGAGCGGCGCGCGTGGTGCGGCCGGTATACAACACATCGTCGACAAGCACGATCTTCTTGCCTTCGATGGAAAAACCGATCTCCGCTTCCTGCACCACCGGCTTGGGCCCCAGCGTCGAAAGGTCGTCGCGATAGAACGTGATATCGAGCGTGCCGACGGGAACTTTTTTCTTTTCGACCTGCTGAATCATCTTGCCCAAGCGCTCGGCGATGGGAACTCCGCGACGGCGAATTCCGACCAACCCCAGGCCTTCGACGCCACTGTTCTTTTCGAGAATTTCGTGCGCCAACCGCACCAGCGTGCGTTCAATCTCCGAAGGCGACATCAGTTGCGCCTTTTGTCGGAGGACTGTCTTGCGAACCGCGTCCTTCTTGATGGTCATGCTGCGAGTACCTCGTCAGGAATTCGTTGGAATGCGGAACTGTTTTCGAATGCGAGGTTCCTTTATACGATCCGTCCCAGCTCTCGAATGTATTGGAGCCTTCTCTTGCCCGTCAAGCACAGCGCCTCGCATTCGATTGCGGCTTCGATCACCGATTGGTTTCGGCCGTGCTTCCCTGCTCGTGCTTGGCGGAAAACAGGAATTGCATTCCCAGATAGCCGAAGAATTGCGGCTGACTACTCGCCGGTCCGCGGAAGCTGCGCCCAGCCATGAACAGCAGGACGAAGTGCTCTCCCAGCTTGTAGCGGCCTCCGCCATCGAACGTATTCCAGTGGTTGGATCCGTTCGTGTTTGCGGTGTCATACAATTCGCCATCCAGTTCCAGCTTCTTACTGACATCCCGGCCAACAACGACTCCCGTGGCCCAGGCTGCGCCCCCCCTACCAGCGAACCAATAGCCAATTTCCGGATTGATCTCGAACGGCCCGACCTTCTTGGTAAGTTCGATGGGAAGATAGAACCGAGTGCCGTAGTCAACCAGTCCGCGCTGTAGCGAGGACGTGGGATTATTGAATTCGAGTTGGGGATAGGTCGAGATTTGTAGGCCCTTCTCATCATTCTCGTAGAAGCGCCACTTCACGCCCGCCAGCGACTTCCCCAAGCCGCTGCGAGTCGGTTCGCCGTCGTCCCCATCCACGAGGTACGGTACCTGATACTTAAGCTGGAGGCGCGGGCCGACGCCATAGTTCGCATGGAGGATGGGCGCGTTGTAGATGCGCTCGGTGGGATGGCGCTCCGTGTAGGCCGCGACATTGATCTCCCAGTTACCGTCGCCGGGAGTGCCGGGGTCGTCGCCAATGAAGGGTGGGCCTCCCTGGGCCGCCGCCGGCAGCGAGAGCGCGGCCAACATTGCGCCCGCGAATACGCGGCGCGCGGCCTTTCCGCAAAACGACGCGACGAGAATGGTGGGAATCGAGATTTTCCTTTGGCCTCTGGAGCGCAATCGCCTGCCAGCGAACAACGTGATCCCGCTACTGGATCCAAACTGTCTTGATGTTCACAAACTCGCGGATCCCTTCCACGGCGAGTTCACGCCCATGGCCTGAGTACTTCACACCACCGAACGGCAGGCGTGGATCGGAAACCACCATCTTATTGATAAAGACCATGCCGGCATCGATTTCATTGATGAACCGTTCTGTTTCCGCAGGATCGTTGGTCCAGGCGCTGGCACCGAGCCCGAAGCGGCTGTCGTTACCGATTTGGATGGCTTGATCCACATCTTTGACCCGGAAGAGCGACGCCACCGGGCCGAAGAGCTCTTCCTTGTATGCCGGAGAATCCTTTGGAATGTCGACCAGCACGGTTGGCGCATAGAAATTGCCGGGACGGTCTAGGGGGTGGCCGCCGATCAGCACGCGCGCACCCGCGGCCACAGTTTTCTTAACATCGGCATCGAGAGAAGTAACCGCGTCGGCGCTGGCAAGAGGGCCGAGCTGCGTGCTCTCGTCGAACGGATCGCCGATGCGCAGTTCCTGCATGCGCTTGACGAACTTGCGCTCGAACTCATCGGCAATCTTCTCCGCCACGATAAAGCGCTTCGCGGCGATGCAGGACTGACCGTTGTTCTGAATGCGAGCGTCGACGGCGGTGGCGACCGCAGCATCCAGATCGGCGCTGGGCATCACGATGAAAGGATCGCTGCCGCCGAGTTCGAGTACGACTTTCTTGATGCGTTTGGCGGCGGAAATTCCGACTTGAATTCCCGCCTGCTCGCTGCCCGTTAAGGTCGCGGCGGCGACACGGGAGTCGTTCAGGATGTCATCGACGGGGCCCGAGCCAATCAGCAGCGTTTGGAATGCGCCTTCGGCGAAACCGGCGCGGCGAAAGATGTCTTCAATCTTCAGCGCGCACTGCGGAACGTTTGAAGCGTGCTTCAGCAGTCCGACATTGCCGGCCATCAGCGCGGGCGCGGCAAAACGAAACACCTGCCAGAAGGGGAAGTTCCAGGGCATGATGGCCAGAATAGGGCCAATCGGAAGATAGCGGATAAAACTGCGCTTCGCCCCCGTTTCCACAATTTCGTCGGCCAGGAATTTCTGGGCATTCTCCGCGTAATAGCGGCAGCCGGTGGCACACTTCATTACCTCGCCCACGGCAGCCTTCAGAGGCTTGCCCATTTCGAGCGTCATCAAATGAGCGCACTCGTCTTTCTCTTTTTCCAAGATCTCGGCGGCACGCATCACTTTGCTTGCGCGCTCCGCGAACGACGTCCGCCGAAGGGTTCGAAACGCGGAGGCCGCGAGTTGCAACTTCTGCTCGATTTGAAGACTCGTAAGAGCGTCGAAGGTCTTTACCACTTCGCCGGTCGCCGGATTGATGGTCGCGATTGCCATGGTGATCTCTTCCCCTTTCGCTGCGCATCAATTGTAAGGCCTAAGTTTATTTCAGAGTTTCATTTGAGTGTCGTGCAAAATGGCGCGGTCGCCTTAGAATTAGCTGTGGACGCAACCATTGAGTTCCTGTGAGGTCGAGATGAGGATGCTTCTGGCTCTTGCTGTGTCTTTCTTTGCTTTGTCGTCGTTTGTCTACTCCGCCACCGTCGCGCAAAAGTTTCAAACCTCGGCGGGAGACGTGACGATCACTCCGCTGAATCATGCCAGCACCAGGATTGAGGCGGGAGGAAAAACCATTTACCTCGACCCGGCCAAACCCGTGAAGTTTGCCGGTTCCCCGAAAGCGGACCTGATTTTGATCACCGATATTCATGGCGACCACATGGATCCAGCCTCCATCGCAGACCTGAGCAAGGCTGGAATGGAGATCCTGGCGCCTCCGGCTGTGGTGGCCACGGTTACGAGTGCCAAGCCCATCGCCAATGGCGAAAGCACAACGTGGCAGGGATGGACCATTGAGGCGATCCCCGCCTATAACCTCAAGCGTGGGCCGGCCGAGGGCAAACTCTATCACGACAAGGGACGCGGCAACGGATATGTGCTCACCTACGGCGGCGTGCGCTTTTACTTTTCCGGCGACACCGAGGGTATCCCGGAGATGCGCGCCCTGAAGAACATCGACGTGGCCTTCGTCTGCATGAATCTGCCCTACACCATGCCGCCCGAAGAAGCGGCCGATGCGGTGAAGGCATTCCACCCGAAGATCGTGATTCCGTATCACTACCGCGGCTCCGATCTCGCGGTGTTCAAGAAAGGGCTGGAAGGAACCGGAATCGAAGTGCGGTTGCTGGAGTGGTACCCGCAATAGGATTGGCGCGCGACGCAACCGCGAAGGGTAAGAGAAAGGGGCAAACCTCCGAGTCTTCCAGAGATTTGCCCCTTCGACGTAGTCTTATTCCGTTAGCTCTTACTCCTCGGTTCCGAATCGCTTCAGATCCTCGGGGCCATCGGCTACCGCCACTGTCTCTTTGCCCTGGACCAGTTCCCGGACCTTTTCCACGACGTCGGGATTGGCCAAGGTGGTGATATCTCCAGTCTTCATGTTGTTGGAGATAGCTGCGAGAATACGGCGCATGAGTTTGCCAGACCGGGTCTTGGGCATATCCGGAACGATGTGGACGTGCTTCGGACGCGCGATCTTGCCGATCATGGTTTCAATCACCTTGTTGACCTTGTCGATGATCTCCTGACTGGGTTGAATACCCGGTTGGAGAGCGATGTAGACCTCAGGCACGCGGCCCTTGATCTCATCGACCACGGGCACGACCGCCGCTTCCGCGACCTCGGGAACCGTCAGGCACGCCGACTCAATTTCCTTTGTGCCTAAGCGGTGACCGGCCACGTTGATGACGTCATCGACGCGGCCGAGGATGCGGAAATAGCCATCCGCCGCGAGCACGGCTCCATCGGCAGCGAAATACGGCCAGTCCTGCCATCTCTTGCTGTTGCGATCCTTACAGTACTTCGCATAATACTGGGTAACAAAGCGATCGCGATCGCCCCAAATGGTTTGCATGATTCCAGGCCACGGATTCTTGATGCAGATGTTGCCCGCCTTGTTGGAACCCGCTGAGACCTCCTGCCCGTTTTCGTCAATAATCACCGGATAGATTCCAGGCATGCCCGGGCCTGCGCTGCCCGGCTTCATGGGATCGATGGCGGGCTTGGTGCTGCACAGGAAGCCTCCGTTCTCGGTTTGCCACCAGGTGTCGACAATCACGGCCTCGCCTTTACCGACAACGTCGTGATACCAGCGCCAGACCTCGGGTTCGATGGGTTCGCCGACCGTGGTCATGTGCTTGAAATGGTATTTGTACTTGGTGGGCTCGTCGTGACCCGATTTGCGCAGCATGCGAATCGCCGTGGGCGAGGTGTGGAAGATGTTGACATCGAGGCGCTCGGCGATTCTCCATACCCTACCGGCGTCGGGATAGGTCGGCACACCTTCGTAGAGCACACTGGTGGCCGCTAACGCCAGCGGACCATAAACGATGTAAGAGTGGCCCGTGATCCAGCCGATGTCGGCCATGCACCAGTAAACATCCGTGGGATGAATGTCCTGGATGTATTTTGAGGTGCCAGCTACATAGGAGAGATATCCGC
This sequence comes from Acidobacteriaceae bacterium, assembly GCA_003162935.1. Lineage (GTDB taxonomy): Bacteria > Acidobacteriota > Terriglobia > Terriglobales > Acidobacteriaceae > Acidiflorens. The sequence continues at coordinate 39,285 of PLUW01000101.1, forward strand.
CGGTGCGATGTTGGCAGCCCTTCGGCTTTCCGGTGCTGCCGCTGGTGTACATGAGAAACAACGGCGCTTCGGCATCCATCGGAACCGGAGGCACGATTGTTCCCGCGTATTTGGGAAGAATCTCGTCTACCCAGACATCGCGGTCCTTCACAAAAGGAGTAGCGGAAGCATTCTTGCCCTGGTGCCGCCGCCAGACGAGGACCTTGTTCACCACATGGCCTTCCTTCTTGGCAGTTTCCAGCGCGATATCTGCGCCCGCTTTGTGGTCCAGCATTTTACCGTTGCGATAGTAGCCATCCATGGTGATCAGGACGTGGCTTTGCGAATCGGCGGCGCGCATGCCGCACGCCTCGCCGCTAAAACCGCCAAAGACCACCGAGTGGATCACGCCCAAGCGGGCGCAAGCCAACATGGTGATGGGCAACTCGGGGACCATCGGCATGTGAATGGTGACGCGATCTCCGGCCTTGAGACCGCAGTAATCTCGCAGCAAGGCCGCGAATTCATTGACTCGCACATAGAGTTCGCGGTAGGTGACGGATATAGTGGCTTCCGACTCCGGTTCCGGAACAAAGATCAGGGCCGCTTTGTTCTTGTACTTGTCGAGATGCCGATCCACGCAGTTGTAGGAGGCGTTGATCTTGCCGCCCACGAACCACTTCCAGAACGGCGGATCGCTGGTGTCGAGGGTTTTGTCCCAGTACTTGTCCCAAGTCAGCAGGTCGGCGTATTCGCGGAAGCATTCCGGGTAATTCTTTTCGCTAAAGCGTTCGATGATGCTGGGATCGGTCAGATTCGCCTGGCCGACAAACTTCGCGTGAGGATAGTAATACTCTTCCTCGCGCCAGTGAACTGCAATCTGAGCTTCGGTGGCTTCGCTCACCGCTTGTGGTTTCGGACGTATTTCCGCCATATCGATTACCCCTTATATTGCTGAATTTGTGATCTGGTCAAACTCTATTCCCAAGAAAACCGCTGACTGCGTCCCCAGGCGCCTGCGCGGCGCCTGGGTAGGATGAAACGCACTCTCGCCTCAGCCGCAACAATTTCTGCAATCTAGGCTGCGGCTCTTCCTGCTACTCCTCCGGGCACAGCTGGGCGTTTGGCTAAGAATTCGCATACCAGCGCCGCCGCCGCCAATACCGCCGCAGTATAGAACGCCATCTGGTAGTTATGGTACCTGTCGTAGAGTTTGCCTCCGATGCGGCCACCCAGCAGGCCAGCCACTCCCCAGGCGGTGAATAGCATGCCGTAGTTGATGCCCAGGTTCTTGGTGCCCCAGAAATCGGCTGCCGTTGCTCCGTTCACCGAAAGCTGCGTGCCGTAGCACCAGTAAACGATGAATAGCATCACGAACAACCCCACCACATTTCCGCCCACAAAATACAGAATAGGCATGGCAACCATGGAGATGCCAATCATCAGCCGCAATACGTTGATGCGGCCCAAGTGGTCCGACATCCAGGCGGAAAGAATGCGCCCCGATGCATTGCCCACCGCTCCCACCACCAACCCATACGCTGCCAGCGTCGTGCTCGGGATGCCCACGCTTTTCGCGAACGGCACCAATTGGCTGATGACCATCAGACCGGCCGCGCAGCCCAGCGCATATGCCACCCACATAAAATAGAACGTTGATGTGCGCAGCACTTCGCCAGGACTGAAGTCATAGGTGGTTGCCGCAGCTTTGGAAGCCGGCGCCGGCGTCCAGCCCGCAGGCTTGTAGCCGACGGGTGGGTTCTTCAGCAGGAACGCGCCGAATACCGTCATCACAAAGAAAATCCCGCCTAGGATCTGGAAGGTCGTCCGCCAGCCATAGGTTGGAATCAGCCAGTTTGCCGCCAGCGGCCCGAAGATCGCCGATCCTGCGCCGTATCCGCCCACCGCGAGACCTACCGCCAGGCCACGCTTGTCCGGAAACCACTTGGACATGACGGGTATCGGAGTCGCGTAACCAAAACCGTTGCCCAACCCTCCAAGGACGCCGAAGAAGATGAAGAATTTGTTGAGGCTGTCGGCCTGAGAGCAGAGGAAAAAGCCCAGGCTCACCAGGATCGCGCCAACGATAGAAATCTTGAAAGGCCCAAGCTTGTCCTGTAGCCGGCCAGCGACAATGAATGTCAGCGCGAAGACCACCACAGCGATGATGAACACATTGGAAGTATCCGCCCGCTTCCAGTGGAATTCTTTTTCCAGCGGAGCCACAAACACGCTCCAGGCGTATAGCGAGCCCAGCGCCAGGTTCATGGAGACTCCGCCGACCACGTGCCACCACCGATTCAGGTGGGTGGATGCAACATTTTCGTTCGCCACAGTTTTTCTCCTTTGCCAGAATGGAATAAGAACCGGGAGCCCCGGTCTTGCTTCACAGCACCGTGGCACCCATACGGCACATGCGTGTTAACTCACCAAACACCGACAGCTTTCGCGCGACATCATACGCCGGTCTAGCTCCAGGCGGAAGCGCAAACTTATTCTGCACCAGCAATCCGGCTACGGCTGCGTCTTCTGCAGGTTCGCCGCGACATTCACGGCCGAATCCGAAGTGACCGTCAGCTCCCGCTTCCACTCGCCAAAGCCCACCAGGGCAATTTGAACGACGTGCCTGCCGGTGGTTAGGCTGATTTCGGATGGCGTGTTCCCCACATAGCTGCCGTCGATCGTGATATCCGCACCGGGCGGGGTCGAAGTGAAATTGCACCGCACTTTTTCCAGCGTGTTCTGCGCCAGACCGCTCTGCGCACGAACTGGCGGCGGAGCAGCAGTGGGGGCTGGTGAATTTTGCACCGGTGCTGCGGTTTGCGGAACCGGCGCGGGAGTCGGTGAACTCTTCGGCGAGCTCTGCGGCGGCGGAGCAGCGGCCGTGGCTGGCTGAACTACAAGTGCGGGCGCAGTCGCCGGCGGAGTGATCCTTCTACCTACGTCTACCAACGTGTAAAACTGTTTTCGCTCCTTGCCGTTGTCATCGACGTAGTAGATGGTCAGGCCGCGTTTGTCTCTTCTGGCGTCGAAAGTCTCGCCCTTGGGCAGGGGCTCGCAACGCGAGTTTCTTGACTCAATCTTGCATCTGACGCGGAACGGCGGCTGGTTGCCTTCCTGCACCAGTAAAGTGCTCGTCATTTGCGGGGTCCCGGCGGAACGGCAATACGCGTCGAAAGTGACTTGTTCGCAATTGTTGGAAACGCCGCTGTCGTCAACGCTCACCGATCGAGTTTCAGAATCCAGAACCGTGATCCGCGTCGTGTTGTTTCGCGACGCGGCGTTGGCGAACATCGCCACCATCAGAAGACCTGTCCCGAGGATCGCAATTTCGCGCGTACTCATGAAGCCGACTCCTCCAAACACTGCGGATGCATCTGCCACATACCCGGTTCTCCCGAGCGATTCTGGACACCGGTCCCGCAGATTTGGAACATTGTGCTCCCTTGCCGTGTCCTGCACAATAGCTTTCCACGTTGGAGAAGGTTGAGGAGGACAGACTCACCTCCGGGCGATGACCCGAATGTAGCCCGTCCCCATTCATGGGTAGCCAGTACCCTCAATCCGCACCGGCCATTTCAGTTCCTCGTCCGAGACCACAAGCGGGCCGGTTTGGCCCGCTTGCGGTGTAGGTCGGTCTAGAACGTAAAGATCGGCCCGAACTCGGTGCGGTGATCTTGCCATTCGTTGGACGGAGTTCCAGCGATTGTGTACACGTTGAGGTGGTCCATCATACGGGTGGCATAGATCGACTGTTCGAAGCCGAACTGGCACCAGTTGTTGAATTTGTAGTTGAGGGTTGCAAGAGCCATCTTGCCCATCAGCATAGGCAACGGCGCCACGCTGTTGGCAGAATGAACGGTGTTACAGGGGTTGCTGGCATAGACGCCGCAAAAGGAGCCACTGGCGTTATTTAGGTCACGATTCACCACCTGGTCCTTGCCGACGGTGAACTGAAGCTGCCAGCCCGCGTTGTGGCCATGCGGATCGGCATTGAACCACCGGGAAAGCGGCAAACCGAGCTGGATGAATCCACCAAACGACCGGATGGGCCGCTCCGGAGCAATCACAGCGTCCCCGGTCGGGCATGTACCGTCCGGATTAAGTGCGCCCGTACAACCGAGGACGGCGCCACCTGCAGCAGCCAGCGGGCCGCCATCCGCAGTGACATACGGTCCGGACGCGGCAGTCAACCCGCCTGTGTCGGTCAAGAAAGTGTTGATTTGGCCGCCTAAGAAGAAGCGCAGATCGCCACCCTTATAAGCGCTCGCCACCAAGGTAAACCATCGGGTGGGCAATTGCGCCACGAATTGGCCGCCCCACATTTTGCTGGAACTTTCAAAACCGTTCGGAAAGGCAGACTCCAAGGAGCACGCCAACGGGTTGGAACTATCGGCGCAGTCGGAGTAGTCGGAGGCACTGACCAAGTAGGAGCTGTTCGGAACGATCGACGTCCGTCTGGAGCGGAATCCGGCCAGAGCGATTTGTGCCGGAGCGACACCCTTCGCCTTGTCGAGCTGGAAGCTTAAGGCCGCTCTGCCTTCCCACTCGGGACGGTCGGCGTCGGCGCCCTCGCGCTCGCCTTGTCCGAGCTGGGCGGCGAGCCCGTTGTTTGCCGCGTTCCCGAGCTTCAGGATTTGACTGGAGCTCGGCATCATGATCCCAAACTGACCCTCGAAGTTGACTTTGTGCTCATTGCTCAACGTCCGCACGAAGCCGACCCGCATTTGTGGCGAACGGGTGTAAATGTCGCCCCAATATGCGCCGTTGAATGTGGTTTCCAGCATATTGGTCAGTGCGCCGGATCCGAAAAGCGTCCAGTCCTGTCCACCGACGAAGAAGATGTCAGTGTTCTCGCTGGCGTGGTAATCCATGCGAACGAAGGCCAACCGTATTCTCGGTTGACTGTTGCGTACCGAGGAAACGTCGGCGTTGTCGACTTCGGTGAAGTTACCTTCGAAGTCACCCTCGATCTTGCCGGTAAGCGTCAGGTTCTTCGACATGTCCGGCCATTCCAGGTTGAGCCCAAAGCGCGTGGCCCGCGCCTTGACGTGGACCTCGGGATCCTTCGTTGGGCCGGTGTTGAAGGTCGAGTTATTCCCGGCATTCAGCCATATACCCGGAAACGGGAAATCATCGCCATCGGGGTCGCTGCTGTCATGGACGACCGTCGCTTTGATGAAGCCGTAAGGCGCAAACGTGAGCGCGCCCACCTTGATACCATTTAGACCGCCGGTCTTGGGAG